>JAFPWZ010000111.1 GCA_017412625.1 Methanomicrobium sp.
GCCTCATCGCGATCCATGCCCCATGCGCAGAGCTTCGAGATCATCGAGTCGTACATCGGCGGAATCGAATAACCCATGTGGATACCCGAATCCACACGGATACCGGGTCCTCCGGGACTCCTGTATCTCACTATCTTTCCCGGGTCGGCGACGAAGTTGTTGAGCGGATCTTCGGCATTGATACGGCACTCGATTGCATGGCCGTGAACCGAGATATCCTCCTGCGTAAAGGGGAGTTTTTCGCCGGCGGCGATGCGAATCTGCTGACGGACAAGGTCGATACCCGTAATCATCTCGGTAATCGTGTGCTCGACCTGAAGACGGGTATTCATCTCCATGAAGTAGTAGTTGCCGTTGGAGTAAAGGAACTCCACCGTTCCCGCATTGTAGTAACCCGAGACCTCCGCGACCCTGAGGGCGGACTTTGACATCCTCTCGCGGAGTTCGTCGGTCATAATCGGGCAGGGGGCTTCCTCGACAAGTTTCTGATGCCTTCTCTGAATCGAGCATTCCCTGTCGTAGAGGTGAACGCGGTTGCCGAACTTGTCGCAGAGAACCTGAAACTCGATATGACGCGGCTTTACGAGATATTTCTCGATAAAAACGGTCGGGTCGCCGAAAGCCGACTTGGCGATACGCATCGACTTCTCGATAGCCTCCTCAAGTTCGCTCTCGGAGTTGACGACCTGCATACCGATACCGCCGCCGCCCGCAGAAGCCTTGACGATGACGGGGTAACCGATCTCGGCCGAGATTCTTTTTGCCTCGGCAAGAGTGGTAACGCCGTCGGGAGTGTAAGGAAGAACGGGGACGCCGGCGTTCTCCATCATGTGCTTTGAGCCGAGCTTGGAGCCCATCATCTCGATGGTCTTCCAGGACGGACCTATGAAATTGATGCCGTTTTCCTCGCAGAGCTTTGCGAACTCGGCATTCTCCGCAAGGAAACCGTAACCCGGGTGAATGGCGTCGACGTCCGCGTTCAGTGCCGTCTCGATAATCTTCTCCTTGTTGAGATAACTCTTGGACGGGTGGGCTTCGCCCAGGAGATAAGCCGCATCGGCATACTTGACATGAAGTGCATTGGAATCCGGCGCGGAATAGACCGCCACGGTCTCGATACCGAGCTCGCGGCACCCGCGCATTATCCTTATTGCAATCTCGCCGCGGTTTGCAATCAGCACCTTATCAAAATACTTCATCTGATACCTCTACTCTATAACCAGCAGAACGTCGCCGGTCTGCACGGTATCGCCGGCATCGACGAAGATCTGTGTAACCTTGCCCTCTTTGGTCGACTTAATCGGGTTCTCCATCTTCATTGCCTCAAGGACAACGAGGGTATCGCCGACTTTGACCTGGGCGCCGATATTGGTCTCGACCTTGAGAACCATTCCCTGCATATTGCTGACAATTCCGCCCTTGATATCACGCGGTATCTTCTTGGCGCCGATGGAGTTGACGGACTCGACCGTGCTGCCGTCGACGGAGAGGATTCTGACGGCAAATATCTCGCCGTCGACCTCGACTTCCATGCTGCTGGGCACTTTATACGTGTCGTGCGAGACCTCGGCGTGCACCGGAAGCGGCTCGCCTTTCCTCTCGCCTTTAAGGAATGAGGGTGCAATCGCGGGGTAGAGGATATACGTGAGGATATCCTCTTCCTTCGAGACAATGCCCTTCTCGCGTGCCTCGGCACCCATCTTCTCGTAGAGCGGCTCCAGAAGGTCGCCCGGTCTTCCGGTGTAGGGCTTGTCGTCGCCGAGGATCTGCTTTATGAGTTCGGGTGAGACAACGCCCGGCGCCGCTCCGTAAAGTCCCCTCAGGTAATCCTTGACTTCCTGCGTGACATTGGTGTAGCGTCCGCCCATGATGACGTTGAGGACGGCCTGCGTTCCGACAATCTGACTTGTCGGGGTCACGAGCGGCGGATAACCGAGGTCTTTTCTGACGTTGGGTATCTCTTTGTGGACCTCATCGAGTTTATCGAGGGCGTTCTGCTCCTTGAGCTGCGAGATGAGATTGGAGATCATTCCGCCGGGGAGCTGGTAAATGAGGACGTCGCTGTCGATTCTCTCCGATATCGGCGATATCAGAACCTTGTATCTGTCCCTTACCTCAAGGCATCTGTTCTTGATATCGCGGAGCGTTATCAGGCTGATTCCCGTATCCCTGTCGGTTCCGTTGAGGCTTGCGACAATACTCTCGGTTGCCGGCTGCGAGGTGCCGAAGGCAAACGGCGACATTGCGGTATCGAGGATATCCACGCCCGCCTCTATTGCCGCCTGATAGCTCATCGGAGATATTCCGCTTGTGGAGTGTGAATGAAGGTCAACCGGAATATCTATCTTCTTCTTGATGCCTGCGATGAGCTCGCGGGCGTCGCCCGGCATGATGAGACCCGCCATATCCTTGATACAGATTGAATCGCAGCCTTTTGCATAGAGTTCCTCAGCCATGGCGATGAATTTGGCGTTTGAGTGAACGGGGCTTGTCGTATAACTTATTGTGCCCTGAAGGTGTCCGCCGATGTCTTTTACGGCATCGAAGGATGTCTGCATGTTCCTTATGTCGTTGAGTGCATCAAAGACGCGGAATACGTCAACGCCGTTTTTGCCTGCCGCTTCTATGAATTTCTTTACGACGTCGTCGGGGTAGTGCTTGTATCCGACAAGGTTCTGACCGCGGAGGAGCATCTGAATCGGCGTCTTCTTGAGGACGGATTTCAGGTCGCGAAGCCTCTCCCACGGGTCGTCGTTGAGGTATCTGATACAACTGTCGAATGTTGCGCCTCCCCATGCCTCTACTGAAAAGAACCCTGCCTTGTCGATTGCTTTGGCAATAGGCATCATATCTTCAGTCTTCAATCTGGTTGCGATTAAGGACTGATGAGCATCCCTTAGGGTAGTGTCTGTAATTTTCACAGGATTTTTCACACTCATATTTATCTCCAAACGTTAGGCTGAATACGGACATTTTTTGTTCCGTATTGTCAGCCTCAATACCGCGATTATCTTGGATCTTTAATCCTTATTAGGTATCTTTCCCACACTATAAATAAGTCACTAAGGTGAGAAATGCGCACAGAAATAAGCCTGTTGCACAAAAAATCGGAATATAATCAAATTTTGATTTATCAAAGACCGGCTGCAACCTTCCGCCGTGTCTGTAGCCGCGGATTGCCAGCACTTTCGACTGTTCTTTTGAGTCTTTGAGCGAGTTTATGAGGATGATTGCGGCTATGGAGAGGTAATCCGCGCACTTAAGTCTGTCTTTTCCTCCGCGATAGACGGCTTTCATCCGGTGGGCAACCTTTGTCCTTGCGTAGTCCGTGCTCAGCTGTCTGATCTTCTGAACGGCGATTGCGGAGATAAGCCCGAGTTCAAAGCCGTATCTCTCGCCCAGAAGCCATGTCATGACATTGAGCATGTCTTTTGAGGATAACTCGGTGTAGGCATACCCCGCAATGAGGATTATCGTGCTCATGCGGATGAAATACGAAATTCCGAGAAGATCGCGATACTCCATGAGAAGCGAGATTGCGCCCGTTATCATGAAGAGACCGAGGAAGATCTTAAGCGACGGCAGCGACTTTAAGCGCTTTGAGAAGACGAGCCACCAGATAAAAGCGAGAGCCGCCCCCGTTACCGACGCGTATGCCGATACGGAGAGCAGAAAGACGCTCAGCAGTTTAAGGCGTGCGTCTTTCATGAACCGCGTTCCCCCTTCACGGATTGCACCCCTCATCTTCCGTTATTTCTTTTATGCCCGCGACCGCATCGTCGAATAGGACGCCTCTTAAGGCGGCGCCCTTCGAGAGTGCGTATCCGATATATTCGGGAGCGCCGTTCCAGTTTTTCAGCGTCTGCGTCTCGGAGGCTTTTCCGAGATATACGAGTCTGTTATCCTTTATCTCCCAGATCCGGTCGGCATGCGGGAGAACGGTCTTTTCGTGCGTAAATATGATTATGATCTTCGGGCTGCCGCGTGATCCCGCGTCGGAAAACTGCGGGTATGCGGCAAATTCTTCTTTTCTGACGATATCCAGCGTGCTGAAAGGCTCGTCGAGTATAAGCAGGTCGGCATCTCCTGAGAGGATGCAGGCGAGTTGGAGTCTTTTGAGTTCGCCGGCGGAGAGCATTGCGGGGTCAAAGTTCCTTCTCTCAGTAAGACCGAGATATTTCAGTATCTTTTCGGTCTCTTCCGCTGTCCTGCCCCACGAAATTATCTCTTTTTCGACGGTTGCCTGCGTTATGTGGTATGAGGCAAACTGCATCAGAAATACACGTTTTTCGAGTCCCTCGGATGAGACGACACCCTCGGCGACCTCCGCAAGCCCCGATTCCGATAAGGCGTATGCGAGCGTCGATTTTCCGCTCCCGGTTCTGCCCGTTATGATGTGCACGCCGCTGCCGAAGACGGCATCGGCATTCAGAGTAAAACCGCCGCGTGAGATTTTAAGCCCTTTCAGTTCGAGTTTTTGGGATATTTCCGCACCCGCATCCGAAGCATTAGCGGCAGTTTCGGCAAATGAGGGATATTCGGCAATTTCTGAAGTATCGGTCGTCGCATTTGCGGCTTTGCCGACGGCGGCGTCAATACGCATCTTCGTCGGAAGGAAAGGCGACCCCTGCAGTTTCAGCTTTTCAAAGACCGCGGACGGACTGCCGGAATACTTTACCCTGCCCTTTTCCATGAAGATGAGAAAGTCGGCATCCGCGGCGATATCCATGTTCTGCGTGCAGTGTATGATATAAGGGCTGTCCTTGTGTCCCAGAACCGTTGAGTTGTCTTCGGCGTTGGTGGCGTCCGCATTTGCGTAAAGAGCGCTGCCGTGAAGTCCCTTGAGCGCCGCCATTATCCTTTTAGTTGTCTCCCTGTCAAGATGCGAGTCGGGTTCATCGAGGACAAGAATCCGCGGTGAACTTATTATCGCCGTTGCGAGCGCAACGCAGGCTTTTTCGCCACCGGAGATATTTCGCGTTTCCTTATCGGTAAGGTCGGCAATTCCGATGAGTTCCGCCGCGGCGTCGAGTTTTTCGGCGATCTTCTCCGGCGTTTCAAAGGCAAACCTCAGCGGCGAGGTTATCTCATCGGCGACATTCTCAAAGATAATGCCGTTGTCGAAGAATTCGGGGACATATCCCGTATCAAGACTGCGCACGGGAACGCCGTCGGCGAGAACACTGCCCGTTTTCGCCTCGTAATACCCGCATAAAAGTCTCGCCAGAGTGGACTTGCCGCTGCCGTTCTCTCCGATGATGCACGTGATGCCGTTTGGCACGCAAAGCCTGTCTATCTCCAGAATCCTGAATTTCAGATTGTTTATCTCAATCATTTGGGGCGTTTACCGATTATTCAATGTGACAGGGACCTAATCTTCTCCCTCTTCCGTGATGTCATCCGTGTCCGCGCTTTTGATTCTCTCCGATATCAGATATGCCGCGGCAATCTTCAGGATATCGCCGATGACGAACGGAGCGGCGCCGATGAGCAGGGCATCCGCAATCGAAAGCCCCGTAGAGACCGATATCCAGATAACGCCGCAGATTGTTATTGAGGCTGATCCTAGGATAAGTCCGGCGATTTTTATTGTCTTTGAATTTCGTTCGCAGGCGATTCCGACGATGAGCGCCGCGAGGATAAATCCGAAGATGTAGCCGCCCGTCGGTCCCATGAGAATCCCCGGACCCGATGTCATCTGATGAAACAGTGGAAGACCGAGAGTGCCCAGAATAATGTAAAGAACAGCGGGAATTGCGGCATAGCGTTTCATAACGCAGCCGCAGAGCAGAATGAACAGGGTTTGAAGTGTGACGGGAACGGGAACCATCGGGATTACTATATAGCTGCCGATTGCAAAAAGCGCGATGAATAATGCCGTTTGATAAATAATCTCCGTTCTCCGTATGTCTCCGTACATCTTGTCAACCTGTGTCAACAAAGTTGGTTGACAAGATATTTAACTGATGCGTATTGCGGTGAGGGGATATGTGTAAATAATGCGGAATTCTGCGTATAAATGCGTGGTAAAGGCAACAAAATAGAGTATCTTTAGATGTGTTTCAATTTTTAGATACTATCAAAAATTTATGATATTATATGATCTGTCATTGGTTTTCAGCACTGTTAAAGGCTTATTCGCCTGAATAACGCCTGTATATTCCGTTTTCACGCTTTTTCTCTGAGGCGGCGCTGATATAGGTACCTTCGGTGATGTTCTCATAGCCTTTCCGCTTTAAAGTCT
This sequence comes from Methanomicrobium sp., assembly GCA_017412625.1. Taxonomy (GTDB): domain Archaea; phylum Halobacteriota; class Methanomicrobia; order Methanomicrobiales; family Methanomicrobiaceae; genus Methanomicrobium. The sequence goes on from JAFPWZ010000111.1 coordinate 6,245, forward strand.
CTTTTATGCTCTCGGCATGAGGACAGCGGTCATGATGATGATTCTCGGTCACAATGCAGGAGGAAAGATGAACTGCGACCTTATTTTTCGGAATATCGGTCTTTTTATCGAGTTTTCGGCTGAAGTGGTCAACTCCCGCAAGAGCGCACGGATTGTCGCAACCGCCGCAGGAAACCGCAATATAGGGAATATCACGCGGATATCCTTCGAAAAAGGCTTTTCGCTCGGAAAAAGTCTGTGAACAGGCAAAACCGCTGCATCGTTTTCTGGCGTTTTCGCACTGAATTATCAGAACGTATCGGATATCTTTCTTTTCCATCGCCGATGCCCTGAAAAAAAGTATTTGTGAGTATTTAGTTTAAATCTGCGTGCAGTCGCCGGAGACTGCCTTTTCTATGGTTCCGTTGTCTTTCTTGATAATAAGGGCGCCGTGGTCGTCGATATCCATAGCCAGACCTTCAATCGTCTTTCTCGGCGTCGTAACCCTCACTCTTCTGTCAAGCGTCAGCGAAAGGCTCTTCCATTCCTTCAGAATCGGCTCGAAATCGTTTTTCATGACGAAATCGTAGCGGAGCTCGAACTCCTTGAGGAACTGCGCAAAGAACTCGACGCGGTTGATATCCGCGCCCGTTTCGTCCTTAAGCGACGTAACCGCGACCGGTTTGTCGTTGTTGAAGACTTCGGGAGTCACATTCGCGTCTATTCCGATACCGAGCAGACAGTGGTGGATGACGTCGGCCTCGGCGGATAACTCCAGATAAAGCCCGCTTACCTTTTTATCGCCGATATAAATGTCATTCGGCCATTTGATGAGAGCGCCGACATCATACATGTTCCTTATGGTTCTTGCCACCGCAATCGATGCCGCCATCGTTATGAAAAACAGGCGATCTACCGAGATATCCGGTTTAAGAATGATTGTCGTCCAGATTCCGCCCGGCGGCGAAGACCATGCGCGTCCGAGTCTGCCGTAACCGCCGGTCTGCTCTTCGGCGATGATAACCGTTCCGTCAAGAGTATTTATGTCGTTCTTGGCGCAGAGCTCCTTGGCAACCCATGTTGTCGACTCCGTTTTCTCGAAATAACGGATATCCTGCCCCATAAAACGCGTCTTGAGATACTTCTTTATCTCGTGCGGAAGAAGACCAGCGGTAGCGCTTACAAGCTCGTAGCCGTCCGTTCTTGAAGAATTGATGGAGTATCCGAGTTCTTTTAACTCCTTGATATCCTTCCAGACGGCAGAACGTGTTATACCGAGGATCTTGCTCATTTCTTCGCCCGATACGGGCTCTTTTCTCTCTTCAAGGATTTTTAAAATCTTTCCTGCTGTTTCATTCATTCCGATTACCCTATTATTGCCTGTGAATACCTCTGAGATATTGGAACAATTCGCAAAACTGCGAATGAATCATATATAAAAGTTAGTGTTTCCGTTTAGAATAATATTTCTACGTTGGCAGTACAGAACTTCCTCAGAAATTCCTTTGACGGCAGTTCGTGGGTTGATACCAAAACAAAGTATCCGTCGCCGTATTTCCTGGCAAATATCACATATCTGCCTTCTTTTGCCGATGCAATTACCTCATCTTCCGCGATATCGCCGGTGAAATATCCGTCGAAATCAATCATGTTCTCGTTGAAATCGGCGGTAATGCCGGAAAATTCCTTTGTTTTATCGATATTTATCGGCGCGCTGAAGAATTCGTGAGTGTATTCGCATTTGAACGGCAGCCAGTCGTATGTGTCCGCATCTGTGGTAATGGCGCCGTAACAGAGGATTCTTCCGCCTTTCTTTACGAAGTCCCGGACCCTTTCACGGGATGATCTGAGTGCGGGAAGAAGGCTGGAATACAGCCTGTTTCCGAAACCCGCCGGAATTATGAGGGCAACAAGTTCCCCCTTGTAAAAAGGCATTGCGAGCATCTGCGGTGTTATAAGTTCGCATTTGACGCCGCATTCCTCGATATATCTGTTCAGAATGCCCTCGGTTTCCCAGGCAACCGCTGCTTTTGATACCATTTTCCCCCTCTTTGTGCTTTCAATATTCCGTTCGGAACACGTTCGGAACACGTTCAGAACAAAATTTCCGCATTTGCGGTGCAGAAATTTCTGATAAACTCCTTTGACGGCAGTTCGTGGATTGATGTTATGACATAGTATCCTTCGCCGTGCTTCTTCGCAATCATGACCTTTCTGCCGTCCTTTGTCGAGGCAATGACCTCGCATTCGGCGGCGGTGTCGTCGAAATAACCGTCGAATTCTATGCCGTTCTCGTCGAAATCGGCGGTAATGCCCGCAAACTCACTGTTTTTGTCGACCGTTATCGGCGCGTTGAAGTAATCGTGAACGTAACTGCACTTAAACGGCAGCCAGCCGTATGTGTTGCCGTCCGCGGTCATGGCGCCGAAACAGAGGACTCTTCCGCCTTTCTTCGCGAATTTCTCTATTCTGTCCGCCGATGCGCGAAGCGCCGGAAGAATGCCGGAATACATCCTGTTTCCGAAGCCCGTCGGAATTACGAGGGCAACGATATTTCCCTTGTAAAACGGCGTTGCGAGCATCTGCGGGCTTACAAGTTCGCAAGTGACGCCGCAGTCCTCGATATATTTGTTCATAAAGCCTGCAGTGTCGCAGGCAATTCCCGCTTTTGATTTCATCCCTTTATCACTCCTAACGGCTCAAATCTGGCGACTTTCAGGGAGATTCCCGCGTCATGGACTACTCTTACGACCTCGCTGCTTGACTTGTAGGCATCGGGGGCTTCTTCGGCTATGACCTTGTTGCTCGTCGCCTTTACGAAGATGCCGCGTTTCTCGAGATCTTCCTTGATTTCCTGCCCGCTCATGCCTTCTTTTGCCTTTGTGCGCGAGAATACCCTGCCCGAGCCGTGACAGGTGCTGCCGAATGTCTTCTCCATCGCCGCCGCCGTTCCCTTGAGCAGATATGACGGCGTTCCCATGCTTCCCGGAATCAGGACGGGCTGTCCGACCGATACGAGATCGCCCGGCAGGTCGGGTGAATTCGGACCGAAAGAGCGTGTTGCGCCTTTTCTGTGGACGCAGACCTTCTTTCTTCTGCCGTCTATCTCATACTCCTCGAACTTGGCGACGTTGTGGCAGACGTCGTAGACGAGCTTTAATTCGTCGTATTCCGTTCCGTAAATCTTACAGAAGACCTCGCGGACCATATGCGTTATCATCTGCCGGTTTGCCCACGCATAATTGGCGCAAGCCGCCATTGCGCCGAAGTATGCCTTTCCTTCGTCGCTTTTTATCGGTGCGCAGGCAAGCTGATTGTCGGGGATATTTATGCCGTATTTCTTGGTTGCGGCTTCAATCTCTTTCAGATGGTCGGTGCAGACCTGATGCCCGAGACCGCGTGAGCCGCAGTGTATCATTATGCAGAGATTGTCCTTTTCGACGCCGAACTTTGCAGCCGCTTCCTCATCCATGATTTCGGCGGTCTTCTGCACCTCAAGGAAATGGTTTCCCGAGCCGAGGGTGCCGCATTGCGGAATGCCGCGTGCTATCGCTTTTTTGCTCACAAACGCCGTATCCGCGCCTTTCATGCAGCCGTTGTCCTCGCATCTTATCAGGTCATGCGGGTTGCCGTAGCCGTTGTTTACCATCCATCCCGCACCTTCGTTCATGATGTCGTCAAGCTCCTTCTCGTTGAGTTTTTTCTCGGCATGTGTGCCGACGCCGGTGGGCACGGTGTGGAAGAGCTCGGTAATCAGGCGTTTAATCTTGGGCATTTCGTTCGACGAGGCTTTTACCGGCGTTGTTATGAGTCTTACGCCGCAGTTGATATCGAATCCGACGCCTCCGGGTGAGATAATTCCCGTATCCGCGTCGAATCCGGCGACGCCGCCGATGGGAAAGCCGTATCCCCAGTGGACATCGGGCATTGCAAGCGAGTATTTCAGGATTCCGGGAAGGGTTGCCACGTTTGCAAGCTGCGTTGCCGCACCTTCCTCAAGGGTCTGCGCAAGGAGTTCCGAGATATAGATTCTTGCCGGCACCGACATATTCGGCATGAATCCTTCCTTTAATTCCCATTCCACATCACTTATTTTGTTTATTTTGTCAATCATCACTCAGCCTCGGATTCGGTATCTGTCTCATTTAGTTTTGGTATTTTTGTCTTATTGTATCTTCGATATATTCTGAAGTATTGTATCGGTACTTATATTATGGTTAATGTTGACGCAATGTCGGTGCAAAGTCGGCACAAAGTTGACGCTAACGGCGCCTGATTTGCGATTTGCGGGATTGATTTCCGCGGATTATGCATCCGTACATCTGTGCATCTGCATCATACATCAAAAATTATCTCCGCCTGATAATATATCCCGTCATCTTCGGAAATCTCCTCAATCTCGACGCCGGAGCGCGATATGCCTTTAATCTCGGTGCCGCCGCCGTGCTTTTCGGGGACAAACGGCTCGCCGAAGACCTCGGCTTTCAGCGAATTTCCGGTAATCTTCGGTTTTACGCCCGAAAGCACAAGGCAGTCGACCTCCGCGACGAAGAGCAGTTCCGACAGGAAATCGATGAGAAGATTCGAGAGTGAATCCGATTCGACCTCAATCTCTTTTTTCACGCGTACTGCGTCGGAATCGGCATTTGAACCGTTATTTGAGCAGTTATTTGAACCGCTGTCTGTACCGTTATCTGTACCGTTATTCCCGACGTTGTTTGCGTCATTATTCTCGAACATTATCGAGAACATGGCTCTTGCGGACTCGGAAAAGAGTTCTTCGGGGCTTCTGCCTCTGCATCGGAACAGGTAGTCGGCGGTGTGGTCCAATTCTTCAAAAGACATGTTAAAAACGGGATTTGGAAATCCTTCAATTTCCTTTATGCGGTGTATGAATAGTCCGTAAACTGCGGAATCATATCCTTGCTTACGCAGCTGATGAATCTTGCCTGATATATTGAGACATAGAGGATGTATTTTCCGATATAAATCTCTATATCCGTCGGTTTTGCGGGTTTTACAAGCGTGGACAGTATAATAGGACCGCCGCAGGAGGTGCACACTCTGAAATCGTGGCCTTTATCGAGGATATACCGGCGAACTTCTTCGGATACGGTGATATCGTATGGAGAGTTATTCTCCGTTGGTTCAGAATACATTGCTTATTATTCGACATGTAAGGCTAAAATAGATTACTCATTAAGGTGAGAGGATGTGTGAAGGGCATTCCGTTGGTATTGTTTCTGTCGGTATGGCGGATGGGTGTGCTGTAAAATTGCGGATATACCGGACAAGGTATGGTTTGCACTGTAATTATGTGTAGAAATAATATGCAAAATATATCGGTCGATCTTATAAATTCATGATTATGCAACGCACAATACGGATAATAACTTTTGAAAATAGCTACCGCTGGAGCAGTTTCAGATGTGCCTGTTTTGTGTGCTCTTTCCGCAGACTTATGCGCAGGAAATCGCCTGATTCACCAGATCCGTATACTGCTCTTTCAGCATATACTGAATCTGATCATTGTCTTTTTCTTTGATAACGTGAAGGATACCAATCTTTGAAGCAATGATACCTACCATTGATGCAACCGATTTGTAGCTGACATCAAAGTGTTCTTTCAACTTCTCGTGCAGACCGGCTATCGTAACAGTCTTCACCTGCACGAAAATTTTCAGCAGCGTACGGCGTATGCCGTTCTTGTCTCTCGACAGATAGCTCTTAAGACGCTTTTCTATCTCGTTTTTTAGATCGGCTACTGATCTCATGTGTGAAAATATGATCTGCATTTTATTTAATACTTGTGCTCGTTTTTTCGGATAATTTCGTCAAAATATGCCCGTTTCCGGATTGAAAGATGCATTCCGAGTAGGGAATATTCGTCTCGCTGTTTCATGTATTCCATCCGTATGGTCTCCGAATATTCTCTGCATGTTCTCTGCATGTTATCCGTATGTTCTCAGTCTGTCCTCCGATACCCTCAAATGCAATCCTGCCAATTATCCGTTATTTTGGCATTTTATTGTGTTATTACGTAAATCGACATTGTAAACATACATAAAATGACATTGCAACATACATAAAACGACATTGTGTTTTGTGAATAATTGAGTGCATCCTGCTCATATTTGCCGGACAGATTTGCCGCGTCTGCTGTAAAATATACGGGTCTGACCGCCGAAAACCGAATAAATGCGGCGTTTTGCCGCGGCACTTATCCTTCATACCAATACCATTTATGATCTTTAAAAACATACCTCTATTTATGGGTAAATTTACCTACGACATCAACAGATACGATCCGCGGCATATGGTTGCGCTGCCGCTGGCTCTTTTCATTGTATCCGTGATCTTTTTGGGATTTAATACCGTAACTACCGGACTTCCGGTTGAAGCAGGTATTGATTTTTCAGGAGGAATTGCCGTAACCGTCTTCACCGATGACTCGGCGGCAGACCTTGAACAGTATTTCAAGGACTATCCGTTAAAGAGCGTAGGTGAGAGCATTAACAACGGATACTATATCGTCTTCGACAATATCCCCGACGAGAACAGATTCCAGGAAATGACCAAACACGTCTATGCCAAGTATCCAGAAGCAGGTATCGACCTGATTGGAGAGACATTCGGTAAGACTCTTCAGACTCAGGCATTCTGGGCAGTGCTCATGGCATTCATCCTCATGGCAGTCGTTGTCTTTGTTGCGTTCAGAAACTTCATCGCATCACTGACGATTGTTGCCGCGGGTGTCTTCGATATCAGCATAACCGCGACGATAATGGACGTAATCGGTTTTACGCTCTCGCTCGGAACGACCGCGGCACTCCTTATGCTTATCGGTTATTCCGTGGACAGTAACATCCTGCTTACCACGCGCCTGTTCAAGAGGCAGGGTAA
>JAFPWZ010000003.1 GCA_017412625.1 Methanomicrobium sp.
AAAATCAAGCCGGTCCTGGTCCTCGGCGAAGCCGACGGTTCAATCGTCTACAAGTCGGATATCAGCAAGGCTGACAAGAAGGATATCACACTGATTGAGATCCCCGACAAGTACAATGTAATTGCAAGCTACCCCTACGGTGTCCTCAAAGCAAACGCAGACAAGCCTGCGGTAAAGCTCTTTGAGTCATACCTTACAGGCGAGAAGGGAACCGCCGTCCTTAAGGAATACGGTTTCGACGTTTCAAACTGAGATTAATTCCATAATCTCAAAACAATCTTATTTACAAACAAACACCACTCAAATTCAATCAAATCCAATTTTATTTGATGCAGAATCCGATTGCAAACAGTATTTGCATCAGTTCTTGAATTTCAGGTCGGCGTCATGCGGTCCTGATTGGAGGCAAAAATGAATACCGGTTCAAAACAGAATTCGTCGGCAGGCAGGATGCTTACATCGGTTATAGCCGGAATTTTAATATTCAGTTTTCTGTTTTTCATTACGATTCCGCTTGCGGCATTGTTCACGCGTGTCACGCCTGCGGATTTTGTCACCGCAATAATGAGTCCCGCGGCACTGGACGCACTCTGGCTGAGTGCCGTGACGGCGTCGATAAGTACGGTGATTGTTGTCGTTTTAGGTACGCCGCTGGCATACGTCAATGCAAGGGTGGCATACCGCGGACGAAATATAGTTGATACTCTGACCGATCTTCCGATAGTTCTGCCGCCTACGGTCGCTGGTCTGGCGCTCCTTATAGCATTCGGAAGAAACGGTCTGGTCGGTCAGTCTCTCGGAGTATTCGGAATATATCTGCCGTTTACGACGCTTGCCGTAATTATCTCACAGATATTTGTGGCATCGCCGTTCTACATAAGGCAGGCACGCTCGAGTTTCGAGGCGGTCGATAAGGATTACGAATCGGCATCGAGGACGCTGGGAGAGGGTCCGGCAAGGACATTCTTCAGAGTAACCCTTCCGATTGCCGCAAGTGCTCTTCTCTCGGGAATCATCATGACCTTTGCAAGGGCTCTCGGAGAGTTCGGCGCAACCCTTATGTTTGCCGGCAATTTTCAGGGAACGACTCAGACAATGCCGCTTGCGATTTACACCACAATGCAGAGCGATATCAATGTCGCGGTTGCTCTTGCAATCGTCCTTGTGGTCTTCTCGTTCAGCGTCATTCTGACTGTAAAATACATATCGGGCAGAGGTGACAGATAATGTTGGAATCATGCTTTAAATCCACTCTGCGGGATTTCACTCTCGATGTCGGCGAACTTAACGTCGAGGACGGTAAGACTCTGGCTCTCATCGGAACGAACGGTTCGGGAAAATCTACCGTGCTTAAGGTTCTTTCGGGAATTATCAAACCACAAACCGGCAGAATTGTTCTCAACGGCAAGGTGCTCCTCGATCTTGAAAAGGGTGTCTTCGTTGCACCCGAAGAGAGAAATATCGGGTATATGTTCCAGAACTATGCGCTGTTTCCGCATATGACGATAGCCGAGAATATTGCATACGGTCTTGAGGCAAGAAAGATGCCCGGGGAGGAGATCGATAAACGTGTTCTGGAACTCTGCGAAAGAATGGGCATAGACAAGGTCATGCACGAACGCGTGACAAGGCTTTCGGGCGGTCAGCGTCAGAGAACGGCTCTTGCACGCGCAATCGCACCAAGACCCGGACTTCTCCTTCTGGATGAGCCTCTCGCGGCTCTGGACGTAAGAACGCAGGAGCAGATGCGCCGCGAGCTTGCGGCTGCAATTCGCAGTGAGGGTATTCCCTGCATTATCGTTACGCATTCGATTATCGACGCACTTGCCGTCTCGGATACGATAGCGGTCATAGACAAAGGCTCGATTGTTGCCTGCGGCACTCCCGAGGAGATTATTCACAACCCGTCACACGGCTTTATCTCTTCGTTTGCCGAGAATCTCAACCTCTTCCGCGGCGAAGTCGTCGTCGATGACAGGGGCATGGTCTTTGTCAATGTTGCGGGCGTAAAGATTCATGCCGTAACGGCGCTGTCGGGAACGGTAAGCGTGGGTATAAGACCCGAGGAGATTATCATCTCACGCGGCGAGTTCAATTCCAGTGCTCTTAACACATTCAGCGGGAAGATCACGGCAATGGATGCCAGCGACATGTACACCTATGTCTCCGTCGATATCGGAATAACGCTGGCGGCGGCAATCACAAAACAGAGTATTGAAAGGCTTGATCTTAAGGTCGGTGACGAAGTTACGCTGACGTTTAAGGCAACGGCGGTTCAGGTATTTGTATGATACTGCCGTTATCATATTTTAATGCCCTGTCTGTGCATTTTATCCGGTTTTTACATTATTCCGCAAGTTCACTTCATTAGATAAACTCTAATATTTTGTAAATCAATACTGGTTATGAATGCTGAGTATAAAGACAAGATTGCAGATCTTTTGAAGAAGGAAGGTATTGCCGAAGTAATCACATGCGAACAGGCATTGTCGATTGCAAAGAAGAACGATATTCCGGTCGAAGATATCGGAAAATTCTGCAATACACGGGGTATAAAGATCAGACAGTGTCAGCTCGGATGTTTTAAGTAACGCTTTTTGCATCCCGATTGTTGCAGTTTTGGCAGACCCGGATCATGTCCGTTTAAGCCGGAAACAGTCTTTACTGACTTAAAACGGATGCCGGTCGTGACCTGTGAGCATAAGCTGTGAATCCGGGTGTCCGGTCCGATAAATTCCCAATATTTTTGCAGATACCGCATTTATCGGATTGATCATATTGACCGAAATTAATCGGAAATAACCGAAAATAGCAGGGAATAACCAAATTTAATGCAATCAATCCAATTTAATCCAAATTGAACAAAATACCGAAAAATGCGTAAAATGCGTAAAAATGCGCATGATAAAGGAATAAATCATCAGAATAAACGGAGAGAACAAATTGAGAGGAAGTTTTCTGAAAGTTATCGCGGTCAGCGAGGCAGTGAAGATTGCGGAGAGCATAGTGCCCGTGATCGATTCCGAGAACGTGGATCTTGAGGATGCATACGGGCGAATCCTTGCGGAGGATGCCGTATCCGACATAGACATCCCGGGTTTTAACAAGTCGTGGAAGGACGGGTATGCCGTAATCGCATCCGAGACCGTGACGGCGACCGATAACATGCCCGTCATGCTCAGGCTTGCCGGCAGAATCCCCATGGGTATCGGCGAGGACAGGAGTATAGTAAAAGGGGAATGCCTGAATATCCCCACCGGCGGCAGAATGCCCGTGGGCGCCGATGCTGTGGTCATGCTTGAGTATACCGACGAGGTCGCGGGGGATATCCTCGTAAAGCGCCCCGTTGCCCCCGGCGAAAACGTAATCTATGCCGGCGAGGACTTCAAAAAGGACAGCGTCGTCTATAAGGCGGGAAAAGTCCTGACGGCTTCGGATGTCGGTGCGCTTGCCGCCATCGGCTATGCGCAGGTGCCTGTAAAGAGAAAGCCCGTAATCGGAATAATCTCGACCGGCATCGAGATTGTGAATGTCGATACCGTCCCCGAGATAGGTCAGATACGCGATGTCAACAGCTATCTCTGTTCGGCGTTTGCTAAGAAATACGGATGCATTCCGCGGCGTCTGGGCATTGTCCGCGACGACTGCGAGGAGATGAAAGCGCTTCTCAATGAAGCGAAGGACAAATGCGACCTTATCCTTGTCTCCGGCGGCAGTTCCAAGGACCTTAAGGACGTGACCGCACAGGCAATCTACGGTGTCGGCGAAGTCCTCGTGCACGGCATTGCGCTTGCGCCCGGAAAGCCGACCATAATCGGAAAGATTGGCGATACCCCGATAGTGGGCATACCGGGTCACCCTGCCGCGACCTACATGGTCCTCTCCGTGCTCGTCAGGCATATGCTCAGAAGATTATGCGGTCTTGAGAAGGATACCGCGACTTTGAAGAGCGCCAGGCTTTTGACCAATATTTCCTCGGAGAAAGGACGCGAGGAGTATGTCCGCGTCCGCATCACGGAGGAAGGACTTGCCGAACCGCTCTTCGGTAAGTCGGGTCTTCTGAATACCATAGTCGAGAGCGACGGCGTCATTAAGATCCCCGCCGGCTGCGAAGGGCTTGAGGCTGGAGAGTTTGTCGAGGTGTTCATGTGGTAGACGCAGACAGCGCAAAGAAACCCAAGGTAACCCGATACCTCAATCAGATAAGTCTGGATGAGGCGGTAGCCGCCATGAGGTCTTCTTTCGCGAGACCCGACGGTCCGAATAACCGCGAGACCGTCCCGCTTCTCGACGCCTGCGGCAGAATATCGGCGGAGTCGCTTCGTGCCGGCTATTCGGTGCCGCCCGCAAACGTCTCCGCAATGGACGGCATTGCCGTAAAAAGTGCGGATACCGTCGGCGCAAACGAGCAGTTGCCAGTAAAAATAAAGGATTACCTCCGTGTGAACACGGGTAACCACGTCCCGCCAGAATATGATGCGGTCATTATGATCGAGGACACGTGGGCAGACAGTGACGGATTCCTTATCCGCAAAGCCGCAAGACCCTGGCAGAATGTAAGAGCCGCCGGCGAAGACATCAGGAAAGGCGACCTTGTCATACCCGCGGGTCACAGGATACGTCCGTTTGACTGCGGCGCTCTGGGAACCTACGGTTTCTCGGAGATTGCCGTGCATAAAATAACGGCGGGGCTGATTCCCACAGGCAGCGAGCTCATTAAGATAGGCGAGACCCCGAAACCGGGGCAGGTTGTCGAGAGCAATATCCCGATGGCGGCTATCTGGCTCAAAGAGCGGCACGTAAAACCCGTTCTCTATCCGATGACGCCCGATGAACCCGATCTTATCCGTGCCGCCATTCAGAAAGCGGTCGACGAGAACGATATCGTTATAGTATCCGCAGGTTCTTCCGCGGGAACAAAAGACTTCACCGGCAGTGTCATCGCCGAACTCGGCGAGCTCATCTTCCACGGCATAGGAATAATGCCCGGTAAGCCGATGATTCTGGGCAGAATCAAAAATAAACCCGTAATAGGACTCCCGGGTTATCCCATCTCGGCTCAGGTGGTTCTTCGCGAGGTCGTTGGCCCGCTTCTGGATTCATGGGGATACACGGGTTTTGACTGCGGCAGAACCGACGCCGTTCTCACTGCCGATCTCTCGTCCAATGTAGGATTCGACGAGTTCGTCCTGCTCTCCGTCGCCAGAAAAGGCGATGTCTATTATGCGGCACAGCAGTCACGCGGTGCGGGCGTGCAGACCGCGACCCTGAAATCCAATGCATATCTGCGTATTCCCGCACCGCTGGAAGGATATTCCGCGGGAGAGAGCGTAAGCGTCTGCCTTACACAGCCGCTTGAGTATGCCGACCGCTCTCTTCTCGTAATCGGAATGACCGACCCAGCGCTCGGCGCTCTCTCCGAACTGCTCAGAGATAAGGGCGTAATTCTTCATATCTATAATTCCGGCAACATGGGCGGCGTTATCGCTTTGAAGAAGGATATCTGTCACTGTGCGCCGCTTCACGCCCTCGGTCCCGACGGCGATTACAACATTGCGGCGGTAAAGCGTTACCTGCCGCAGACCCGCGTTCACCTGATTGCCGCCGCGGGAATCGAATACGGCTTTGCGATGCGCAAATCGATGTCTCTTGAAGAGACACTTAAATCGCTCAATGCGGGCGAACTCATCTTCGCCTCACAGCCCAAGGACTCCGAGTCCGAGCTGATTCTCAGAAAACTGCTTGTCGAGAGAGATTTGTGCGAAAAAGATGCCTTATCCGACGATCTGAAGCGCTCGGACATCATATTCGCGGGCGAGATGGCGGCGGCGGTCTCGGTCGTAAACGGCAGAAGCGAATGCTGTTTCGTGCCGTGCAGCATAGCAAAATCCTGCGGGCTTGAGTTTGTATCTGCCGACTTTGCACGCTATGAACTTGCAATCCGGGATACCGAGATGGCGGATAAGAGGATACAAACGCTAATCGATGTCATCTCATCCGATGCATATAAAGAACGCCTCAACGGCATGGGCGGTTATGACGCGGCGATTGCCGGCGAAAAAAGGATTATCGAATGATCCCTGCGATCATTCCGGTCATATTTTCAGATATTTTGCCGAGATATCCTGAGATTTACTGATATTTACTGTACTGATATTTGCCGTTCTGCTGTTTTCCAATGATTATTACTGATTTTTACGGACTCTGTTGCGAATTCCGTTCAAATTCCTGCTTTATTTTATCCAGATCCTTCTGAATAAGTTTTCTCTGGAAGGGTTTGAGATGATCAATAAACATTATGCCGTCATGGTGATCTTTCTCGTGCAGGAATGCCCTTGCCGCAAGTCCTTTGAGTTCGCGTTCCACGGTCTCGCCGCTAACGTCAAGATAGCGGCAGACAATCTTCTTCGGGCGCCTTATCGGGCGATGAATCCCGGGGATGCAGGGGCTTCCTTCGGTATCCTCGGACATAACCCCCTCGCTTAAGACCTCTGGATTTGCGCCGCGTATTGCGACTCCGCCGGCGTTCACGACGAAAAGGCGCTTGGCTACGCCGATTTGCGGTGCGGAGAGACCCACGCAGTTATTGTGAAGCATGGTATCCCACATATCCTGAAGAATCGCTTTTTCGCTGTCGCCGATTGACTCTACGGTTTCGCAGCTTTCGAAAAGAACGGGATCTCCGTAAAGGCGGATTTTTTGAATCATCGGGAAAATGTAAGACCTGCGGATATATAGTGATTGCTGGTGATTGCTGAATACGAAGATCGGCAAGGGTAAGCCGCGGAAAAAATGTGGTTTTGATAGATATTTCCGACGGGATTATGCCAGATGAGTGCTTACGGGGTGAACGGGGAAGGGATTCGTTCCGTCCTCCATCGCATCCATTACCTCGTCGATATGCATGATCTCGTCATACTCGGGACCCACGATACAGTATCCGTTCTTGTCCATTGCCCATGCCGGATACTTGATTGCGACTTCGGGCATCTCAATGCTCGGCAGTCTTCTGAAACTCATGAGATCGTGGGGGTTGCGGTTAAGCTTAACGCAGATCTCCTTGAGATCGTTAATCCAGCGTTTCAGTTCACGCACATCCGCCTTGTTCCAGCGCAGTATCTGGTTGATCTTCATATACGCATCCCTCTCGAGGAGAACGACGCCGACCGAGTTCTTGTCCTTAAGATAGAAATCAAGGAAAGCCTCGACATCCTTAATGCGCTGTGCAACGCTGCCCGCGGTAGCCTCGAGACCGTCCGCAGCCTCATCGAGACCTGCCCCCGAAAGCCCCTTGAGTTTTGAGGCATCTTCCTTTATGCCTTCGACAATCTCCCTTATGTGCTTTAATTCCGTGACATTCTCCTCATATTTCTGGTGAAGTTCGGAGAGGAAGAATGCCGCCATCAGCTCATCTTCAGCCATAATTATATTTTATGGCGAGGTTTGAATATAAGATTTGGTAATGTTACCAGGGTGTATCGGGTGTATTCGGGCTTTAAGAAGGATGTCGGCAAGTTGCGGTAAGGTTTTTTAGGAGTATAATCATACTGAAAGATAATCGTTTATGAGAACCGTTAGACTCACAATAAAGGAACGCGAGACACCCAATATCTCCGTGGAAGCCGAGTGTATAGTGCCGAAGAACTTCGTCGGCGACAGCTACGGGCAACTCACAGTCTGGGAGGGCAACCGCGAGATCCTTCTGACCGATTTCTTTGAGACCGAAGTCACGGGGGATGCGCATAGTGCCGACGATGTGGAGATAATCCTGAGCGGCGATTCGCTTTGGACCGTGAAACGCGTGGGCGAGTATATGGACGGCGGCAGGATAACGGTCGAGGGCGATATCGGGATGCACTGCGGCAATTTCATGACCGGCGGCTTCATAGAGATAAAGGGATCCGCAGACGGCTGGCTCGGGCGTGAGATGAGGGGCGGCAAAATCCTCTGCCATAAGGATGCCTCGCATTACTGCGGTGCCGGATACCGCGGTGTCAAGACGGGTATGAAGGGCGGCATCCTTGAGGTAATGGGCAATGCCGGGGATTACTGCGGCGAATGTCTTGCCGGCGGCGAACTCATCATTCACGGATCCTGCGGCGACATGGCGGGCGTAGACATGAAAGGCGGTAAATTTGTTGTCTACGGCGACTGCGTGCGTCCCTGCGGAAACATGAAGGACGGCGTTGCCGAGATACACGGAAAAGCCTATCAGATGCCGCCCGCATTCTCCTACGAGGGCGAAGAGGTAATCGACGGCAAAACCTTCTCGGTATTCAAAGGCGATGTTGCCAACCGCGGCAAAGGTCTTCTGAAGGTCGCGGAGTACGAATATTACTGACCGGTATTACCTGTATTACTGACCGGTAATTACTCCGTCAATCACAACCGTTGATCACTTCATTGATCAAATCAGGATCACAAGATCACATTATCTAACCATTATCTCACCATTATCTCACCATTATCTCACCATTATCTCACCGACTTCTTTACCTCTTCTCATTGGCTGCTCTCATCAGTGCTGTTCGGCGAATCTGTTGACGGATCACATTAACGATCCCGTTAACGGATCACATTAACCGGACCCTGCAATTGATTAGGGTAACTTATTGCCGTATCATGAAAAATTTTTGATTTCAGTAATATTATCACTGATAAAATCGGTAAAAAAGAGAGATTTTACGAAAGCGCAGTGATTTTTTTCAAAGATCCGCGTTTTCAGTCACACGGAGTATTACTGATATGGTTTATCAGTAGCAAAAAAAGTTAAAAATCTCAAAAAATGGTTCGTTTGCCTAAAAAAACTCGGATAAAATAACCCCTGCCTAATGTCCGACAACAGATACTATTAGGAATGCTTATATTCTGTTTTCAAGATAAAGTACCTATGTCCCATGCGGGGACGTGCATTAGTACTTACCAGTATCTCGACAGTCAATACTGTCAGCGTTCAGTAAAAGAAAAGCATTGCACAAATGGGTATAGGAGACATAAATATGGCAAAATATAAAGAGACAATCGATCTTTATTCAGACGACGGAAAAGTTCTGAAAAGCAACGTAACTCTTGACAAGATCAGCCCGCTGGTTAACCCGGCATCAAAGAAGCTCATCGATCTCGCAAAGAGAAGCGTAGCAGTAAACCTCGGCGGCATTGAAGCTGCTCTTAAGACAGGTAAGCTCGGAAAGGGCGGCGTAATCATGGGCCGTGAACTCGACCTCCCGATCATTGCAAACAAGGACGCAATTGTTGCAAAGATTAAGGACATGGTTGACGTCAACGGCGGCGAGACTGTTGTCCACGAGTACAAAGGCGGAAACCTTCTTCTTGTCGAAGTTCCGGAAGCACGTATTGCATCTGCATCAACCTACGATGCGGCAATCACCGCAGTTGCGGCTGCAACAACCTATGCAATCGTTGACCAGTTCAAGGTCAGCATGTTCGATGCACCTGCAGTAAAAGCAACAACATTCGGTGCTTACCCGCACACAATGGATATGGAAGGAGCATTCGTAACCTCGATTCTGTCCAACCCGCAGAACAATGAAGGTCTCGGATACGGATTCCGTAACATCGGTGTCAACCACTTCGTAATGATGACCCACAGAAACGCAATGCAGGGTGCAGCACTTGCATCCACACTCGAGACAGCAGGAGAGTTCGAGATGGGCGGAGCAATCGGTCCGTTCGAGCGCCACATGCTTCTCCAGTACGCATTCCAGGGCCTTAACGCAAACAACCTCGTCTACGAGCTCGTAAAAGAGAACGGACAGTCAGGTACCGTCGGTACAGTTCTGCAGTCACTTGTCGGCAGAGCAATCGAGGACAAAGTAATCGTACCCGGAAAGAAGGGCGGCTACTTCCAGTTCTACGACACAAAGGACCCGATGATGTGGAACGCATACGCAGCGGCAGGTACCCTTGCGGCAACCATGGTCAACTGCGGTGCAGGACGTTTCGCACAGGCAGTCTCGGCAACAATGCTTTACTTCAACGATCTGCTTGAGCACGAGACCGGTCTTCCGGGTACCGACTTCGGTCGCTTAATGGGTACATCGGTCGGATTCTCATTCTTCTCCCACTCAATCTACGGTGGCGGCGGCCCGGGTATCTTCAACGGTAACCACGTTGTAACCCGTCACGCAAACGGTTGCGGTATTCCTTGCGTAGTAGCAGCCTGTGCACTTGATGCAGGTACACAGATGTTCACACCTGAGGGCACATCGGCAATCATGGGCGAGACATACGGTCAGATCCCCGAGTTCAGCAAGCCAATCGACCAGATTGCAAAGAGCATCTGAATAGAGATTTAAATCCAAGTTGAAATGACTGAAAGCCAGTTTCCCCAGTGCAGGGTAGTACCCCTCCGCATGCTCAAACCCGAGACCTCGGAGAGATATCTCAACGAGATCGTAAAGGTTGAAGGAATACGCAGAATGATGGTCAACGGACCATCAATTCCTGCTGTCGTTCCTTACGGGCCTGCAAGAGGAAGTCCGAATCCGAATTCGAATCGCAGAACCATCAAAGTCGGCGACGCGACAATGGAATTACGGGTACAGGTAGGGTCAATCACCTTTGAGGTCGAAAACGCGGGCGTAATCGAAGAGATAAGGAAAGTAACGAATGAATTCTTTACGGAATTCCCGGTACAGGTCCTTGAAGGCAAATTCATGAAGACCGAAGCGTCTCTCGTGGATTACTGCCGCTACGGTCCAAACGCCGATCCTTCGGTAATCGGTCTCGTCGACCCCAGAAGAAAAGAAGCTCCGGTAATAATACAGGGTAGAAAATAAGATGCCACTAGGTAGAGTCACCCAGGTAGTCGACTGCCGCGAAAGTATGGGCATGGGTAAAGGCGGAGGTCTCGCACAGCGGGGCACAATATCGGAATGCCGCCGTCCCGATGTAGTCATAGTCGGCATGTCGCCCGGGAGACGCCATGTGACAAAACCCGTATGTGATATCACATCCGCACTCAGACGCGAAGGTGTCGAGTTCTCGGTAAGCACCATGGTGCTCAATGCCGGAAGCGGAATACCCGCAGATGCGGTAAGCATTGCCGGATCCGTTCTCGGCGCACATTTCGGTGTGAACGAGAAGGAGACCGCTCAGATTGAGCAGCATAAAGTGGCCGTTCTCCATCACGGAAACGTCCGTTCCCATGTTGTCGAAAAGGTCAGAAAGATCCTTTCGCAATGCAATATAGATGCGGTCGTGGTAACACAGGCACCGATAGACTGTGAAGACCTTGCCAAAGTCGGTGTAAAAACCGCCTGTGTGCTTCCAGCGGAGAAGGATATCCGCACAAAAGGACGTGTCGTTGCGATTGTCACGGGCGTGACACGCGGTCAGACACCACCAAGGGAAAAGCTCGCTGAAGTGATTTCAGCTGTAATGAACGTAATCAAACATTAAAATTTGAGGTGAAAAAACAATGGCATACACACCACAGTATGGACCGGGTACATCAATCGTTGCGGAAAACAGACGCAAACAGATGAACCCCAACTACAAACTCGAAAAAGTACGTGATGTAACAGATGAAGACATCGTACTTATCCTCGGTCACCGTGCACCCGGATCAGCATACCCGACAGCACACCCGCCTCTTGCGGAACAGCAGGAGCCGGACTGCCCGATCAGAAAGATTGTAAAACCGACAGAGGGAGCAAAGGCAGGAGACCGCGTACGCTACATCCAGTTCGCAGACTCAATGTTCAACGCACCGTCACAGCCGTACCAGAGAACATACATGGAAATGTACCGCTTCCGCGGTATCGACCCCGGTACACTCTCAGGACGTCAGATTGTCGAGTGTCGTGAGCGTGACCTTGAACAGTACGCAAAGATGCTCATCGAGACCGAAGTCTTCGACCCGGCACTTGTCAGCTGCCGTGGTGCAACAGTTCACGGACACTCACTCCGCCTTGCAGAAGACGGTATGATGTTCGATATGCTCCAGCGCTGTGTCCTCAAGGACGGCGTTGTAAAATACGTCAAAGACCAGATTGGTGAACCCTTAGACCGTGAAGTCTCAGTCGGAAAGCCGATGGACGACGCATGGGTAAAAGCACACTCCACAATCTTCCACTCGCTTGCAGGTGTTGCATTCCGTGACGACAAAGAGTATGTCGAATACATCCAGCGTATCCACACACTTAGAACAAAATACGGCTTCATGCCAAAAGAGGAGTGATTTAAATGGGAAAAATTGAGAGATCACAGAAACTTTTCCTTAACGCACTTAAGGAGAAGTTCCAGGGACAGGACCCCAAGTCCGTAAACACAACATTCTACAACTTCGACGGTGTCAGACAGTCTCCGCGTAAGCGCGAGTTCATGGCTGCAACCAAATCCATCGAACAGAAGCGCGGAATCTCGATGTACGATCCTGAGCACTGCCACCTCGGCGGTATCCCGATGGGTCAGAGACAGCTCATGACCTACGAAGTATCCGGAACAGGAACATTCGTAGAGGGTGATGATCTTCACTTCGTCAACAACGCCGCAATGCAGCAGATGTGGGATGATATCAGAAGAACAATCATCGTAGGTATGGATCTTGCACACGCAACACTCCAGAAGCGTCTCGGCAAAGAAGTTACACCTGAGACAATCAGCGAGTACCTCCACATCTTAAACCACGCAATGCCCGGCGGAGCAGTCGTTCAGGAACACATGGTTGAGACACACCCCGGTCTTGTCGATGACTGTTACGTAAAAGTCTTCACAGGCGACGACGAGATGGCAGACTCAATCGAGAAGCAGTTCGTCCTTAACATCGACAAGCTCTTCACACCCGAGCACGCTGCAGTTCTCAAGAAGAACGTCGGCAAGTCAATCTACCAGGCAATCCACATCCCGACAATCGTCTCAAGGACTTGTGACGGTGGAACAACCTCCAGATGGTCTGCAATGCAGATCGGTATGTCATTCATCGCAGCATACAGAATGTGTGCCGGTGAGGCAGCAGTAGCAGATCTTTCATTCGCGGCAAAGCACGCCGGTGTCATCCAGATGGCAACCCACCTGCCCGCACGCCGTGCACGCGGTCCGAACGAACCCGGAGGAATTAAATTCGGTCTCTTCTCCGATATCATTCAGGCAAACAGAAAATACCCGAATGACCCTGCAAAGGCAGCACTCGAGCAGGTCGGAGCAGGAGCAATGCTCTTCGACCAGATCTGGCTCGGATCCTACATGTCCGGCGGTGTCGGTTTCACACAGTATGCAACAGCCGCATACACTGATAACATCCTTGATGAGTTCACATACTACGGTATGGACTACATTAAAGACAAATACGGTGTTGACTACAAGAACCCATCCCCCGCAAAGCTCGTAAAACCAACCCAGGAAGTTGTAAACGACATCGCAACCGAGGTTAACCTCAACGGTATGGAGCAGTACGAACAGTATCCGACAATGATGGAAGACCACTTCGGCGGTTCACAGCGTGCAAGTGTCCTTGCTGCATCCTGCGGTATCACAACCTCAATCGCAACAGGTAACTCCAACGCCGGTCTCAACGCATGGTACCTTTCGATGCTCATGCACAAGGAAGGCTGGTCACGTCTCGGATTCTTCGGATACGATCTTCAGGACCAGTGCGGTTCAGCAAACTCACTCTCCATGGAGCCTGACCGCGGTCTGATCGGCGAACTTCGCGGACCGAACTACCCGAACTACGCAATGAACGTAGGTCACCAGGGTGAATACGCAGCTATCTCAGGTGCGGCTCACTTTGGACGCGGCGACGCATTCTGTTTCAACCCGCTCGTCAAGATTACATTCGCAGATCCGTCACTTAAGTTCGACTTCTCCGAGCCGAGGAAAGAGTTCGCAAAGGGAGCAATCCGCGAATTCATGCCTGCCGGAGAGCGCTCACTGATCATACCTGCAAAGTAAGATCAACCCAATATTTTTTTTCTTAATTAAATATAATGTGTTAAGCAATCGAAGAAATTTGCTTACATCGCTGTTTTTTTCTCCGTTTGATTTTTTTTGGGCGTGAATGCTTTCGAAAGGTTTAATTAAATATCAAATCAACTATTTTTTGAATCCAAAAGGGTTTAGTGAAATGTGTATCTCTGGTGCAAAAGCACACAGGAGGATGCCTTAATGGAAGAGTTACTATTTGGCATCGGTATAAGCGCTGTTGCAGGCGCTCTTGCCACCGTGTCCGGTGCAGCGGAAGATACTGAATCAGATATCGGATCACAGGGTGACCCGAACTCACAGGTTCAGTTGGCTCCGCAGATGGGATATATTCACCGTATTTACAGCAAAGCTATTTCCGGTGAACCCCCTGCATACGGTTTATGGTGTACGCTTGGAGCAGGCCTCGCATGGGCGCTGATGGCGATAAACTACAATCCGGTTCTTGCTATAGTCTTAGGTTCGGCTATCGCCGTATTTGTACAGGGTGTATATGCAACTACGGCATACCTGGGCAGGACTGCAAGTCTGGCAAAATTCGAACAGCCGGTTTACATTGATTTACTCAAATCAGTTACAACCGTGACCATGGCACATGCATTTATTGCTATATTTACATGTGTGGCAATGTGTTTCCTTATGGTAAACGCACTCGGACATCCTTTCCCTCTCCCGCTTCTGGGTATTGTATGGGGTATCGCTCTCGGTGCGGCAGGTTCCGCAACCGGTAACCCGTTCTACGGAAAGGAGCGCCAGTACCAGTCACAGAAGTTTGGTGCCGGTGTCCCGATCTCTGCTTCAGGTAACATTGTCCGTTACGCGGAAGCAGGTCAGCGCAGTTCACTCGATAACGGTTGGTTCACCTCAAAGATGGGCGGACCCGCATCAGGTGTCTGTTTCGGTCTTATTGTATTCCTTGAACTGTGGCGTACAATCTTCTTCGAAGGTTTCGCGGCAGGCTGGGGTGCAGTTGTTGCCGGTATCGTATTAATTCTCATCTTCATGATCATCGACAGAATGGTTGAGAAGTGGGCACGTAAGACATACGGTCCGTACACTGAAGAGAAGGAGGCTACAGCATGACCGCAATTAAAGCGAGCGGCGGCTCAGACGGAATGAAACCCGTTGCAGTCGTTGTCGGTATCATACTTTTAGTCCTCGCACTCGGAATCGTGTATTACCTCTCACCCGGTATCGCATTCTACGGACTTCTCGGAGTTATCATCGGCGGTCTTCTGATTGGTTTCGGTGTTCACTTCGTTCCTGTCGGCGGTGCGCCTGCGGCTATGGGTCAGTCACCCGGTATTGCAACAGGTGTAACAATGCTTGCAGCCGGTGCGGGTCTTGCAGGTCTCTTCGGAGGCGCATGGGCAGCCGAGTACGGTCTTGCCGTTGCACTCGCAGGCGGAGCAATCGGCGGCGGTCTCATGATGGCAATCACCTGTTTAATGGTCAACATTATCTATGTCTATGCAATGGGTATTCCCGCTGCATCAGGTAAGGTTGCAAAAGACCCGATCACGGGCGATACATTTGAGGCTTACAAGTCACAGGGTACCGAGGGTCACGGTCTTCCGTTCATCTCCTACGTAGGCGGTGTCATCGGAGGTATTCTCGGAGGTCTGGGCGGTACGCTCATATACCTTGAGCTTCTCGAAGTCTATGAGGCATTCCTGCCGAACATGCTTAATGCATCTCTCGATCAGGTTATGCCGATTGCAATCGGACTTGCAGGTATCTTCGCCATCGGTATGTTCCTTGTAAACGCGGTTATCGCGGCTTACAACATTACGGGTACAATCGAAGGTCCGCACGATCCGAAGTTCAAGAGATTCCCGCGTGCGGTTATCGGCTGTGCAGTCTCATCCGCAGTCTGCGGTCTTCTTGCAATATTGGTGGTATTGGTGTGAGGTATAAAAAATGACAGTTCAAATTACAGCTTCAGAAGGCGGAATGTCGCACAACAAAGTGCTCGGCATCGGCCTTATCGGTGCAATTATCTGCATGTATCTCACATACCTCAACACAATCCTCGGAGTTCAGTATTTCTCGTTCTTCGGCGGCATTGCAGCAGTATTTGCCCTCTGGTGGGGTACGGATACAATCAAACACCTGTGCAGCTACGGTCTCGGTACCGGTGTGCCTTCGGCAGGTATGATTGCACTCGGTTCCGGTGCTATCGCAATGATTCTTGCAACAAAGATCAACATCTTCGGACCGCTCGTTATTCCGGTCTTATGTGTTGTTATTGCAGCAATCCTTGGCGCTATCATCGGTTACGTCGCAAACAACATCGTTAACATGAACATTCCGGTCATGGTTGTCTCAATCGCGGAACTTTGTATCGTCGGTGCGGTTACCGTCCTGGGTCTCAGCACAATGGCAACAGGTACGTTTGTATTCGCAGACCTCATTACGGGCACGGCAACATTCTTCGGAATTCCGGTTACGAACTACGCGGCATCATACATCGGCGGCGGTGCGATTGCAGTGGCATTCATGCTCGGCGCAATTGCCGTTCAGCACGCGTTCAACGCCTGTCTCGGACCGAATGAGTCACAGGACAGAACACTCATGCTTGCCGCAGAGTGCGGTTTCCTGAGCATGATTATGATGTCAATCGTTTCGATTGCATTCTTAAACCTTTCAACGGTTCTGCTCTCGTTCCTCATCTCGTTTGTATGCTGGATTTATACCTATAAGAGGTACTTCGAGCTCTCCAAGCGCGATGCATTCATGTGGCTTGACGCAAAGCCGATTCGTGAGAAGGAGGAGGCGTAAAAATGGGAACTAATATATTGGTGCTTCCGGAATACGGACTCGTTGCCGATCCTAAAGTCGGTATTGTAGGACCTGCGGGCGCATCATACGGTCCAATCATCGATAAGGTCGAGGAACTCGAACTTATTACGGATGATATCGTCGGAATGCTCTCGGGAGAAGGCAGCTTCTTATCATCGTTCCCGAACAGGGAGAAATCTCTGGTCTATGCGGGTAGCGTAACGGCAATGTGGTACGGTATCGCGGTCGGATTACTTGTGGCAGGTTTACTTGCATTTGCGTTCATCTGAGGTAGATAAAAATGGCAGATAAAACATCTCCAGCCTCGGGCTGGCCGAAAATACAGGGAGATTTCCACGTAGGCGATGAGAAGAGCCCGGTAGCGGTTATTACCATGGGTTCACACCTCGACGAGCAGGCAGTCTGTGATGCGGGCGCCGCAATCTGCGGTTCCTGTAAGACGGAAAACCTCGGTCTCGAGAAGATTGTCGCTAACATCATTGCGAATCCGAACATCAGATTCATCATCACATGCGGAACCGAGGTTAAAGGTCACCTCTCGGGTCAGTGTCTTCAGGCACTCCATGCAAACGGTGTGGAGGGCGGAAAGATTGTCGGCGCAGAGGGTGCAATTCCGTTCATCGAGAATCTTACCGAAGATGCTATCAAGCGCTTCCAGGAACAGGTTGAATTAGTCAACATAATGGAAACCGAAGATCTCGATGCGATCAAAGCAAAGATCAACGAGCTTACCGCAAAGGATCCGGGCAACCTGCCCAAAGAGCCTATCGTTGTCGAGGTAAAGGACGACAGTGCAGGCGGAGCAGCAGACGGTGAAGCAGGCGAAGAAGCTGAAATGACAGCGGAAGTTGCCCTCATTACCGCAAGGATGAAGGTTATTCAGCAGTCGGTTACAAATATCGGTCTTCAGAACCGTTTCTATGCGGGTGTCTACTCAGGTAAGATTGAAGGACTCATGATAGGTCTTATCATGTCATTTGTCATACTCGGCTTCCTGTTAATGGGGTGAGATAAATGTCAGACGAAGAGAAAAAATCGACACTTATTAGAATGGCGGCAATCGATGACATGATTGAGGACATGCGCTACAAGGGTCAGATAATGGCAAGAACGAACAAGCTCGAGTCAGGTGTCATGAGCGGAGGTCTTTTAGGTCTCGCTATCGGTATCGGACTCTCGTTTGTGTTTGTCTTTATCCCCTGGTTTGTCTTATCGGGAGGCGTCTAACTATGGCAGACAAGAAATCACCGGCGCCGGGATGGCCGAAGATTCAGGGTGATTACCACAAGGGCGACGAAAACAGTCCCGTTGTAGTCGTTACCGTAGGTTCTCACCTTGATGAGCAGGCGGTCTGTGATGCCGGTGCCGCAATGTGCGGTTCCTGTAAGACAGAGAACCTCGGTCTCGAAAAAATTGTTGCTAACGTAATAGCAAACCCGAATATCAGATTCCTCATTACATGCGGAACCGAAGTTAAGGGTCACCTCTCCGGTCAGTGTCTGCAGGCACTCCACGCAAACGGTGTTGACGGCGGAAAGATTGTCGGAGCACAGGGTGCAATTCCATTCATTGAGAATCTTTCAGCAGAGGCTATCAAGCGTTTCCAGGAACAGGTTGAGATAGTCAACATCATGGAGACGGAAGATCTCGGTGAGATCAAAGCAAAGATCGAAGAGCTTAAAGCACGCGATCCGGGAGCCTTCGGAGCCGATCCGATTGTTGTCGAGGTTAAGGAAGACGACGGCGGTGCCGGCGGCGATGCGGCTGTTGCAACGGCAAATCCGCAGTTCCTTGAGATTGAAGCTCGCCTCAACGAGATTGAGAAGAAGCTGGAGTTCGCAGACGGAGAAATCATGCAGCGCAACGGTCGTAAGATCGGAAGGGATATCGGTATTCTTTACGGTCTTACAACGGGACTGATTGTGTTCATGATGCTATTGGTATTACTCCCGAAACTTTTACAGTTGATATAAGGAGGAGTGACAAAAATGTTCAAATTTGAAAAAGAGCAGACAGTACTTGACTTTAACGGTACTAAGATTGGCGGGCAGCCCGGAGAGTATCCGCGTGTGCTCGGCGCTTCAATCTTCTATAACAAGCACGAGACTGTTATCGATGATGTGAAGGGCATTATTGACAAGGACAGGGCAGAGGCACTCTGGAACAGATGTCTTGAACTCTCCGACATTACGGGAGTTCCGCATTTTTGCCAGATCATCTCTGAGACAGGAGAGGCATTCGAGAACTACTTCCAGTGGTTTGACTCGGTCGACAGCAAGACATGTTTCCTTATGGATTCATCCGCACCCGCGGCACTGGTTCACGCCTGTGAGTATGTTACCGAAGTCGGTCTTGCAGACCGCGCCATCTACAACTCAATCAACGGTTCAATCGTTCCCGAGAACATTGAGGCATTAAAGAACAGTGACGTTAACGCGGCTATTGTTCTGGCATTCAACCCGGGTGACCCGACCGTTGTGGGTCGTGAGAAAGTATTGAACGACGGCGGTGTCGCAGGTCAGGCAAAGTCCATGCTTGCAATCGCAGAAGAGTGCGGTATCACACGCCCGATCCTTGATACGGCTGCAACACCTCTCGGACTCGGTTCCGGCGGTGCGTTCAGAGAGATTCTCGCATGTAAGGCAATCCACGGTTTACCGACCGGCGGTGCATACCACAACATGACGGTTTCATGGCCGTGGTTAAAGCGCTGGAGAAAGACCACGCTTTTTGAGCAGTACGAAGGCAAGGACCTCCTGCTTGAGCAGATGTCACACCACCACTTCGGCGGTTTCGACGGCATCAGACAGGCTGCATGGTCATCACCTGATATCGGCTGTAACATCATGGCAGCAACACTCGGTGCCGACCTTATCATGTACGGACCTATCGAGAACTGTGAAGCGGCATCAACCGCTATTGCATTCAGTGATATCGTCCTTGCAGAGGCTGCAAAAGAGTTCGGTCTCGAGCCTCAGGTGGACACTCACCCACTCCTCCATCTTGTATAAGAAAAACCCTAACAATA
>JAFPWZ010000112.1 GCA_017412625.1 Methanomicrobium sp.
ACAATTCCCGTTCATTTAATGGAGGATTTATATTTTTATCGCTATCATCCATGGATCAATACTACCTCTTTTAAACGATAGTAATTAAAAGATTCATTCGTGATAGTTTAAGTACTTTCTATAAGAGGCACAAGCTATGAAAATACTCTGCAACGAAAAATCTCAGGTTTTAGCCGCAAAAACTGCGAAATGCACGGGTCTTGAACTTGCCGCAACCGAATTCAAGAAGTTCCCCGACAACGAGCTCTACATAAAGACCGGAAAGACTGATGACGAGACTCTTCTCATCGCGAGTTTCAATGACAGCGATTCCTTCATCCAGACCCTTCTCATGATAGATGCCTGCGAGGATTCCGAGGTTACCCTCGTTATCCCGTACATGGGCTATGCAAGACAGGACAAGAAGTTCAACGACGGCGAGTCGATCAGCGCAAGAGCGATTGCAAGGGCTCTCTCCGACGGCGTCAAAAAAGTCTACACAATAAACAACCACGAGAAGGACAACCTTAAGCATTTCAGGGTTCCCGCCGAGGATCTGACGCTGGCGCCCTTCATCGGCAAATATATCCAGTCACTCGGTCTTGACGATCCCTTAATCCTCGCGCCCGACGCGGGTGCGGCTGATTTCGCCGCCGACGTCGCAAGAGGACTTAATTTCGACTGCGACCACCTTCAGAAGACACGTCATTCGGGTACCGAGGTTACGATGCAGCCCAAGGAGCTTGACGCAAACGGCAGATGCGTCGTCATCGTCGATGACATTATCTCCACAGGCGGCACGCTTGCGACCGCAACGGGTATGCTTAAGACACAGGGTGCGGTCAGTGTCCATGCCGCATGTGTCCACGGAGTATTCGCAAGCGGCGGCTATGCAAGGCTCAGTGCGGGCGGTCTCTCATCGGTTGCCTCGTCCGATACCATCGAATCGGCATCTTCACGCATAACGGCGGCGGATTGCATCAAAAACGCGATATTTAAGAACTGAACTTTATGAACCGAACTGCCGGCAGTCGATACTCCGACGGATTACATAAACCATAACCGAAAACATAACCTGAAACATAACCGAAAAAGAGGGCTGCAACATGAGCGAATCCGATGAAAAGGGGCGAAGTGCCGGAGGCGACAGCGCCGCAGGTGCCGCGGACGAACATGCGGACGAACAGGTTAAAGTCCTCGATTCCTCATTCTTTTTTCTGGACATTCCGATTGCGGGGACAAAGTTCGCCGTTCCGCCCTCGGTCGTCGCCGAGATGAAAGACCTGCGCTCGAAGTCGAAGCTTGACGCCATGCTCGGGGACGGGCGTCTTTTCGTCTCGGAGGCATCGCCCGCGACCAGAAAGCGTGTGATCGCGGCTTCGAAGAAATCCGGCGATTACGGCGTCATCTCGGATACCGACTGCGACGTGGTTGCGCTGGCTCTGGAGATGGGGGGGATTGTGGTCACCGACGATTTCGCACTTTCCAATACAGCTCAGACTCTGGGTCTTACCGTAATCCCCGTTCAGATGCGCAAGGCAAAGAAGCGGCAGTGGAAATATCGGTGCACGGGCTGCCTCAAGTTATGCGACGCACCCGGCATCTGCGATGTCTGCGGCTCGGAGATAATACGGATAAAGTAATTGCGTAAATTGCTGATTGTGCAGCGGCAGGCAGCGGCACATAAGGTTAACTTATAAGGTTCAAGATCCAACTCTAATTTATGTCATCACTCGATGAACTCATAAAGAAAGCAAAGACTCTGCACTCCGAAGGACGCAGCACCAGTCAGATTGCCGATGAAATGAGCCTTTCGGCAGAGACCATCACATGGCTTCTGACACAGCAGAAAGGCGAAAAAGCGGCGCCGAAAGACATCGTCATCGACTGGTCGGCGATAAGCAGCTGTTCCGACACACTCCACGATGCCGCCGCAATGCTCTATAAGAGATATATCCATGCACTCGAGGCCGAGGTAAAGGACGATGAAGACCTCTGCGACAAACTCCCAGAGGTAATTGTAGGCGTTGCGCACTCGGGTATCCCCATTGCCGCTATAATCGCGAGCGAAGACCCCGAATCGCGGTTCACGATGTTCCACCCGAAGAAGCATGCGACCGGCGACAACCCGACGGGTTCGCTCAACAGCAGTTTTGCCGATGTATCGGGTAAGAGATGTCTCATTGTCGATGACGTAATCACAAGCGGCAATACAATAAAAGAGGCAGTGGAGATAATCCGCAGCCACGGCGGAACGCCAGTTGCCGTCTGTGTCCTCTTCGACAAGCTCGGCGAGAAGGAAGTCAATGCCGGCGGCGTCAAAGTCCCGATATACTCGCTTGTGAGAGTCAGCAGAATAGACTGAATACCATATCTTTTCATTTTTTCATATCCGTTATTCATACCCGTTCTTTATACACGTTCCATATACCCTTTATTCATACCCGTTCTGTATACCCGTTCTTTTTTGCCGGTTTCCATAAATTACCGGGTTATACTGCCTGTTTTCATTACGGATTGCCGGGTATTTTTTCGGGACATAACGGATACAATCAACAAGTTATATATAGAATTACAATTCAACATTTGAGGAGAACTTTACAGAGGAGCATCTGCAAATGTTAGCAGGACAACCTATAGTAATTCTAAGAGATAATGTCGAAGTAACAAGCGGAATGGAAGCACAGCACTCAAATATCATGGCTTGCAAAGCCATTGCGGAAGCTGTCAGAACAACGCTTGGTCCACGCGGAATGGACAAAATGCTCGTCTCACCGACCGGCGATGTAGTAATCACAAACGACGGCGCAACAATCCTTCACGAGCTCAAGGTAGAGCACCCCGCAGCCAAGATGGTCATCTCCGTTGCCGAAGCACAGGATGACGAGGTCGGAGACGGAACCACAACAGCCACAATTCTCATCGGCGCCCTCATGGAAGAGGCGGAATACCTGATGAAGAAGGGCATTCACCCGACCGTCATTGCAAAAGGATACAACCTTGCAATGCACAAGGCAATCGAGGTCCTTGAGGCAAACGCAATCAAAGGCGATATCAAGAAGAAAGACCTTCTCGAGAAGGTCGCGGCAACCGCAATCACCGGCAAGTCAATCGAGTCGATGAAGAGCAAGATCACCCCGATCATAGTCGATGCCGTCCTTAAAGTCGCACAGAAGGACGCGACCGGCAAGAACAACACGGTCGACGAGGACGATGTAAGAATCAAGACAATCGTCGGCGACAGTCTCGACGATGCCGAGCTTATCGAGGGATTCCTGATTGACAAGACACGCTGCGACTCGGGTATGCCCAAGCGTGTCTCAAAGGCAGTGGTCGCACTTCTTTCGCAGCCGCTGGAGATCAAGAAGACCGAGACAAAGTCGAAGATTAAGATTACCTCATCCGAGCAGGTTGCGGCTTTCTCCGAGCGCGAAAAGGCGGCATTAAAGGCATTTGCGGATAAGATCAAAGCCTCCGGCGCCAACGTCGTTCTCTGTCAGAAGGGTATCGCCGACGCCGTCCAGTACTACCTTTCGCACGCCAAGATTCTGGCAATTCAGGATGTTCCCGAAAAAGACATGAAGGCATTTGCACGCGCTCTCGGCGGCACCATAGTAAACACACCCGATGACCTCGGAAAGGACGTATTCGGCACCGCAGACCTTGTCGAGGAGATGAAGGACGTCAAGGTCACGAAGTTCATGGGCTGCAAGAAGGCAAAGACCGTCACAATCCTCATCAAAGGTTCCAACCAGATATTCGTCGACGAACTCGAGCGTGCCGCATATGACGCCGTCCGCGTCGTAATGGATGCAATCGAGGACGGAAAGTATGTTGTCGGCGCAGCTGCAATCGATACCGAACTCAATCTCGAGATAAACAAATACGCCGCAACCGAAGGCGGCAGGGTTCAGCTTGCAATCGAAGCCTTTGCAAGAGTCTTTGAATCGATTCCGAACACTCTTGCCGAGAATGCGGGTCTTAACGCAATCGATATCATCGTCGACCTGAAGAAGGAGCACACCGCCCACAAGAAATACGCGGGTATCAACGTCCTTACCGGAAAGGTCGAGGATATGTATAAGGCCGGCGTTCTCGAGCCGATGCGTGTCAAGAAGCAGGCAATCCAGAGTGCGGCAGAGACGGCATCTCTTCTCATCCGCGTCGACGACATGATGATCTCAAAGTCGGCGGCACAGATGGCAAAAGAAGGAAAGGCATAATCCCATTTTTTTCAATATTTTTCAGAATTTCTTTTTCAATACTCTCTTATATTGTAGCATATTTTAAGAGCGTTATTTTTATCAATTAACATGGACAATATGTAATGTCGGATTTATTTTGAGCCGAGATAGTCTAGTCCGGCAGGGCGGTGGATTCGAAATCCACTGGCGGCAACGCCTCGGGAGTTCAAATCTCTCTCTCGGCGCTCGGGCGTTATGTCCTAACGCTCACATTTCTTTTTGCATATAATTATTGCATATAGTTATACCCGATTATATCATGCCGTCATCCGCCGCGACGGGATATCGGAAACTTACCAAGAATTATTAGGATTAAAAATTAAACCTTTGATAACGGCGTTGCATAATCTGCAAATCACTGCAATATCATCAAATATCCACCAGATGTCTGCAAATATCTGCAATATGCACAGTGCCGACGGAGAAGAACGCTTATGTCAGATGTAATTATCCTCAACGCAAGCCCGAGAAAGAACGGCAACACCGAACTCCTCTGTAAAGAATGTGCGGATGCAATCGAATCCAACGGAATCAGAACCGAGATTATCTCGTTTACGGGCTGTGCGTTCACGTCCTGCAAAGCCTGCGGATACTGCGGCAAACACGGAAAATGCTCGATTGACGACGGACTCAACGATATAATCGCCAAGATTCGCGAGGCATCGGGTCTTGTCGTAGCCTCGCCGGTCTACTTCGGCACCGCACGCGGAGACCTCATGTCCGCAATCCAGAGAATCTCGATGGTCTCCTACGGCGGCGACAGATTCCTCTCGAAGATGGTCGGCGGTCCGATTGCCGTCGGCAGACGCGGCGGTCAGACTGCGGCGCTTCAGGAACTCCTGATGTTCTACTTCATCAACGATATGATAGTCGTCGGCTCGGATTACTGGAATATGGCATTCGGCAGAGAGAAGGGCGAGGCTGCGGATGACGAGGAAGGAATCCGTACGGTAAGAAAGTTCGGCGAGAACATTGCACTCGTAATCAAATCGCTGAACGGATAGATACGGACGAATTCAAATATTCCGGCAATATTTAAAATTCAAAAATCAATAAACAAAAATCAAAAATCCAAAATCAAAACAATTCCAAAAAAAAAAGTTTTTTCCCTTTTTTGTCCTTATTTTCCGAAGAAGGTATACAGGAAGTCCTTCGCATTAAGCTGACCGTATCCGCCGTATGCCGCCGCTTCCGCCTCGGAATAGACCTGGCAGTTGTCGGCTTCGATGCCGGGACCCATGATTGCAAACGGAATCGGATCTGCGGTATGGGTCTTGAGTTCAATCGGGGTGGGGTGGTCGGGTAAAACGGCGATTCTCAGGTCTTCGCCCTCGAAAGCGTCGAGGATTTCGCCGATGACACCGTCAAGCCTCTCAATCGCAAGCACCTTCTCCTTGAGACTGCCGAGGTGACCTGCCTCGTCGGGCGCTTCCACATGCATGTAAACGAAGTCAAGACCGTCTTTTAAGGACTTTATCGCGTAATCCGCCTTTGCCTTGTAGTCGGTATCGAGGTAGCCCGTAGCACCCGGCACCTTGATTGTCTTCATGCCCGCACATACAGCAATGCCGTTTAACAGGTCGACTGCCGAGATCATACCGGCGCTGACGCCGTATTTCTCCCTGAAGTTCTCAAGGACGGGCTTTTTACCGCCGCTCCACGGCCAGATCTGTGTGGCGGGTGTCTTGCCCTCCGCAATCCTCTTCTTATTTACGGGGCTGTCCTTAAAGACCTCGCGGCTTATGGCGACGCACTCCGCAAGAATATCTTCGTCGCCGCCTTTGGGGACGTATCCCGCAATCTTCTCGCCCGTGATGTCATGCGGCGGTTTTGTAGTCGCGCCTTTGCCGTCGCCGATAACGAGAAGATTCCTGTAACTGACGCCCGGATATCCGCGTGCACGTGCCGGAAGTTTCTCGTTGAGCTCCTTAAAGAGAAGTGCCCCTTCCGCCGATGAGATGTGCCCCGCCGAGAAATCGTTCATGACGCCGTCGGTGACATTCACGAGATTGCAGCGGTATGCAAGATCCGCGGGCTTCAAATCAATGCCCATGCTTACGGCTTCAAGCGGACCGCGTCCCGTGTAGCATTCTTCGGCGCGGTATCCGAGGACGCCCAGATTCGCGACATCGCTCCCCGGGTCGAATCCCTGAGATACGGTCTTGAGCATTCCGCAGCGTCCGCGTTCCGCAATAAGGTCCATGTTCGGAGTGTTGGCAAATTCGAGAGGAGTCTTGCCGTCTATCTCATCGCATTTCCAGTCCGCCATTCCGTCTCCGAGAACCACAATATACTTCATTTTATCCTCCGGAAAATCTAAGGTATTTTTATCTGTTATTCATCATCTCCCGCATTTTCGCGGTCGAATTTTTTTGTTTACTCTATAACATTGTCTTATCGGATATTATAGTGTGTTTTCTGTGCAAAAAACACCGACCAATACCGACCCGTACGACCTGCATCGATCCGCATTGGCATTGATCCTAATCAACCCGCATCAAACCGATTGAACGGATTCGGATTTACTATTCAGAAATAATGCAGTTCGTCCAGCAGGGTTTTAACCGCACTTCTGACCGATTCTTTTGAGGTCGTCGTCGGTTTCCATCCCTGCGCCTTAAGCTTGTCGACGCTGAGCTGCATCTTGGGAACATCCCCTACCCAGCCGCGTGTGCCGCCCGTGTATCTGAACTTGACGTCCGAGAGCTTCATCTCGCTTACCACGATTTCGGCAAGCTCGGTTACGCTTATCCAGTCTTCCGAGCCGATATTGTAGAAATTGAAGGTATCCTTCGAGTTATCGACGGCGAAGAGGACGGCATCCACGCAGGCTGAGACCTCGAAATATGACTTCGACTGTTTGCCGTCGCCGAGGATCTCGAGTTCCTTGGGATTGTCCATGAGTTTGTGGACGAAATCCCAGATTACGCCGTGACCGCTCCTCTGTCCGATTATGTTTGCGAACCTGAACACCACGGCCCGCATATCGAAGGTGTAGGCATACGAGGCAATCATCGCCTCAGCCGCAAGCTTTGAACCCGCATAGATTGAGATGGGTATCATCGGGGAATAGTCCTCGGGTGTCGGGATTACGTCCGCTTCTCCGTAGACCGTCGATGTCGAGGTGAAAACTATCGTCTTTACGCCGTTATTCCTCATTGCCTCGAGGACGTTGATTGTCGCCGCCGTATTGCTCTCAAATACGGGCTTGGGGATACCTGCGCTTGCACGGACATCTGGGTCGGCGGCGATGTGAAAGACCCTGTCCGCGCCGGCAAAACTCTTTTCCCAGCCGGATTGTGTCCTCAGATCCGCGTTAAGGAACTGAATCCTTCCCGAATCGATCTGCTTTTGTATGTTCTCAAGTCTGCCTGCCGAAAGATTGTCGATGACAAGTATTCTGTCACCGCGTTTTACAAGAGCGTCGACAAGGTTTGAGCCGATAAAGCCCGCTCCGCCCGTAACTATCGAATACATTTTTTCCCCGATTGATTGTGAATTGTATTGTTTCGTTTGGTTATCGTCCGTTAATTTCGGATTTCCATATTAGTTTGGTAATGTTTGATTATATACTTTTGAGTGACCGGGCTGGAATTGCGGTCATACAGCGGGTCATACAGCGGTAAGGGATTCATGCGAGAGGTTATACAACAGGCCAAACCGCGGGTCGGATTGTAAGACATTCCAAAATACCGTGAAATCGGCAGTAAGTAAGAATATAAAGGATACTGCACAACATTTGAGAGAATGGATAGAAAAATTGCTTCCAGACTTCTGGATGAGATACGGAGTAAAAAGCCGCTGATCCACCACATAACCAATTACGTCACGGTAAACGACTGCGCCAACATCACAATCTGTGTCGGTGCATCGCCGGTTATGGCAGACAGCATAGACGAAGTAGAAGAGATGACGGGTATCGCAAACGCCCTTGTCCTTAACATCGGCACCCTCTCGGCTTCGCTCATTGACTCGATGATTGCCGCAGGTAAAAGCGCAAATCGGAAAGGAATCCCCGTAATTCTTGATCCCGTAGGAATCGGGGCAACGAAGTTCAGAACCGAGAGCGTACTTCGCCTCTTAAAAGAGGTCAAGTTTGCCGTGATTAAAGGCAATGCGGGTGAGATAGGTGTTCTCGCCGGCGCTCAGGCAACGGTTCGCGGTGTCGATTCGGGAAGTCTCGAAGGCGACAGAATCGAGATCACAAAGAAATGCGCACAGCTCACCGGCAGCGTCGTTCTGATGACCGGCGAGGTCGATATCGTCTCGGACGGCGAAACCGTGCTCACGGTCTCGAACGGCTGCAGCAGAATGGGCGCATTGTCGGGAACGGGCTGCATGACGGCGTCCGTAATAGGTGCCTTCAGTGCGGTTACCGACCACTATCTCACTGCCGCGGCATGCGGCGTTGCGCTCATGGGTCTCTGCGGTCAGAAGGCGGCAACCTACGCAAAAGGACCCTACTCCTTCAGGGCAGGTCTTGCCGATGAGATGTCACGCCTGAAATCCGTCGAATTTGCGGTGGATGCCAAGATTAAACACATTAATCCATAATCTTTTTTGAGATCACAATCATCCGGTAAAAATCGGGGTAAAAATGCCGTCAGAATCAGACCCTCATGCAAACACACATTCAAATCCCCGCCCCTATGCACTCTACGTCGTCACCGACATAAAAGTCTCGGGGGGACTTTCACATGAAAGACAGGCGGAACTCTGTTTTGCGGGGGGATGCGATGCTCTTCAGCTCCGCGAAAAGGATGCGGACGATGCCGGACTGCTTGCGACCGCAAGGAACATTGTCGCCTTAAAGCAGCGTTTCGAGAGAGAAAACCCGAATTACAGACCGCTATTTTTCGTCAACGACAATCTCGACGTTGCCGTAAAGTCGGGTGCCGACGGCGTCCATCTTGGACAGGATGATATGCCGCTCTCAGAGGCACGTAAGCGTATGCCCAGATCAACGGGGTTTCTCATCGGCATCTCGGTAGGTAACGTCGACGAAGCCCTCCGTGCCGTTGCCGACGGCGCCGACTACGTCGCATTAAGCCCCGTCTTTGACACGACCTCAAAGGATGACGCGGGGAGCGGAAAAGGGCTGAAGATGCTCTCCGAAATAAGAAAGGCAGTCGGCACCGACTGTCCCGTGATTGCCATCGGCGGCATAAACGCCCTGAATGCAAAATCCGTGATGAACGCGGGCTCGGACGGCTGTGCGGTAATCTCGGCCGTTCTTGCAAAACCCGACGTGACCGCGGCGGTAAAAGAACTTCGGAGAGTCATTCTCTCCTGATTGTGTGCGCTTTACTTATTTTGTAAATCTTTGATACAAAAGTCTCAGCTCTCGCCGTCCAAGTCCAACTTCTTCTTCAGCCAGCCGCCCTGACGGAAGAACAGGTAGTTCATCGTGCACATGGATATCGAACCCAAAACAATCGAATACCAGATAAAGTCAATCGGAAATTTGTTGATCATCATGAAATACGCCGCAGAGCACTGGACAATGAGCATACCGATGATTGCCGAATACATTCCGGGTCTTGTAGCGCCTGCGCCGTTCATGGCAAAACCGAGCACCAGGGTGGTCGCAATTATCCAGTAGGAGAGCGGTATCACATGCATGAAACTTATACCCACGTCAAGATCCTCGCCTTCAAGACCGAAGACAGCAAGGATCTCCGGGGCGAAGACAATGTAGATTGCCGCAATCACGCAGATGAAGCCTACGGAAATTGCAACAGCGTATTTGACAGCCTGTATGGCGCGTTCGGGCTTCTGTGCGCCCAGATTCTGACCGACCATGATGGCGACTGCCGTGCCGAAACCCATGACAATGATGAGTCCCAGCATATCGATTCTTATACAGACGCCGTATGCCGCAATCTCAGCCTCGCCGTAGAAGGCGATAATCCACATCATGAGTATGAATGCCACACTTCTGATACCCATCTGAACGGCGCTGGGGATTGCGACAAACAGAATATCCGTAAGCAGTTTCGGTCTGAATTCGAAATGCACGGGCAGTCTTACCGGTTTTGACTTATATGACGGCAGGAGATAGATAATCCCTGCGAAGATGGCTATACCGCATGTCCTTGCGATTAAGGTGGCATATGCCGAGCCCGCTATTCCAAATGCGGGCAGACCGAAAAAACCGTCTATAAGAACCGGATTCATGATAATATTGATGATATTGATGGCAATCATCACATACATGGGCGTCTTTGAATCGCCGCTTGCCTGAAATGCTGCAACGATAAGCATCAGTATGATTACGGAAAAGAT
The DNA here is from genome assembly GCA_017412625.1 of Methanomicrobium sp. GTDB lineage: Archaea > Halobacteriota > Methanomicrobia > Methanomicrobiales > Methanomicrobiaceae > Methanomicrobium. Next base: position 10,509 of record JAFPWZ010000112.1, read on the forward strand.
GCCCGTCAGAAGCGGTGTGATATATCTGGCGCCTTCGGCGGCGGCAACGGGATCCCTGCTTAATAATAAGAGAATCTCTTCCGACTTGAACAGACCTATAAACCCGAGAAATAGGGCGATACCTACCGAAATTATAAGAGAGTGCGCCAGAATTTCAGGAATTTTATCATGATTGTTTGATCCGTAAGCCCGCGCCACGAATGCCGCGGTTGCCGTCATAAGCCCTATGAACAGGATTCTGAGCACCATCATGAGCGACATGCTCACCGAGCCGCCCGCAATCGAGGCTTCTCCCAGTTGCCCTATGAAGTACATGTCGACGATCTCAAGAACGCTGTGAAGGGCGTTGCTCATGATAATCGGCAGTGCGACTATGAGAAGGGCTTTTAGCAGACTGCCCTCGGTAATGTAATTGTCATTACCCGATTTCCCTCCATGCTCTCCGACGTGCTTGGGATTCATCTCTTCGGTAATGGTTTCGACTCCTGCGGCGATTTAAGATAATTCAAATTTAGCCTTAAAGTATATCAGCCATTGCATTCAAGATTCGCACGGCTTGAGGATGATAAATCCGAAAAAAAAGTAAAATTGTTGATTTTTGAATTTTTTATACCGAAGTTTCAGTTCCCGCCGCCGAGATCCAGCTTCTTCTTCAGCCAGCCGCCGTGGCGGAAGAAGAGGTAGTTGGTCGTGCACATGCATATAACACCCAGAACGACCGCATACCATATGCAGTATATCGGATAGCCGCCGCTCATCAGGTAATACGAGACCGAACACTGGACAATGAGCATGCCGATGATTGCCGAATACATTCCGGGTCTTGTAGCGCCGGCGCCGTTCATCGCGAAACCGAGCGTCATCGCGGTCGCAATCAGACAGTACGAGAGCGGTATCACATGCATGAAGCTTATGCCCACGTCAAGAGCCTCGTCTTCAAGACCGAAGATATAGAGGAGATCCGAGGCATAGATGCTGTATATTGCCGTAACTATGCAGATGAAACCCACCGAGAGCGCAACGGCATATTTGACAGCCTGTTTTGCGCGGTCGGGTCTGTTTGCGCCGAGATTCTGACCGACCATGATGGCGATTGCCGTTCCGAATCCCATTACTATGATGAGCCCCAGCATATCGAATCGTATGCAGATGCCGTATGCCGCAATCGTAGCCTCGCCGTAGAAGGCAATAATCCACATCATGAGCACGAAGGAGACGCTTCTGACACCCATCTGAACGGCGCTCGGAACGGCGACAAAGATAACATCCAGGAGCAATTTCGGCTCAAATTTGAAATGCTCCGGCAGTCTTACCGGTCTTGAGCGGTATGCGGGCAGGAGATAGATTATGCCCGCGAATACAAATATACCGAATGCCCTCGAGAGAATGGTTGCATATGCCGAACCCGCTATTCCGAATGCGGGCAGACCGAAGAAACCGTTGATCAGGGTAGGATTCAGAATGATATTGACGATGTTGATGGCTACCATCACATACATCGGAGTCTTTGAATCGCCGCTTGCCTGAAATGCGGTCACGATAATCATCAGTACGACTATCGTAAAGATACCCTCGAGAAGGGGTGCCAGGAACTTTGCGCCTTCGGCGGCGACAGCGGCATCCTTGCTTAAGATTAAGAGAATCTCCTCGGACCAGAAAATACCTATCAGCGCTATGATTACCGAGACTATTGCCGCCATCAGGATAGAGTGCGCCAGAATTACGGGTATTCGGTCATGATTGTTCGAGCCGTAGGCACGGGAGATGAATGCCGCGGTTGCCGTCATGAGCCCTATGAAAACGGTCATGAGCACCATGATTATGGACATGCTCACCGAACCGCCGGCAATCGAGGTGTTGCCCAGCTGCCCTATGAAGTACATGTCAACGATCTCAAGAATACTCTGAAGAGCGTTGCTCAATATAATCGGCAGTGCGACAATAAGAAGGGCTCTTACCAGATTACCTTCGGTAATGATATTGCCGGTTCCCCCCTGTCCCCCCTGCTCTGCGGACTTGGGGGTCATCTCTTCGGTAATTATCTCATCTCCTCATTTCGGCAGTAAATTCCGCCATGCGCAATCCTGTTTCGGCGGATTGGCGGCAATTGATTGATAAATTGTATATTCAGCCGCCGATCCGCTGCCGATATGTAAACTGGTTTTAACTTTATAGTATATCAGACATTACATTCAGCCAACAGGGGCTTTGTTTTTTTGCCGCTTTGTTAAGTCACAGGATCATTAAATCCCGTATCGCGGCAGAAAATCTTGAAATCGTAAAAATCGTAAAAATCATAAAATATTAAAAATATTGAGAATCCAGTAAAATAAAGATAAGAATGATTGATATTATTTTATTCTTCGTTCCGAAATCCCGCGGATATACTGATTTGCGGATTTGCGGATTTACTCGGCCGTGTAGTTGTCGAAGTATCCCTGAATCAGAACGATTGGGGTTCCTTTATCGCCGCTTCCCGAGGTCAGGTCACAGAGTGAGCCGATAAGGTCGGTGAGCTGGCGCGGGGTTGTTCCTTCCGAGACCATGTTGCCGACAAGGTCCTTGTCCTTGTTGCGTATGTATTCCTTGATTGCCGCTTTGAGTTCGTCGCCGCAGAGCTCGGCGAATTCATTGTCGGCGAGATACTTGAGTTTTACCTCGTTGGGCTGTCCCGAAAGACCCGCGGTGTATGCCGGCGAGACCACGGGGTCGGCAAGTTCCCAGATCTTTCCGATCGGGTCTTTGAATGCGCCGTCGCCGTAGATCAT
>JAFPWZ010000113.1 GCA_017412625.1 Methanomicrobium sp.
CCGCAGAATACCACAATAACGGGGAGAAGGGTGTATCTCACATGAGAGAAGAGAAGCATTACCGCGACGACCATCAGCACCATTGCAAGCGTGATTAAGGTGCTCATGTTATTGCTCATGTCGTCCCTCATTCCGGCGGTAAAGGCGGGGGAACCCGACACGGATACGGTAATGCCTGCGGGCGCGCCCGAGAATTCGACAAGACTCTCGATGTTGTTGACAATTTCAACCTCGGTATCGGAACTCAGACCTGTCTCCAGAGGGACGTTTACCATTGCAAGCGTATACGACGGCAGCAGGTTGGAGAGACTGCCTTCCGGAAGACGTTCCATCAATTCGGCGGTCTCACCCTTGCTGGTCGGCAGAACATCCCCGTTTACCGATTTCAGCATATCGACGTAACTGACGGCGCCGAGGACATAGCGCTGATTGCGAATCGCATCTTCGAGCATATCCAGATATGCGATGACATCCGGCGTTGTTACATCAGCACCCTCCACTATAAGAATGATGGATTTCGAACTGAATGCGTCGGAATAATGAAGAATAAGGGAACCCGACGGCTCATCTTTATAGACATAGGTCTCGTTTCCCGTCTTCATCTCGGTGAGAGATGCGCCGAATAACGCGACCAGAAGCATCAGGACCAGCAGACAGGCTACAAGTCTGGGTCTTTTGACAATTATATCCGCAAGATATTCGTATGGTGACTTCAAAGTTAATTTCCTCCGGTCTTAAAGAGATTATGCATGCCTAAAGCCTGACCTAAAGTTGTTCTATTAATTTTGAATTTCAAGACTATGATAATTTTGTATTAAGGCAATTGTGCCATAATATAAATTCCTAATCTATTAAAAGGTAGTGAACTGGGAAAGTTTCTCAGTCGTCCGCGCCGCACACGCCGTCCCGCTGTCCCGTTGTCATGATGTACCGATGCAGCGGAAGTACGGCAGTCGGTAAGTACGACACTCAGTAATTCCGCCTGCAATCACGCGGCATGTGCGATATATACAAGGTATATAATGTATGCCGCCAATAGAAGTACGATAAACTGCAGGAGTTGTAAACTGACTGATGGACGAGAAGGCAATCTCGACACTGAAAACACTGGGATTTACCGAGTATGAGGCAAAGGCTTACATATCGCTGGTCGGTTTCGGCATGGCAACGGCGCGTGAGATTCACGAGCATTCGCAGGTGCCGCAGGGAAGAATCTATTCCGTGCTGAAGAGTCTGCTGGACAAGAACTACATCATAATGCAGGAAGGCAATCCTTCGTATTATTATGCCGACAACCCCACCGAAATCTTAACCAAGCTCAAGGGCGAACTCAACGATTCCGTGGACGAGACCATGGAGTATCTCGGAAATCTGCATCTGGAGTCGAAGCCGCCCGTGATGATCTGGGCAATTCACTCGGAATGGGGAATAAAGAACCGCCTTAAGACGCTGATTCAGAGTTCGGAGAAGAGCATCCTCATCTGGATCTATGATCCGAGTATCTTCAACTGGATTAAACCCGAACTCCTCAAACTCAAGCGCAAGGTGAATGTAGAGATATACGCGGAGAAGAAATCCGATTTCGCCGGTTCAAAGCTGCGCATTACCGAGTTCAACAGCAATCATTTCAAGTTCATTAAGGGAGCCGAATCCGTGGTTGATTTCGGCGACACCGAAAAGAACAAGATGATTCTGGTATTTGACGATAAGTCGGCTTTTACGGTCGGCAAATACAACGGTCAGATTATGGGCGTCAGTATTCAGATTCCGCAGATTGCCTATATGATAAAGTCGGTTATCAAGCTGCTCGGCGAGCAGTAAGAAGCGGCGGCAGGCAGCAATTACAGGCATAAGCAGGCAGTAAGCAGTAAGAAACAGGCAACAAGCGAGTAATAAGCAGTAAAGGCAGCAATCAGTAAGGGCATAAGCACCATGCCGACCGAGAGCAATCATACTTCCGACGGTGAGCGGGACGGGGTTTCCGCACACATAAAAGATATTGCGGAAAGGATGAGCGGATGCCGCCGCAAATGCGAACTCGGAGAGCTTATAGCCGCGGAGATAATGAAATACCCGCGATACGACCTTCAGATTATCTCTGCCCGCGTTAGAAGGGAAGTGGATATTCTCCCCGAGCCTTACAGGTCGAAATTCCGCCCCTATTCGGAGATATGGTTCTTCGGAAGATACCACAAACTCCTCCTCTTAAGCAGGGAGAAGGCTTTCGCCTGCGGTGACGCAGATGCCCATGCCCGGAATGCCTCAGGCAACCGCGACGGTCAATACGAAAGTCAATTTAACAGGGATATTACCGATATAGAGACATTCAAAAACTTTTGCGCCGTTATTCACGAGGGGTGCATGCGCGATGACGGGCAGGAAGAGGAAACGGAGATTTTACGAAGACTCCCCAAACACAATCTCTTTTATTATCTTCTCAATGCATTTGCCATGTTTGTCATGGACGAACCCGGGCACCCTGTCGGCACCCCGTTTCCTGGCGGCATGACGGTGACGCAGACGCAAGATGGCTACCTCTGCCCTATACGCGATAAGGAAGAGGAGATTTTGTATTCAATCTGTAATTTCTGCCCCGCAAAACAGGATCCGAAAAATCTCTGAAGGGATGAAACTTTGAACAGATGACACCATACTGCATCCACACTCCGTTCAAATTCCGTCTTAACCAGATAATCCACATTTACACACTGATTACAAACTGTTTACACACACTCATACCACACTTACCACACATATATACACCGGTTGCACACCGTTTACACTCCTTTTATAGAATGTATTTATGCAATAGATGCTAAATATAAATCAATACTATGTACATGCCTGCAATGAGTCCCGGCGAGGAGATCCTCAAGACATCGCCGGACGTAACCGTAAAAAATACTTTATTTGACGCATTTCTGACAAATAAACGAATTATTTTCGCAAAGAAGACCGATGATCTCTATGCGAAGAAAGAACTTGTTTTTCCGGTAAATCTTGTCCGAAAGTATGATCCGTCCTCGGATCAGTCGGGAACGCCGATTATCGATCTGGGAATTCAGAAGCCCGACGGCTCCATGGGCGAACTTATCCTCAAATTCTCGCAGAATAACGGATACAGATATGCCGAGCGCGACGAGTGGATTGATCTCTTAAAGAGAATCAATTCGGGAGCGCCGATGGGACATGCCGCACCGCAGAACAACCCGTATAACCCCGCAGGCACCGCCGCCGCGGCAGGAATGGGTGTGGGTATGGGCATGGGTGCCGCTGCAGGCTCCATGGGACAGCCGGGAATGCACGGGGGTATGCAGGGCGGAATGCCCCCACAGAACAATCAGTTCGGACAGAGACCCCCTATGCAGAACGCAGGGCAGCCCGGAATGCACGGAGGTATGCAGGGCGGAATGCCCCCACAGAATAACCAGTTCGGGCAGAGACCACCCATGCAGAACGCGGGTCAGCCGGGAATGCCAGGTGGAATGCCGCCGCAGAACAACCAGTTCGGACAAAGACCACCCATGCAGAACGCGGGTCAGCCGGGAATGCACGGAGGTATGCCCGGCGGAATGCCGCCCCAGAACAACCAGTTCGGACAGAGACCTCCCATGCAGAATCAGGGACCTCAGGGACGCGGAGGAATGCAGGGCGGAATGCCGCCGCAGAACAATCAGTTCGGACAGAGACCACCAATGCAGAACAGGGAACCGCAGGGTCGCGGAGGATACAGCCTTGCCGACGATCCCGAGTTTGCAGGTCAGAACCGCGGCGGCAGAAGAGGCGCTCCGCAGGATGTTCCGCTGGGAATGGATCCCAGAATGAAGAAACAGATGCGCGAAGAGGAGAAGAGACGTGCAAAGGAGGAGAAACTTGCCGAAAAAGAGCGCAAGAAGGCGATGAAACAGCAGATGCGCGGCGGCGGTTACGACGATTACGGCTACAAAGAGAGAAGGATGCCGGATATAAAGATCATCGCCGGCGTCGTCCTCGCGATAATCGTCATAGCCGTGGTTGCCGTTGTTTTCATGAACGGCGGTCTCTCACTCGGCGGCTCGTCGGGTTCATCGGGTTCGGGCTCTTCAGGCTCGTCATCCGGAACCCCTGTAGCGCCGGGCTCAACCAAGACATCGGAAAGTTACGGAACATGGAATATCGATGTATACTGCCCAGGTGTCTGGACGGGAAAATACACGGTTGACGGCGTCGAACACCAGTTCACAATGCCGGACGGCTCAACGACAATGGAAGGAACCGTAAACAATGTCCTGATATACCCGACAGGCGGAACCATCACGGTAACGGCAACAAAAGCCGCAGAAGCGCCTTTCATTGATATCGATATTCAGAACGAGAAGAGTCAGACGAAAGGCTCGGCAAGCTCGACACAGACCGGTTCAAACACGGTTACCGCAACGGTAACACTGTAACCTCCAGATAACACAAATAACACAATTCCTTTTTTACGCAATTACATCGCAATCCGTATGAATTGATAACTATTCCTAACAGATTCACTCCAAACAGACACCCTTTCAGAATTGATATTTACCATACGATTCAATCATATCATGCAATTAATGCGGAGCTGAAAATGTACAAAATAGTATTCTTGCGCCACGGCGAGAGCCAATGGAATAAAGAGAACAAATTTACTGGCTGGACCGATGTCGACATCTCCGAGCAGGGAGTTAAAGAGGCACATCGCGCAGGCGAACTCTTACTGAAGGAGGGATATACCTTCGATGCGGCATACACCTCGGTCCTCAAGCGTGCAATACGCACACTCTGGATCACCCTCGACGAGATGAATCTCATGTGGATACCGGTCACACGTTCATGGAGACTGAACGAGAGGCATTACGGGGCACTTCAGGGTCTTGACAAGGCGCAGACCGCCGCAAAATACGGCGACGAACAGGTATTCATATGGAGGCGCAGCTATACTGTCGCACCGCCGGCTCTGACCCCCGACGATGAGAGAAGTCCGGCATTTGACAGGCGCTATTCTTCACTTACGAAGGAGGAACTGCCGCTGACCGAGTGCCTGAAAGACACGGTTGCAAGGGTCCGGCCCTATTGGGAGAACGAGATATGCCCGCAGATCAAGGCAGGCAAAAGAATCCTCATCGCCGCTCACGGGAACAGCATAAGGGCGCTCGTCAAGATCATCGACAATGTATCGGACGACGACATTGCGCAGGTGAACATTCCCACGGCATCTCCGCTGGTCTACGAACTCGACGACAATCTGAAACCGATAAGACATTACTATCTGGGCAACCAGGATGAGATTAAAGCCGCGATGGAAGCGGTTGCCAAACAGGGAATGGCAAAGAAATAACCGGAAATCCGGCAGCGGAAATAACAGTAAAACCAAAATATACTCTTTTTCGGGACAAAATCCCGCTTCAGTTAACGCGTATGCCGAGAATGTTCTTCAAAAATCTGATAATATCTTCAAAGAATGCAAAATATCTGTCTTTTTTGGATTTTACGGTACAAACTGCACTGATATTCCCCGTATCCGGCAGTTTGAAGGATCCTGCGGTCGAAAAGAAGATATCACCCGCGGCTTCCCCTGCGGGATCCTCCCCGCCATGCCCCGAGGGGGTAATTTCCGAACTCTCCGTTTCCGTGACCGCTGGGGTTTCGGTCGTATCGGGGACTTCGGTCACGGTAACGTCGGTTTCTTCGGTCGTATTCGAAGTCTCACCGATATAGATTGCGTCTTTCCTTACAATGACCTGCTTTGTCGCCTTTGCCTGCTCTTCGCCGCGTGACACCGTAAAGGTCACGGGATAGGTTCCTTCCCTCTCATAGACATGAGTCGCCGGAAGTGAATTCACGGTCGTGTCCGAACCCGGATATCCGAAGTAGAGGCTGTCGACGGCATGACGCCCGAAGGCGGTGTCCGTAAACGTGACCTCAAGCGGCGGCGGTCCCTGCGTTGCCGATAAAGCAAACTGCGCCGCAAGAGAAGGCTCGGTTATGGCGACCTTGTAGCTCTTACTGCAGGGTTTTCCCCCGCCGTCGGGGGTGACATCGAGGCGAACCATGAAGATAATCGGATCGAAAAGGTCGGTCGGTATGCTCTCCGCGGAATAGGTATGAACCACGTTCTTTCCGACGCCGGTGGTGCCGTCGCCGAAATTCCATACCCACTGCGAATCATTCGACGCCGTTGCGCCCTCAAGACTGCCCATGAAGATTACGCGCAGATACTCCTGCGAATTGGGATTTCCCTGCTCGAATTTAAAATCCGCGACAGCTCCCGCTGATGCCGGTGAAAAAAGTGCAAAGAGCACAAATACACCGACCGCGACACCGATGAGGGTTTTGGCAGTTTGTGTATTCCTTTCCAATGGCTTATTCTCCGCCGAAAATCGAGAAGTTATCCTCACCGAATGTCAGAAAAAGCACGAAGAGCACGAGAATGACAACGGCGGGGATTATTGTCGCCAACAGAGACTGACCGTTCTCGAGACGGTAGGTCTCGCGGATGCCCATGAACTGAAGCAAAAATGCCCACAGCGGATAGAGGAAGAGCCCGATGAACGGGATTACCGTTATGAGCAGGGCAGTCTGGGAGTAGACCGATATTCTCAGTCCGTCATTAATATCGCTTGTGTAACCGATTATGCCGATTGCAAGGTGAATCAGGACGCCGTAGATTGCCGTGATTATTACAAGCAAAATCGCGGATTCAATCATAAAGAACAGTGCGGAGCCGAAATCCGAGAATGTGCTCAATACGGGATATTCGGCGGCGCTGAGATCCGAGGCGATTATCGAGTAGAGTATCGAGTTTATGAGGATGAATATTCCGAGGACGACTCCGAATACGGGCAGTGCATCCAGCACGTCCTGACCGCGTGTATTCTGAAATGCGTCCCACGGCGTCCTGATAAACGAGATGAGCCTTCCCGGAAGGGAGTTTTCCGAGAAGATCGGTCCGCTCCTTCTCTGTCTGCGGGCGGGGGCGGGGTAATCGTCATCGTAGGAACTCGCCGATGAACGCAGGAATCCAGATTTTTTAGCTTTCCCGGCTTTACCGGCTTTCTTCTGAGGTTTTGCCGAGGGGAAGAAGTCGTCGTCGCGGGATCCGCCGCCGAGGATCTCGACGTCCCCGTCGCTGTCATAGCGCGAACTGCCCGATAAGCCGGAACTTCCTCCCGAACCCGCAGGCATCGTATGACCGCAGTTGCCGCAGAACTTCGCACCCGCGGCAACGGCATTTCCACATACGGGGCACTGCTGATCGTCGCCGGTGGGCGCTCTGCCGAATCCGCCGCCCATACTGCCGCCGAGACCGCCCGCACCGCCGGCGCCTCCCATGCCCATGCCTCCAAGTCCTCCCGATGACGGGGGCACTGCCGAAAATCCGCCTGAGGGGAGGCATTCTTCGGGAGTGGGGGTATAAAGCTCGGTTATCCTGCCGGTCGCGATATAGTCCTGTATGGCGTGAACCCATGTCTCGCGCTCGCCCCAGCGGTTCTCGTCATACCAGAGCGAGAAACGAAGGACCATCCTTCGCATATTGCCGTTCTGAGACTCGACCATGAGAGCAACGGCGGGCTCCCCTTCCTCGCTTGTCTCCCCTTCGGCGCTTCTGACCGCACCGAGAGGTATTGTCGAGGGTTTTGCGGGCTGATTGGGATTTAAGAGGACTATCTTGTCGCTCGTGATTGAGACGGTATACTCCTGCGATTTTACGACGACGTTTGCTGCCGAGAGTATTGCGCCAGGAACACCCGCGACTCCCGAGGGAGCGCCGCCCATGGCACCCGCACCCGCGCCTGCTCCCATACCCTGACCTGCGCCCATGCCCATACCGCCCATGGGGGACTGTCCGAAGGGCTGTCCGCCGAATCCCTGATTCTGTTGCTGACCGTATCCTCCGAAACCGCCGGCACCTCCTAGACCTCCGCTCTGGCCTCCAAAGCCGGGCTGCTGACCGTATCCGCCGTAACCGGCACCTGCGCCGCCCATGGCTCCAGGACCCATGCCGCCCATCGGAGACTGCCCGAACATTCCCGCGGACTTAACGGTCATACGCGATTCCGAGACCACGCCTTCGAGAACCTTCTTGAGCTGATCGCGTTCCTTGTCGCGAACGCCGCTGAACTCCTGCGTAAAGACGAGAACCATCTTTTTCTGACCGCCGTCGGGAGTACCGAGGGTGAGGGTGAGGACAGGGTCGTCGGCGAAGTTGAGACTCGATGCAATATTGCGAATAATAGAGAGCGGTATTATCGCCGGAGCCTTCCCGCGTCCCGTGCCTTCCATGAGGACAAGCCTCAGGTTTGTCAGAAACAGCCTGAAGTTCTTGCCTTTTATGTCAATATTGGGTATTTCAGCAAGAAGACGCTCATTCGGGGCCATATCGGGAAGCTTCGTCAAAATCACCTGTTTATATCATATCGTATTACACATACGCACGGCATATTTGCCGTACATATCTTTGGATACCTGTTTATCAATACATATTAATCTGGATTATACAAAGCATTTATCCTTTGAGGTGCGGATTCACTTTCGCGTGGCGGGGATGGCGGGGAGGGGGTCCCGCGGAAGACCGTTACGCACGGATTGGCAAAAACAACTCATCGGGTAATCAACAGATATATTATTCCGGATACCGATCTTTAAGTATGGAGCAAAGATCTTTTATCGTGGCGGCATCCGCCGTTATTCTGATGCTTACACTGATAATACCCAATGCCGCCGCAGTCGGCGGAGATATGGGATGGTATAATATCTACTGCAATGTCGACGGGGCAAGCGTCTACTTCGACAACGAATACAAAGGGCTTACCTCAAATGGCGTTCTCACCGTTGCCGTCTATACCACGGCAAAACCCTACACAACCGTAAGGGTTGACAAGACGGGTTACTATTCCGCAACATCCGCACTGCCCGCGATGCCCGCTGCGGGAACGACAAGCAGCGTGTATATTACGCTGAATCCGACGGGATCGCCGACAGCGTCCTCAAAGGGAAATCTGTTTATCGAGACATCCCCGAGCGGTGCAAGAATTCACGTAAATGACGTATATCAGGGATTGTCGCCGATTACGCTCAACAATCTGGAGGCGGGAAGGACCTACAGGATAAACGCCGAGATGGACGGATACAAGAGCGTCACGCAATCCGTCTACTTAAGCCCGGGCGGCACCGAGACCGTCATGCTTTCTCTGGCATCGCCGGGTTCGGTATCGGTGACCTCGTATCCGAGCGATGCCTATGTCTCGGTCAACGGCGTTGCCAAAGGCAAGACTCCGTGTGTGATTACGGGGCTTTCGTCCGGAACTCACGAGATTGAAGTAACACTCAACGGTTACTACAACTGGAAGAAGTCGGTTGAAGTCATGGACGGGGCACAGATCCCGGTCTACGCCGAGCTTCAGCCGATATCGTCGGTAAACCAGATTCTCGTGACGTCGACGCCGTGGGGAGCGAAGATCTACCTCGACGGCGTCTACCTCGGAGAGACTCTTAACGGAGCGGCATTCCCGATTCAGGATGTCTCCAACGGTCAGCACACGCTTAAACTGACGCTTGCGGGATATGCCGATTACGTGACGCCGGTGACGATGAACGGTGCCTCTATTACCGTGAATGCGGATTTGACGCAGTCTTCGGCAAACGCGGGCTCAATCGCGGTTTCGTCCTCGCCCGAGGGTGCTATGGTCTACCTTGACAACACCTATACGGGCTACAGCACCCCGTGCAACCTGAATAATGTCGCGGCGGGAGAACATACGGTCATGCTTCGTCTTTCGGGATATCAGGACACATATTCCAGGGTAGTTGTCAATCCTGGACAGGTCTCACAGCTTACTCTCGGCATGGCACC
>JAFPWZ010000114.1 GCA_017412625.1 Methanomicrobium sp.
CTGTTGACCAGGCAAGTTCCAGCGTAGAGATCATGGGAGATGTCTACGGAATTAATGAGACAGCCAACCCGGCAGCATATAAATACATCAGATTTACTGTCGGATTAACATCCGGTGGCAGCCCCGTTGACTTCTCACAGACAACAATGGCATACAGTTCTCAGGAATATGACGGAGTAGAGTATTTAAAGAACATAAACGGTGAGCAAGCCCCTGCGACACAGCCGGGTGCTGCTGTGACCACTGTCATCAATAAACTGGAAACAGAAGGGCCTGGAGATTGGGCTGTTGTACTGATTAACAACGGCGATGGTGCAACAGATCTGCTTCTTGAGAACCAGGAACAGTTCGTAATATATGCATATCCGACGCATGGATTAGTTGCAAACGAGAAGTTTAACCTTGAAATTTCACCGGCAGTAGGTACATCCTATGTAGTGGCCAGAAAGGCACCGGCGAGAGTTGAAAAGGTAGATGTGCTCTACTAAGGAGATGAGAAAGATGACAAAAATATTCAATAAAGATGAAGGTTTCACCGGTCTTGAGGCTGCAATTGTTTTGATTGCATTCGTCGTCGTGGCGGCAGTCTTCTCATACGTAGTATTAGGCGCCGGTTTCTTCACAACCCAGAAAGCTCAGGAGGTAGTCTATTCCTCGGTTGATATGGCTTCCTCAAGTATGGAAGTACTCGGAAATGTTCACGGTAACGGAACAGTAAACCCCTCAGATCCTACACTGTCCAGAATCGATGCATTAAGATTTGTCCTCGGTTTAACAGCCGGCGGTGCACCTGTTGATCTGGCAAATACCAACCTGGTGTTCAGCGGTTCCGAAAACTTAACTGATTTGAAGAGAGCTGATAAGATTAAAGCAACGAACCTTGATGTTGTTACACCTATTGCATCTGCAACTGAAGGAGGAACCTGGTATATCGTAGATATCACGAACGGTGATAAGGGTTCACTGCTTGACAACCAGAAGCAGGTTACCATCTATGCAGTATTGCCGGCTGACAATAAGATTCATCCAAATGATTCATTCTCATTAGAGATTAAGCCGCCTGTCGGAGCAGCATATGCAATCAAGCGTAAGGCACCTGCAGGAATCAAGGAAGTAAACATCCTTACATAAATGCTTAAACCTTAAACCTCTTTTTTTTAAATTGAAATTGTGAAATAGCTTAGTTTCATTGTTTTGTTCCATCATAATAGTTTTCTTGTATATTGTAACCGCGATTGGGGCTGAATTTAAAGCGGTTAGTGTTATAACAAAATCGTTCGGCACATCTCTAACAAATATTTCATCAGAGATGTGATATGGAAATATTATTTCACTTGCGCGTGACAAATGTCTATATCAATCACTTTAAATAAGAATTGACTTATAGATATAAGTATGGCAATTAACCAGTCGCAGGTTGACCATATCATAAGTGCCGCGTCTGCCGACGATCCAGAAGTGAAACTGCAAAATCTTCAGGACGAAGTCGATCTCTTAAAAAAATCCGTAAAAAAATTATTGATCGACTTGAGGGAGAGATTGAACGAGACCGAAAATCCGTTCATCGTATCCGCGATGCTTCATAATTCCGCAGATGCCGCACCTCAGCTTCCGACAGTGAAGCCCGGGGATGCTAATGCGGCGCAAAAATCCGACAATGCGGCGGCGGAACCTGCAAAACAAGAAGATACCAATACCAATACACAATCCGCACCGGCATCAACAGAGGTAGCCGTGCCGGGACAATCCGATTCGCTTCAAAATCCCGACGGCTTGACACAGGGCGGAATGGTGCCTGTCGGCGATAACGGCACGGGTCTGGCAATATCTGGTGTCGTCGGCGGAAATCTGCCGGCAGATCCGAATCAGGCCATGAATCTCGCGATGCTCAAGAAGCAGATCGCCGATATCGAAAAGAATGCGATGGGTGTGCCCGACTACACCGAGCCGCAGGACAGACCCAAGCTCCAGAGGCTTCACAGCCTCTTCGAGTGGGTCTCCAGAATGGTGAACAAGTACGGGCATGACAGACTCCTGATAATGATTGACACTTACTGTTACATGCGCTATGTGACCGAAGATGTCAGCAAACAGGTAAAGGAGCTCTCAAAACTCATGCCGGATTCAATCGGCGCCGTTCACGAGATAAGTTCCGAGGAGTTCGTTGCCGAACTTTATGTCCTAAACCGCATTATTTCGCCGGAGGATTCGTCGCTGGATCGCGAGATGATTGAGGTATTGATAGATAAGAAAGATCAGAAAGAACCCGGTATGTTAATCCCGGATATTACCGATCAGCAGTCGGAAGAAGATTGGATTAAGATGCTCGAACGCGTCTGAGAAGATATCTGTATTGATATCTTTGACAAATCCTGTTTTTAATTCCTGTATTGCTTTAATTCCCGTATCGTTTAATGTAAGATGGCGAGCGAAACATTCGAGGTAGCAATTTTTATCGTAACGGCAGTCGTTGCCGCCGCCATACTTGTGAGTGCGGTTTTTCCCATCGTAAACGAGGCTACGGGAACGTTTACGCAGACGGCAGCGGATGCCGATTCAAAGGAACGGACGAAGCTTACCATAGTCAATACATATCTGAGCGGTTCCGATCTTAAGGTCTGGCTTAAGAATACGGGCACGGGCAGGATATCGGTTGCCGACCTGAACAAAGCTAACTTTTTCGGCGGTTCCGAGACCGTATACACCATATACAGCAGAGTAAATTCGGCGCCGTCGAATAACGAGTGGTCATACAGCATACTCTCCGGCGACACCTCGTATCTGAATACTGGAGATACTCTTGAGATAACCGCTAACGGCGGTTTTCCGGAGGCATCGAGCGGGGATTACGCTTATGTGAGCTTTGTTCTGCCAAACGGCGTCAGGGTCTCGGAAACATTTGCGCCGAATGGTTAAATGTCTGAAGTCAGATATTTTATGGTTAATGCTTGAAGTTTTAAATTGAATATTAAATTTGAAATTTAGAAATTAGGAAATTAGGAAATTATTGAATCGCAGGGAGTGATGCCGGATGTCTAATGAAACGTTCTCAGCCGCAATATTTATTGTGACATCCATACTGGTCGCTGTCGTACTGGCAAATGCATTATTCCCCGCCGTCGTTAAATCGGTACAGTCATCCGAGTTGTCATCGGATTCACTGACGGATCAGTTGAATACGCAACTGTCCGTATCCGAGACGGTCTTTTACAACTCCGGCGATGATTCGCATCTGTTCTTTTATCTGAAAAATACGGGCCGGGACAGCATACCCTCGAATGCTTTCAATATCTCCGAGACATATATCGGCAATACCGGCGGAATATTCCCGATAACCGTCAAAGTAGGCGATACGGTATCGGGCATAGTCAGTGTATCCTCATCCTATTACACAAGTACTGGTTCGAAAACCGGCGACAGACTGGAGAAAGGGGAGATACTGTGCATTCATGTAACGGCTCCGAAGGATCTTGTTAAGGTCAACAGCGGCGATAAGGTCTACTTCTCGATGACGCTTCCCAACCGCTATACCTTTTCGCAGACATTCACGGTGAAGTAAATGTCAAGTGAGTCCATTACAACCGCCATCATACTGATAACGGTTCTTATCAGCGCAGGTATCTTTTTCAGTGCGTTTATTCCGGCAATCATGGATTCATCTTCGACTCAGATTGAGTCAGCCGCGCTTGAGAGCGAGAGGCTGCTTACCGATCTGACCGTTACGATGACGCATGCAAAAGACGGTGAGGGCATTGCATATGTCTGGATTAAGAACAGCGGCATATTGCGGCTAAACACCGCATCACTCGAGAAGTCCGATATCTTTGCGGGCACGGTATCAGATTTCGAGAGGCTTGAATATCAGAAGAGCGGAGAGCTGGGTAACGGCAGATGGCGATACGAGATAATATCGCCTGATGCTCCCAACGATTATCTCGACAGAAAAGAGACGCTTCTCATTACGCTGAAGAGTGCCAAACTTCCGAATGCGGGCGGCAGCGCATATTTCAGAACCGTGCTCTCAAACGGCTATGAGATAACAAAACTTTTTGAGGTACTCGAAAATGTTTGAGTTATTCGTGAACATTTGAGGACCGATAGAGCGGGAGGAGAGAAGAATGGGTAATGCAACTATTGTGGCGGCGGCGTTTGCGCTGATAATCCTAGTAATTATCGCGTATTTCCTTGGCGGCATCATACTCACGACTGGCGAGGTGGTTGATGCGGCAAAGAAGGAGCAGGTCAATTTCATGGAGGAGAAGCAGAGGACGGCCGTAAAGATAACGAATGTAACGCAGGATCTGTTCGGAAGCATGTGCGTATATGCTATTGTGGAGAATACGGGCGGCATCATTCTCTCGGATTATCCGTATTGGGATATCTACACCCGCGACATGCGTAATGATGTGGCCGCAGGCTACAGATACAATTCATCGGGAGAGCCGCTTGAGAATGAGTGGAGTTATGTCTGGATAAAACCCGATATGATCAATCCCGGTCAGCTGAATCCCTCGGAGAGCATGAATATCTCGATACATGTGCCTGCCGGCTCATACATGCCGAGATGGATTAAGGTAGTCGTTGCGAACGGAATCGGTGCAGAAACAAACATATAGACGCTGTAATATTATCTAATATTAAAGATACGGGAGGCTTTGAGGAATGTCAAGTGAAACGATAACGTCCGCAATTTTTCTGATAACGGCAGTGCTTGCGCTTGCAATCCTTGTGAACGCATTCTTTCCCGTAATGCATCAGACCGCCTCCACATTCTCCGATTCCGTGGATTCGGTCGGGGATGCGATAGGTACCGAGATCAAGGTAACATACGCATATATCCATTCGGGGCTATCGCAGGGCGAAGCATATGTCTTCATAAAAAATGTCGGGTCTGAGAGAATAAGCAAAAGGTCGCTTGACTCCGCCGAGGTCTTTGTGGAATCTCCAGACGGCGCCGCGAGAGTTCCCCGTGCGGATACGGCATCGTCAAATC
>JAFPWZ010000115.1 GCA_017412625.1 Methanomicrobium sp.
GGCATAAGTCCTTTTTTTATATAGCAATCACATTAATTTATGCCATTTTCGAATGCCATTTTCGTATGCGGTCTGTTTATGTCTTATTGCTGACGTAAACCGAACGGAAATATGATAAAAACTGAATTGAAAACTGAATTGAGCAATGAACTGAAAAACGGATTAAAAAAAAGTAATTCAAAAAGAAAAAGGTAATTATCTGTTCTTTTTCGACTTGCCTTCTTTTTTCCCTTCTTTCTTCTTCTTTGCCATCGAAAGAATATCGACGATATACTTGTCGTCGGAACCCATCTGCATAATCATGTCGTCGCCCGAGGCAAGTTTCTCGAGATTCAGTTCGTACGAACCCGGGCTTAAGACCCTTATGCTCTCTATTCTGTCGTATATTTCGGTTCTTTCAGGTGCTTTCTGTGGAATCTCTATGATTTCCTGTTTGGTTTCGGCGGCAATCTCCTCTATGGATTTCTCTTCGAGGACATCCCTGTGAATGTCGGCTCTCTTAATGTAGAGAAATTTTTTACCGCCGCAGCTGGGACAGCCTTTCAGTATATCCGTGGAACCGTCCTTGAACTCTCTTCCACACTGTGCGCACTTATGCGGCATATTCTATCACCTTTTTTCTGTCGGGCGCTGTTTGCCGGTTGATGTTTACTGTTGCTTTTATTTGGATGAAACCCATGTGCTGATGAGGTCCTTGTCCTTCTTTAATGTCTTCATCTGGTTTGCGGGTCCGATAACCGTGAGTCTTCCCGCAGTCGAACTCTCCTTCTTGCCGAAGAGTCCGCCGAAAAGTCCCCCGCTCTTGTGACTGCTCTCGGAACCTGCCGAATAGGTCTCCATCTCGATACCGGCAAAGCCGTCCGGCGTTATCTCGCGCATTGTTGTCTCGATGAGAAAACTCTGCTCATCCGGTGTAAGACCTTTCTCGAGGACGACAACGTTGCCCTCCATGACTTTTTCCAGTATGAGTCGCACCTTTTCGAGTGTGGTCAGGTTCTCAAGTCGCTCCGATGAGATAAGATCTATTTGCACTCCCTGAATCATCCCAATCACCCGAAGTACTCAATCATTTTCTCGTACAGCTCATCTACGTTGTTACCCTCAAGACCGGAGATGGAGATGACCGGATGCTGGGGGAAGGCACTCTTGATTCTTGCCGGCGATGCATCCGGAAGATCGTTCTTGTTAGCGACTATGATGACGGGCAGTTCGCGGCTCTCGATGATGCCGACGAGCATGATATTGACCTGAACAAAGGGATCCTGCGTCGAATCGAGCATGTAGATGACGCCGTCGATGTCCTCTCTGAGCCAGTGCATTGCCTCGGCAACACCCTCGGTAGCCTCGCGGGCGCGGACAACCGCCTCGTCCGGCTGCATGCCGTATTCGAGGAACTCTTTGTAGTCGATCTTGGTGGTGACTCCCGGAGTATCGACAATATCGATTGTGATTGAATTGCCTTTTTCGTCCGAGATCTTTACGCCTTCCTTCCTTCTTGCACGGCGTGTTTCGTGCGGAATCTCGCTTACGGGTCCTACCGCATCGCCGGTCCAGTCTCTGACAATCCTGTTGGAAAGAGTGGTTTTTCCTGCGTTCGGGGGTCCGTAAATACCGATTCTCATCTGTTTCTTCTTGAAGAGGCCGCCGAACAGTTTAGCAAATCGTTGTTTCGTTTTTAATAAAAAGCTCATCAAATATCCTCCGATTATATACCCATTTGATCAATTTCTGTTGATATATCATGTACTATGTACAATATAGAGATATATCATGTTTTGTTCAATAAATAAGATTTCTATTGTGATTCGGGATTGCATAAAACGCAGATCTTCGTTTTATATCGTTTAATATCGTCATATTACCTTTTATATCCTTTTAACTCACCCGGAGTTGTAGTGCCCGCGTAGGTTGCGGTATGGTTTGACGGAATCGGAATCTATAAAACCCGTATCCGTTCGAAATCTAATGATTTGGTCATTAACATTAATGTTTTATACTGACAGGTTATAGGAATAGTTATAGGACCCGTCTCCGGTAAGGGATGGTTGCACGGGTAAACGATTCAGAAAGTATCCGGTTATTTTTGAGAAAGGTTGAATATTTCCGGATATTTCGGAATGATGTTTTCTCTCCTGCGTCTGCTGTTTTCCGCCGGATTCGTGGTTTATCAATAATCGAATTCCACCGAATTTCATCGAATCGGATCAAAATCGACCGAAATCAACCAAAATCAACAAAATCAACCAAAATCAACAAAATCAACCAAAATCAACAAAATCAACCAAAATCAACAAAATCAACCAAATTAAAGCGGTATGCTGCGAAAAGAGCATAACCTGATTAAATCGGAGGTGATCGGAAATGAGCAATAATATGGGCACCGAACATTTTCATATAAATGTACCTGTCAAGGAGATCATAAAGTATAATGCCGTTACCGTAAGTGCGGAAACGCGTATCGATAAGGTAGCGGAGAAGATGTGCAAAATAGGAACGGGCAGCTGCATTGTTCTGCAGAATAACGTTCCCAAGGGCATAGTCACGGAAGACGATCTTACCTGCAAGATTGTGGCACGCAACAGGAAGCCGAGCGAGGTCACGGCGGGCGAGATTATGACCACTCCGCTCATCACTATAGATGCGGATACCACCGTCGATGAAGCGGCACATCTGATGATCTCGCGCAAGGTGAGGAGACTTCCCGTGGTCGATAAGCAGAAGGTTATCGGACTTGTGACCATAAGGGATATTCTCCCCGTTACCAGCGAGTTGAACGAGATAATGTCCGAACTTCTCAAGTTCCAGTCCGGCGACGAATCCCGCAACCATCCGGGCGTCTGCGATTCCTGCGGAAAGATGACGGACAATCTCTATGCGGTCGACGGAGTTTTCCTCTGCCACAAG
Source organism: Methanomicrobium sp. (assembly GCA_017412625.1). Taxonomy (GTDB): domain Archaea; phylum Halobacteriota; class Methanomicrobia; order Methanomicrobiales; family Methanomicrobiaceae; genus Methanomicrobium. Next base: position 2,905 of record JAFPWZ010000115.1, read on the forward strand.
TGCTCGCACGGCGATGACACCGACTGAGGCAGGGATCAACGGTTTAAAGATCAAAGAGAATCAAATATTAAACTGCAACAATTACAAAACATTAAAAAACAAAATCCGTCATAATAACGACGACTCCAAATCATAAAAAAACCGCGCCTCATGAAGTGCGCAAAAATCAAATTCAACCATAATATTTCGGGTTTCGGCAGTCGCGGTCTTGAACTCCCGTTAAATCGGGTGGGAAAAACCGGAAAACCCGCAGCGAAACTCTTAAATATGGAGAATAATATGCAGAAGGATGTGAAGAAACAAAACATATCGATAAATGAAATAGCAACGACGAACGTAATCTCCGTTCCGCAGACCATGAGCATTATCCATGCGGCAAAAACGATGACAAAGAACGGTTTCCGACGTCTTCCCGTTACTGATTCGGGTACAAACAAGATAATCGGAATCGTCACGGCAACGGATATTGCCAATCTCATGGGCGGCGGCGACAAGTACAATCTTGTCTCCGGAAAACACAAAGGCAATCTTATCTCTGCCTTAAACGACAGCGTTCACGAGATTATGAGCAAAAATCTCATCACATTCGGCGAAGACGGCATGGTTGAGGATGTCGCGAAAGTAATTGTCGAGCGCAAATGCGGCGGAATGCCCATTGTCGACAAAGACGGCGTGCTTATAGGCATAGTTACCGAAAGGGACATACTGAAAGCCTTCGTCGACACGCCGAATTACATGAGCGTAGGCGACGTAATGACCAAAAGACCTCATGTCATCTCGCCCGACACACCCATCTGCAGTGTCACAAAAGAGATGATCTCAAAGAAGTTCCGCAGGCTGCCGGTGGTCTCCGACGATGTCCTCTACGGAATCGTTACCGTCATGGATATCTTAAAGCATGTCGGCAACGGCGAGATCTTCAAGGATATGGTGACAGGAAATGCCTCCGATGTCATGTCCGTGCCCGTAAGGAATCTCGTGAGCGACAACCTTCTGACCACGGTGCCGGATGAAAGCCTCACCGACATCGCGAATACCATGCTTCGTAAGAACATCGGAGCTTTCCCCGTCATAGACAATTCGCATCTCACGGGAATAATCACGGAATTCGATCTGGTAAGGGCGCTCACAAAGATTTGAGATACAGATCCGGGATACATATATCCCGTCCCGGTCGGCATCCCCTTCCAACATCCCCTTTACCCATACTTTTCAAGTGGATGCGGTTGAATACCGCACAGTATAAAAAATAGCATATGCTCTCTTTTTTCGGCAGACCGTCATTTAATCAGCCAAATCAATACACTGATATACTATTAAGGATACTAGGAAATTATAAACAATCGGAGGGGAGTATCACACCTTGTTTAATGATAACCATCTTCATCAATTGTTGAAAGCGGCGTTTTTAAGACCGCTTGCGTTTGTTTGAGAATCCCTTTTCCGTGCATACGGGCGCGGGCGGGTTTACTCATGATTTTTGTTGGATACAATGCGAAAGATGCAAACAAAAAGCAGTTTATGCATTTAAACTAATCTAATTGAGGTATATAAAATGAGCAAGAAATTATTGATTAAAGATGTTATGTCAAAGCCTGTCACCATCGCAAAGTCCGCGGTCATCACCGAGGCACTGGATAAGATGCTCGATCTCGGCATCGATCCGCTGGTTGTGACAAATAACGATGCGGTTGTCGGCACCATCTCAAGGAAAGCAATTGCAGATGTATTGGGCAGCAAGAAAACATCCGCCATATCTCCGACAAAGATCCACGTATCAAACAAACTGGATGAAGAGTTCACCTCGGCATATCCCGATCAGGATGCCGATATACTTATCCCGTTGCTTCAGGAATACAAGGTTGTCGTGGTCTTAAACGAGGATCACAAGCTGGTCGGCAAGGTCGACGCAACCGATCTTCTCGCGGTCATGACTCCGCAGGCGCCGATTGACAAGATTATGCAGAACGCACACACCGTTCTTCCGACCGACCGCGTTATCCACCTGAGGAGGAAGATGATTGACGCCGGTGTCACAAAGTTCGTTGTCGTCAACGAAGACCGTTCGATTGCCGGCGTTGTTACCGAGACCGACGTTGCACGCTCCATGAGAAAATTCCGTGAGTCCGTCGACGAGAAGTATCAGGACAATCAGGTCAGAAACCTCTTCGTAAGCGATATCATGACAAGCCCCGCGCTCTGTATAGATGCGGGCGAGAGCACGGAGAAGGTCAAGGACCTCATAGTCAACAAGAAGATCAGCTCGGTTCCGATCACACGCGACGGCAAACTTGTCGGCATCATCTCCAAGGATGCAATGCTTGTCGCACTCTGATTAGACCGATAAATTCGGACAAAAAGCAGATAATGCTGATAAATGCAGATAAATGCAGATAAAAACCGATAAAAACCGATAAAATTCGATAAAACAGAATCCTTCATAATAACTCCAAACGGGAAACAAACCAAAAACAACCGATAACACACAGAAAGATCACACAGAATAACACCCGGAATAACGACAATTAAAAGCGATTGAACGATTTCATCTGCCGGTGCTTTCATAAAAGCACCTTAAACCTACATTTTTTTCATGTTCCGTTCTTATACGTAAGGTAAGTAACGTAAGGTAAGTTAGGGGAATTGCACGATATGAAGCGGGTAAAAGCAGTCAGACCGAACGAACGAATCGACGAACTTCTGGGCGACATGGCGGATGCCGGTTTTCAGGGGAGAAAACTCGGCGAATCACTGGAAGTTCTGACGCGGATGATTGCGGACGAAGACTGCACGGTAATACTCGGACTTTCGGGCGCGATGATCCCCGCCGGCATGCAGAAGGTAATAATCGAGCTTGTAAAACGGCGATACGTCGACGTAATCGTATCGACGGGTGCCAACATCTTTCATGACGCCTGCGAGCACCTCGATGTCCATCACTACAAGGGGCATCACAATGTCGACGATGCAGAACTCTTCTCCAAAGGAATCGACAGGATATACGACGTCTTCGCGCACGAGGACGAGTTCAGAAAGATTGACGACATTATAGCCGATTTCGGAAGAGAACTCGCACGCGGTATGCCTGCGGGCATGACATATAATAAATCCTCGGCGGAGTTCACTTACGGTCTGGGCAGACATCTCATGGAGCTGAACCCGAACGGAGAGTCCGTACTCTCCGAAGCCGCAAAGAACGGCGTAAGAATCTTCGTCCCCGCACTCTGCGACTCCTCGATAGGAATAGCGCTTGTAAGCGCAAGGCGCGGGGGTGTCGATATCTCAATCGATCAGCTTGCCGACGCCGATGAGCTCACCCGCATAGTCGAGCACTCCGAAAGAACTGGTGTGGTCTATGTCGGCGGCGGCGTTCCGAAAAATTTCATACAGCAGACACAGGTAATCGCCTCTATCCACGATGCCGGAAAGGAAGGTCACAATTATGCCGTTCAGTTCACGGTCGACTCCCCGCACTGGGGCGGTCTTTCGGGATGCACCTTCGAAGAGGCGGTAAGCTGGGGCAAGGAAGCGACCGACTGTCACAATGTCCAGTGCTTCTGCGACGCAACCATAGCCCTGCCCGTCGTCGTCTCGGGACTCATCGCAAAAGGTGTCACACGCCGCAACCCGCCCGATGTTGCAAAACTCATCTCTTTCGTTCAGGTCTCTTAAAAATCTCCTTCTCTAAAAATCTCTGTCTCTGAAAATCTCCGTCTCTTAAAAAACCATAACCATTAATAACAATTCATGATAATATATACAGGCAACATTCATGGAGCAGCACAATAATTGTGGTGTTTCGAGTGTCGAAAGATGCGAGATTACTCTGTTGAGGTAGCCAAGCTAGGTATGGCGCGGGGTTGCTAACCCCGTGTCCCCTTAAAGGACTCGGGGGTTCAAATCCCTCCCTCAACGCTTTCCGAGCAAATCTCACTGTGAGGCAGTTGAATGGAAGAGAAAGAGATAAACTACTTTGTCAGGATTGAGGATAACGATCTTGACGGTACCAAGTCGGTACAGATTGCTCTTACAGGACTTCCGGGTATCGGAATGCACACCTCCGTCAGCATTGCAAAGATGGCGGGTGTCGATCCGTTAGCCACAATCGGACTTCTTGATGAAGAGCCCGTAGAACGCATTCGTGAGGTTATCAGAAACTACATCGAACGCGTACCTGTCTGGATGTTAAATCGCCAGAAGGACTTCTACGGCGGAGAAGCAAAGCAGCTTCTGGGAACCGATCTCAGGATGGCAATCGACGAAGATGTCAACCGCATGAGAAAGATCCGTTGCTACCGTGGTATTCGCCACGAGACCGGACAGAAGGTTCGCGGACAGCGCACGAAATCAACCGGCAGAATCGGCTCAACAGTCGGTGTCAGCAGGAAGAAGGACTAATCGGGTGTAAAACATGGCATATCCGGGAAAGAACCACAAAGCTTACGAAACGCCCAAAAGACGTTTTGAGAAGTCACGTATCGAGGACGAGAATCGCCTCGTAATTGAGTTCGGTCTCCGTAACAAGACCGAGGTCTGGAAAGCCCAGAGTACACTCAGAGGATACCGCCGCGCGGCAAGAGATCTCCTTGCACTCAGATCGGCATCGACCGATGCCGAGCTCATCGCAAGAAAAGAGAACGAACTTCTCGGTCACCTTGCAAGCTACGGACTGCTCGGCGAAGACGCCGACATCGGTGCAATTCTCTCGCTCAAGGCAGAGAACGAGCTTGAACGCCGCCTTCAGACACTTGTCTACAGAAGGGGACTTGCACGCTCGCCCAAGCAGGCACGTCAGATGATCACGCACGGACACATCACCGTAAGCGGTCGCAGAGTCACGGTTCCGGGATACCGCGTCAGAAAAGTTGAGGAATCCTCAATTGCATACGATGCGACATCACCGCTGACAAACGACGCTCATCCCGAGCGCGCACGTATAATATCATCCAGAGGCAGGGCATAAAATGGCAGTCGCAGAGTCTAAAGAGAAATGGGGTGTCGCACACATCTTCGCTTCCTTCAACAACACCGTAATCACGGTAACCGATCTCTCCGGCGCTGAGACAATCACAAAGTCCAGCGGCGGCATGGTCGTGAAGCAGGCAAGAAACGAGAGTTCCCCCTACGCCGCAATGCAGATGGCAACAAACCTCGCACAGGCGGCAATGGACAAAGGCATCGTCGGATTACACGTCAAAGTACGTGCACCCGGCAGAGGAAAGCAGCGCAGCCCCGGTCCGGGAGCACAGGCGGCAATCCGTGCATTCGCACGTGCCGGCATGAGAATCGGACGTATAGAGGATGTAACACCCGTTCCACACGACAGCATACGCGTAAAAGGTGGAAGAAGGGGCAGGAGAGTCTGATCAATGGATATTGCGTTCAGCAGACTTGAGAGCGAGGTAGCAAAATTTGTTCTCTCAGAGTCCATACCGGCCTTTGCGAACTCGTTTCGCAGAACAATGATCAGCGATGTGCCCAAGCTGGCAATCGAAGATGTGATTATCTACGATAACAACAGCGCATTATTCGATGAGATGCTTGCACACCGTCTGGGGCTTATCCCGCTGAAAACAAACCTTTCGGAGTATAAGAAAAAGTCCGAGTGCTCCTGCGGGGGCGAAGGATGTTCCTTATGCGAATCTGTATACACACTCAGTGCCGAAGGTCCGTGCCTTGTCAAGTCCAGTGACCTGATAGCACAGAACCCCGATGCCGCACCGGTTACCGGCGAAATTCCGATTGTAAAACTGGAAAAAGGTCAGAAAGTTGTGCTTGAAGCACATGCCGAGATCAACACGGGTCTTGAACACGCAAAGTGGCAGTCGACACTTGCCTGCGGATACAAGACATACCCGATAATCACAATCGGCGACAACTGTGACGCATGCGGTAACTGCGCGGACGAATGCGCAAGACACGTCTTAAAACTCTCAAAGAAATCCGTTGAAGTAATCGACGGCAAGCTCATTGACTGTTCAATGTGCAAACTCTGCGAGAAGGCATGTGTCGGCAGCGGTTGGGAAGATGCCGCAATAAAAATCTCCTCCGACAACACAAAATTCGTATTCGTTGTCGAGAGCGACGGTTCGTTGCCGGTAAAGGAAATAATGACCTACGCACTGACAGATCTGAAAGACAAATCCGACAGTCTGGTGGATGTATTAACCAATATCTCTGGAGCATTGTAAAATGAAAGCTGGAAAGACAAACCCCCGTTACACAGCCCTTATTGCTGCCCTTAAGGAAGCATCAAGGACTAATGAATCAGGTGTCTGGCGCGAGATTGCAAAGAGGCTCGAAGCCCCAAGCAGGAACTATGCTGAAGTTAACTTAAGCAAGATCAGCAGATATGCCCAGGATGGCGATGTAATACTCGTACCGGGTAAAGTTCTTGGAAGCGGCATGTTAGAGTCGGGAATCAGCATTGCTGCACTGAGTTTCAGTGAAGCGGCTGTTGAAAAGATTCAATCCGTGAAAGGAACCTGTATGACAATTGAAGACCTCATCAAATCGAATCCTGAGGGTAAGAAAGTAAGGATTATGAGGTAGATCAAATGGCAGCAACAGTAATAGACGCAACAGGACTTCGCCTCGGAAGACTTGCAAGTATCGCCGCAAAGCGCGCACTTGCAGGTGAAGAGATTGCCATCGTCAACATCGAGCAGGCAGTCGTCTCCGGTGCAAAGGCACGCATTCTTGCGGACTACGACGAGAAACGCAAGCGCGGATCACGCGAGGGCGGACCGTTCTTCCCGAGAAGACCTGAAGATATCGCAAAACGCACAATTCGCGGAATGCTCCCCTACAAGAGAGAACGCGGAGCGGCGGCATACAAGCGCATCAGAGCTTATGTGGGTGTTCCCGCACAGTTCGCGGACGCAAAACTCGAGACACTCGAGTGCGCGCACATCGAGGGTCTTTCGACACCCAAGTATGTGACGGTCGCCGTCGTCAGCAGAAGCCTGGGAGCAAAATTCTAAGAGAGGTTTTGAGATATGGCTACAAAAGTTATAAACACAAGCGGTAAGAGAAAGACTGCAATTGCCCGCGCGACCCTCAAGGAGGGTAAAGGACGTGTAAGAGTTAACTCCGTCCCTCTTGAGATCTACGGCACCGAACTTTCGCGCATGAAAATTTCGGAAGCTCTTCTCTTAATCCCGGGCGTCATTGACGGAATCGACGTAAGTATCGAGGTTTCCGGCGGCGGCTACATGGGACAGGCAGAGGCTGTAAGAACGGCACTTGCACGCGGAATTGTTGAATGGCACAACGACCCGAGGATCAAGGATACCTTCCTTGCATACGACAGAACGCTCGTTGTTAACGATTCCCGCCAGAAAGAAGCCAAGAAACCGCACGGACGCGGTGCAAGAAAGAAGTTCCAAAAGTCTTATCGTTAAGACTGTGCAAAATATAAGGGAGAGATCAAATGATACCCGTACGTTGCTTCACCTGTGGAAAAGTTATCTCCACGGAATGGGAGGAATACAAGAAACGCAGAGATGCCGGTGAAGATCCTCGTGTGATCCTTGATGACCTCGGACTTGAGCGCTACTGCTGCAGGCGTATGTTGCTCACGCACAAGGAGATCATTGACGATCTCAATCCTTATCAATAAATTTTATTTGCGGGGTCGTGGGGTAGCCTGGCCATCCTACGGCGTTCGGGACGCCGTAACCTGAGTTCAAATCTCAGCGACCCCATTCTGCATGGATAACGTTCATGTAAGAATATGAAGCTTTGAGACGCTTACGTCGTTTAAGACTTGAGATGCTTTCGCGTAAAGTGTCCCGAAGTTTCATAATTGTCAAAATTGCAAAATCCCAAATCCAAAATTCAAATTAATCTGCGGAGTCATGATGGAATCATACACACGATACGAAAGAGCAAGAATTGTCGGCGCACGCTCGCTTCAGATCTCTATGGGCGCGCCCGTTCTTGTAAAGACAGATAAGATAGATCCTCTTGAGATTGCTCTTGTCGAGTATCAGAAGGGTGTCATACCTATCACCGTAAAAAGAAGCTAAGTATTAATGGAGCTGATGTATTGAACGTAACTAATGATATTGAAATAGAACTTGTCGAATCGCTTGTACCTGTTGAGGATTACCTTGCGGCAGGCGTTCACATAGGAACACAGCAGAAAAGTCAGGACATGAAAAAATTCATCTACCGCGTTCGCGCAGACGGATTATACATTCTTGATATCCAGCAGACCGACGACAGACTCAAGACTGCGGCGGCATTCCTTTCAAAGTTTGAACCTGCAAAGATCCTTGTAGTCACCTCCCGCCAGTACGGTCAGTATCCTGCAAAGAAGTTTGCGGACGCAATCGGCGGAGTCGCAAAAGTAGGCAGATTCATCCCGGGCATGCTTACAAACCCGGACATGGAACACTACGTCGAGCCCGAAGTTATTGTCGTAACCGACCCAATCGGCGATTCACAGGCAATCAACGAGGCGGTTCAGTGCGGTATTCCGGTAGTTGCACTCTGTGATACAAACAATATTACAAAATACATTGATCTTGTAATTCCGACAAACAACAAGGGAAGAAAGGCATTAAGCATGATCTACTTCCTCCTGACAAGAGAGATCCTCAAGTCGCGCGGAGTTACGACATCATTAACACCCGAAGACTTTGAGATTGAGTTATAAATTACTCTGCTTTAATAGAGAGCAACTGTTGGAGGTATCACTTTCATGGTGACACGCAGGACAACGTTGTCGGGGATGTTCTATCCCGACAATCCTGTTTTATTGAAGCGCATTCTTGATGCTTTCTATGATAATCCGCAGTTGCGGGACTTTTTTGCGAAATGTTCTCCGAAGACTAAGGAGAGCGGCATTTCATCCGTATCCGAACCCGTATCCGAAGGCAGTATGCCCGAGGGGGTATCCGCGATACCCGAAGATCTGACTCGGATACCGAAAGGCATAGTTTCCCCTCATGCCGGCATTGTCTATTCGGGGCTTACGAGCGCATATGCCTACTCCGCGATTCCGTCCGGCTTTTCGGGGACATTCGTCATAATCGGACCGAGCCATTCGGGATATTCCGACTGCATGTCTTCGCAGGACTGGGAGACGCCGCTCGGGGATATCGCCGCGGACGGCGTCCTTATCGAAGAGCTTTCGAAGTATCTGCGGGTCGATGACCATGCTATGGGTAAGCGCGAGAACTCGATTGAGGTGCAGACTCTCTTTGTTAAGCACCGTTTTCCGAACGCAAAGTGCGTCTGCGTCATGATGGATAATCAAACCGAGAGGAACAGTCTGGAGATTGGAAGGGCAATCTATAATGCTCTCTCAGTTACAAATACTGAAGCAGTAATTGTTGCATCCTCCGACTTCTCGCACTATATACCCGCCGCGGAAGCAGAGAAATACGATATATATGCAATAGATGCGCTGGGAAATCTTGATACGGGGTTATTTTACAGGAGAATAATCACCGAGGGAATAAGCGCTTGCGGATACGGTCCGATAATTGCAATGACGGAATGTTGCCGGTTGATGGGGGCGGAGTACTCACAACTCCTGAAATATTCTACGAGCGGCGATATAACGGGCGAATATTCGGAAGTCGTCGGATATGCGGCAATATCTGTGGAGTAACGGAGTAATAATTTAATGGCGACATGGAGCGCACCGGGCAAGGTGTTTCTGTTTGGCGAACATGCGGTGGTCTTCGGGAAATCCGGACTTGCGATGGCGATAAAACCGCGTGTCTATGTTACCGTAAGGAAGGCGCGTAATCCGGCGAAGGTCAATTCACCCTATATCGAGGGCTGTTTTGAAGAGCTCGGCGTTACGGGAAGCGTCTACATTCATTCGCAGCTCCCGAGTTCGTCGGGTCTGGGGTCGTCGGCGGCGGTGACCGTCGCAACTCTCTGCGCAATCAATGACGAGTTCGGTCTGGGTCTTACGCGCTCGGATATTGCATCGACGGCTTTCAACATCGAGAAGAAGGTTCAGAAAGGGCGTGCAAGCCCCACGGATACCTTTGTCTCTACCTACGGCGGTCTGGTGCTGATAAAGGACGGAAAGCGCCGCAGGCTTCCGCCGGAGAACTTCAATATCGTAATCGGAAACACCATGGTCTCGCACAAGACCTCGGAGCTTGTCGCGATGGTCGGCGATTTCCGTGCGAACAATCCGCTTGTGGTCGACCCGATTCTTGACGCAATCGAGGCGGTTACCTCGCGTTCCATGCACAATTTCCAGAATCTGAAGCTTCTGGGAAGGTATATGGACATTAACAACGCCCTGCTCGAGGCTCTGGGCGTGGGTCATCCCGCACTGTCGAGGCTGATTACCGCTTCAAGAGCTGCGGGCGCATACGGTGCGAAGATTACGGGCGCGGGCGGAGGCGGCTGCATGATTGCACTCTGTCCGAAACGCTCCAAGAGCAAGGTTGCGGGCGCAATCGAGGCGGCGGAAGGCAAGGCGATTATAACTACAATGGATACCGAAGGAGCCAGAAAAGAGGAGGACAGCGGTAGCAACGGAGGCGGAAACAATGGAAACAACGGCAGATCTGATTATATTAAAGCTGGGCGGTAGCGTAATTACCGACAAGGCGGGCGGAGGCGGCGTGGATTATGCGCGCATAAACGAACTTGCACGTGAGATAGCGGAGAGAAAGAATATCTTCCCGATTATTGTCCACGGCGCCGGTTCCTGCGGACATCCCGAGGCAAAAGAACATCATATTCATATGGGTTTAGATGCAAACAATAAAGCAGGTATATTTATCACGCATCGTGCCGTCTGCGGACTGAATGATGCGGTGGTAAACGCGCTTCGTGCCAGCGGGGTAGAATCCGTAGGAATCCACCCGCTTGATGCATGTACTGCGAAAAACGGACGTCTAATCTCATTTCAATGCGGTCAGATAGAACTTCTTGTCAGGTACGGTATCGTGCCTGTTCTTCACGGCGATGTCGTGATGGACGAGGATAAGGGAGTCTGCATTGTTTCAGGAGATCAGTTGATTAGTTATCTTGCATCCCATATCCGGGCAAAGAGAATTGGTCTTGCAACCGATGTTGCGGGTCTGCTCCAAAACGGCAGCGTGGTCAGGAGGATCACACCCGAAACCGTGAAAAATCTGGAAATAAGCAGTTCCGGAAGTGTCGATGTTACGGGCGGAATGAAGGGCAAGATCGATGAACTTCTGCTGCTCTCGGAGAAGGGTATAGAATCGAACATATTCCATGTTTCCAGAGTGGGAGACTTTTTAGACGGGCGCGACCACGGCGGCACTGTTGTCGCCGAAAGATAAGAGTGCGATAAGAAAATAACTCCGCGGTGCGGAGACGAAAGAACGCGGTTTCTGCGAGTGTGAATCCGCGATTGCTTTGTTCTTTCCAATATTTGTGCTTCTCCCTCGTATTCATAATCACCTTCAATATCACCATGCGGGGCTGATACTATAGAAAAATCTGCATACACATCTTCAAGAAAACGCGAGCATATGGAGATCTGCTGCGCAAACCCAATCGAGAGAGGTTTCTCGGGTTTCGACGACATAAGGCTCGTCCATAACGCTCTTCCGGAATGCGACATGGATGCGATAGATACATCCGTCAGGTTCCTCGATTACAATCTCTCGTCACCGCTCTTTATTGCGGGAATGACGGGCGGACATCCCGATACCACCGAGGTCAACATGGCGCTTGCGAATGCGGCGGCGCACTTCAATATCGGTATGGGTGTGGGTTCGCAGCGTGCGGCGCTGGAGAATCCCGAACTTGAGAGCAGTTTCACGATTGTCCGTGATGCCGCTCCGAAGGCTTTTATCTGCGGCAATCTCGGCGCGATTCAGCTCGTCGAGAAGGGCGCGGAATGGGCTGACAGGGCAGTTGAGATGATTGATGCTCAGGCGCTTTGTATTCATCTGAATCCTCTTCAAGAGGCGATTCAGCCGGAAGGCGATCACAATTCCGCGGGATGTCTCGAGGCAATCCGCGATCTCTGTGCGAGTGCGAAGTATCCCGTTATCGTTAAGGAGACGGGATGCGGTATCTCCGGCGGCACCGCAAAAAGACTCTGGGGTGCCGGCGTAAGCGCTATCGATGTCGGAGGTCTCGGAGGAACTTCGTGGGCGGCAGTCGAGGCTCTGCGTGCGAAGGACGAGACGCTTGCGGCACTGGGTAACAGGTTTGCAGACTGGGGTATTCCCACAACGGTATCTCTTATGGAGATCTGCGACCGCAAAAAGCCGGTTATCGCAACCGGCGGTCTCAGAAGCGGTCTGGATTTAGCCAAGGCGATTTCTCTGGGGGCAACGCTGGGCGGAATGGCACTTCCTCTGCTCAAGCCCGCAATGGTCGGCTATGACAATCTCATTGCCGAGATTGAGAAGATTCAGACGGAACTTAAGGTTGCCATGTATCTTACGGGGTCAACCGATTGCCGCAGTTTACAGATGACACGCAAGTACGTGACGGGTCTGACACGCGAGATGACCATGAATACACCGTAAATACAGGTTTCCGGGAAAAACAGGTCTTTGAGAAAACCTTTGAGAAAACGGGTTAAATCCTAAAAAATAAGGAAATATTCGGAATTGTCCAATATATTCGGAATAATCCAATATATTCAAAATTATTCAAAAATATTGCAAATACGGCGATAATATGGAAGTTGAAATAATAGCCGTCGGCGGATACAACGAGGTCGGAAGAAACATGACCGCGGTCCGCTGCGGCAAAGAGATAGTTATCTTTGATATGGGTCTTAGGCTTGACCAGATAATGATCCATGAGGATGCAGAGGTTGAGAATATGCATTCTCTCGATTTAATCGAGATGAAGGCAATCCCCGACGATACCATAATGAACACGGTCGAGGGCAGTGTTAAGGCAATCGTCTGCACGCACGGACATCTGGACCACATCGGCGCCATCCCCAAGCTTGCGCACCGCTACAATGCGCCGATTATTGGCACGCCTTATACCGCGAAGCTCATCGAGCAGCAGATCGAGGGCGAGAAGAAGTTCGGGGTCTCAAACAAGGTCTTCGCGCTCAATGCGGGGTCGAAATACAGATACGAGATCTCCAAGGATCTCAGCCTCGAGTTCGTGAACGTCCAGCACTCGATTATCGACACGGCGATGGCGGTTTTGCACACGCCGGCGGGTATCGTCATCTACGCAAACGATTTCAAGCTTGACAGGACACCCGTCCTCGGAAATCCGCCGGACTTCTCGAGACTTCGCGAGCTCGGAAAGGAAGGCGTTCTGGCTCTCATCATAGAGAGTACTAACGTAAGGCTTCCGGGACGCTGTCCGAGCGAGAGAGTCGCTCAGAAGCTTGTCCGCGACGTAATGACGAGTTACGAGGACGAGAAGTGCGCCATGATTGTGAGCACTTTCTCATCCCACATTGCGCGTGTAAAGACGATTGCGGAGTGTGCTCACGAGATTGGAAGAGTCCCCATTCTTCTGGGACGCTCCATGGAGAGATATGCGGGCACTGCCGAGCAGATGAAGCTTGTCAGTTTCCCGCAGAGCACGTCGATGTTCGGAAACCGCAAGACCGTCGACAGAACAATGAGGCGCATGATGAAGGAGGGCAAGGACAAGTTCGTGCCCATCGTTACCGGTCATCAGGGTGAGGCGGGCGCCATTCTGACGAGGATTGCCGCCGGCGGCACCCCTTACCGCATCGATAAGGGCGATAAAGTCCTCTACAGCGCGAATATCATCCCCAACCCGATGAACTTCGGTCAGAGATATCATCAGGAAACCCTTCTGCGCATGAGGGGCGCAAGAATCTTCGACAGTCTGCACGTGAGCGGTCACGCACAGCGTGAGGATCACTACGAGGTCTTAAATCTCTTAAATCCGCAGCATATCATCCCGTCGCACGGCGATATCGACATGACGGGAGAGTACGTGAAGCTTGCGGCGGAATGCGGTTATACTCTGGGCAATGACGTTCATCTTCTCAGAAACGGCATGAGAGTCCTGGTTAACAGGTAAATGCCGCAGATCTCAACCGCAATATTTTTGCATATATTCAATATCTTTCGGGGACAATCTGAATAGATATTATATCGATTATCTTAATCAACACGACTCAATTTGATAAGTAACAGGTAATATAATGAATCTTGAAGAATTTCTGGAAAAAAACGCTGAAGATATAGATTTGGAACTTGACAGACTCTTCGGAGCCGCACCGGGTCAGCTCAGCAAGGCAAGCGCCCATCTTCTTGTTGCCGGCGGCAAAAGACTCAGACCCGCGGTTACCCTGCTTTCGGCGGAGATAATCAAAGCGGGATGTTCACGCGACATTCTTCCGGCGGCTCTCGCTCTTGAGGTAACCCATACTTTCACGCTCGTCCACGACGATATCATGGACAATGACTCGACACGCCGCGGTGTTCCGACCGTTCACTGTGTCTGGAACATGCCGACGGCGATTCTTGCCGGCGATGTCCTCTATGCCGAGGCATTCGAGCTGATTACACGCAGTATCGCGGATGACACGGCAAAGGTGCTCAGCACCGAGATACTTGCACGCACATGCGTGGATATATGTCAGGGTCAGTTCGAGGATATGAGTTTCGAGACCCGCGACGATGTCCTTGAATACGAATACATCGATATGGTCGGAAAAAAGACGGGCAAGCTCTATGCGGCGGCTGCGGCAATCGGCGGCACGCTTGCGGGCGGCAACGTGAAGCAGGTTCAGGCTCTGCATGACTGGGGTTACTTCAGCGGCATTGCTTTCCAGATTCAGGATGATGTAATCGATTTGATTACTCCGCCGGAGAAGAGCGGCAAGGATCAGGGCTCGGACTTAAGCGAGGGCAAACAGACCATTGTCGCCATAAAGGCACGCGAGGCGGGAATCGATCTCTCCAAGTATAAGAAGCCGAATCTTACGAAAGAGGAGGTCGCGGAGGCCATCGCACTTCTGGAGTCGAAGGGCATCTTAAAGGCGGTCACGGAGACGGCAATGGAGTATGTCGCACGTGCAAAGGAACAGCTTACCGTTCTTCGCGACTGTCCCGAGAAGAAACTGCTGGCTGACATTACGGATTACTTTGTCACCAGAAACTTCTGAATTTTTTTAAATATCATTGAGGATTTATTGAGAGGATTTCATGTCGGTTGATCCAAGAGAGTTTTTTCTGATTCATGCATTGAGCAACGCCGTTGCACACAACAACGTTCCCAAAGCGGGCACGGTTCTAGGAATGCTGATGGGCAAACACCCGGAGTTTCGCTCGCAGGCAAAGGAGATGTCGGCGATTCTTGCCGAAATCCTGAAGGAAGTCGAGGCTTTGAGCCCCGAGGAGCGGGTTGCAAGACTTGAGAAGCTTGCACCCGAACTTCTGAACGCGAAGAAAGAGAAGAAGGAGAAGGTGCGCGAACTCCGTGCTCTCAAGAACGTCGGCGATAACGGCGTTGTTATGCGTTTTGCACCGAATCCCAGCGGCCCCCTTCACCTCGGTCATGCAAGAGCCGCGTATCTGAACGATTACTATGTGAGGAAATACGGCGGGCGATACGTGCTGAGGATTGAAGATACGGATCCGCGCCGTGTCGAGCCCGAGAACTATCAGCTCTTAATCGACGATACGAAGTGGATGGGTCTTTCGATTACCGAGACCGTCTATCAGAGCGACCGTTTCCCGATTTACTACGAGCACGGCAGAAAACTCATCGAGATGGGCGCGGCATATGTCTGCGTCTGCGATTCGGAGAGTTTCAAGCAGCTTAAGGACGCAAAGCAGGAATGCCCGTGCAGGAACAGGTCGGTTGAGGAGAATCTCGCGATGTGGGAGGATATGCTTGCCGGCAAATACGCGGAAGGCACGGTTACGGTGCGCCTTAAGACCGATATCGCCCATCCCGACCCGGCAATGCGCGACTTTTCGATCTTCCGCGTCGTCGATTCGCCGCATCCGAAGTTAAAGGACGCAAAAGTCTATCCGATGATGAATCTCTCGGTCGTCGTGGACGATCACCTGCTGGGCATTACCCACGTTATCCGCGGCAAGGACCACATCGCGAATACGAAGAGGCAGGAGTATATATACAATTATTTCGGCTGGAAGCAGCCCGAATACTACCATTACGGCAGGATGTCAATCGGCGACGTCGTGCTTTCGACGACGGCGATGAAGAACGGTATCCGCGACGGCACCTATACGGGCTGGGACGATATCCACCTCGGCACCATGAAAGCGATTGCAAGGCGCGGTATTCTGCCGGAGGCGATTAAGAACGCCATGATAGATATCGGCGTGGGACAGACGGATATTCAGTTCTCGTGGGAGAATCTGTTTGCGGCGAACAAGGAGCTTATCGATCCGTATGTTAACCGCTATTTCTGCGTGCTTAACCCGATTAAGTGCAAAATCGCCAATGCGCCGGCCGTGACCGCAAAGGCGCTCCTCAACCCCAATGACGAGTCCAAGGGTTACCGCGAGATTGATTTCGCGGGCGAACTCTATCTCGATCCCGTCGATCTCGAGGGCTGTTCGATGGTGAGATTCAAGGATCTCTTCAATGCGAAGGTCTCGAAGAATGCGGACGGCACTTTTTCGCTCGAATACTCGGGAGAGTCCCTTGAGGATGCCAGAAAGGAGAAGGCAAGAATCATCCACTGGCTGCCGGCGGATGACTCGCAGATTGTGAAGTGCCTGCTTCGCTCTCCCGACGGCGATAAGGAAGGTTTCTGCGAGAGGCGCGTTATAAAGGAGTCCGGCGAGGTCGTTCAGTTCGAGAGAGTCGGCTTTGCAAGGATTGATTCCGCGAATGACGACAGGGTTGTCGCCTACTTCGCGCATCATTAATCTTTTTTCAGTAATCTTTTTTTAAGCGGCGGATTTTAATCTCGGCTGTTTATTGTTATTGCCGTTCGGAAAAAACGAACGCTAAATGGATTTAATGTTAAATAGGGTTAAAAATCCTTTATATCGGAATAGAACCCTGTTCCCTCTCTTTAGTGAATGTCCTTTGCGGATATGAAGGTGCATCTTCCCCGTAGATATAAAAGCCAATGGTACTGGAAGGCTGGTTCATATTGTGGGGGTTGCATTTCGTGCAGATATCTTCTCTCAATCTCTTTTTATTTTTATAATCCGTGAAATCACCTGGCCAATTGACGGTGAACGTTAATTTGTAGATTTCGTTCTTTTCAGGTTTTATCAGGTCGGCACTTATCCTGTATTTTTTTGATTCCGCGGCTGCCAGATTGTTTACTTCGATATCTTCAACGGGCAGGTATGTAATAAATTCTTCATCAATGTATTTTACACTGGTATTAACTTTTGATACGCTCAGTGTTACGTTATAGACGGCATGTCGGCAATCGATACCCGCTCCGTTATAGACGGTGTAATCATAACTCAGTCTGTTGCCTTCAACCGATACATTTGCATTATACCATATATCATCATATTCTCTCGGTCTGATGTCTTTTTTGCTCATGCGATACCCGATATATACGGGATTTTGCCATATTTCCGGATTTCTGAGTTGAAATGTGTCGTTATCTCTGAAATAGATAATCTCCGGCGGTCGATCCTCGGGAGCCGACCATGTAACAGACAGGTCTTCAGGAAGCGAGTATCCGCCCATCCACTGTTGCATCATCTCTTCATCCATGTAATAATATGCCGATTGCACCGGCGGCGGCACAAAGAGAATCACGTACATCATTACGGATGTCATTATTACCGCTGCTAAAACCAGCAATTTTGCCTTTTTTGAGATTGTTGTATCCATTTTATTTTCCCCCATGCAAGAGACCTAACGCGTTTATTTTATGAGTCTGTTCTATGAGACTATTTTTTTACGACTATATATAGCGGTGCGCTGTTGTTCGGAAAAAAACGAATATTGCAAAATAATCGGATGTAAAAAAGTATGCGGAAATATACGGAAGAATCCGTCTATTCCTCGGTCTTCTGCACTTTCAGCTGCGCGGTCAGGCTCTTGAACGACTCCGCTTCGGACTCCTTCTTCGTGAAGATCGTTATCTTGTCGTTGGCCTTCAGTTTGATAAGACCGTTGGGGATGA
>JAFPWZ010000116.1 GCA_017412625.1 Methanomicrobium sp.
AATGCAAAACCACACACCAACCCCCACCCCCTTACAAACACAAACTTAACCACCACCACAAGATAACCACTCAATAACCACACAACCACACCTCAAAACACCACAAACAACACAACACCTCTTAACGGTAACAAACACTCCATAACCACACAGAAACAGCCCCCACAAAGGGCAACTTTTCTTTAATTCTTCCCGATTAAAATTGATACATTTATCGTTCACGATTCAGAATATTTACACACAAATCAATAATATCATACGGATATTTCCGACAGCCCGTAGTTCCACGAAAACAGGCGTTTGCGGGGAATGCCCGCAGGAAAAATTCGTATTATACGGAGATTTCATATGAGTGACGAGAAAACGAGTCAGGGATGCAACGGAAACTGCAGCGGATGCGCATCGGCGGGAAGCTGCAGCGATCCTAAGAAGACAGGTCTTCCGCCTAAGGTTGAGATGAATGTCAAGCATGTAATACTTGTGTTAAGCGGCAAAGGCGGCGTGGGAAAGAGTACGGTCTCCACAAACCTTGCAATGGCGCTTGCCAACCGCGGTTATGCCACGGGTATCGCCGATATGGACATTCACGGCCCGAATATTCCGAAGATGCTGGGTATCGAGGACGAGAAGCTTACGTCAATGGACGGCAAGAAGATTGACCCCGTAATGGTCATGGGCAATCTCGGCGTTGTCTCTATGGCTTTCCTGCTCCCGGACAAGACAAGCCCGGTTATCTGGAGAGGTTCGATGAAGAATACGGCAATCAGGCAGTTCCTCGAGGATGTCAACTGGGGAGAGCTCGATTACCTCGTAGTCGATCTGCCGCCCGGAACAGGCGACGAGGCACTCTCGGTTGCACAGCTTGCACCGCATATCGCCGGCGCCGTCATCGTAACGACACCGCAGGAGGTTGCAATCCTCGATTCCGCAAAGTCGGTCAAGTTCATCGAGAAACTCGAGATACCCGTTTTAGGTATCGTTGAGAATATGAGCGGATATGTCTGCCCGCACTGCGGCGAGGTTCTGGATGTCTTCGGTGTCGGCGGCGGAAAGAAAGCCGCAGAGGAACTCGGAGTTCCCTTCCTCGGCGCAATTCCTCTTGACCCCGGCATGAGAATCGCGGGTGACGAGGGTAAGCCGTTCATCACACGCCGCGATGCTTCCGATCAGAGCTCGGCGACATGGAAGAGTGTCGATGCGGTCATGGAGAACGTTATTCTCGAGATAAAGAATATCGCGAAGGAATAAAGGATATCAACGGCACTTATCAATAAGAGGACAGGAACAGGCTGTCTTTTGCCGGCACTCCGCCGGCATCTTTTCTTTTAGGCGATTTTGTAAGTTTGTAATTTTCTAATTTCGTTATTTTGTTATTCTGTTGCTTTTCTATTTGTTTATCCGTTTTTCACATTGAATCGGCAATAGGCATTCCGACGGATTTTGAAATGCGTTATATGCGATAAATACGATAAATGCGTTAAAAACGTTAAAAATGCGGCTGAAAAAAAGTATTAAAAATATTGGGGATGATCTGGGGATATTTGGGGGATGATTATACCCAGCCGCGAACTTTCATTGCTTCGACGACACGCTTGACAGCGACTACGTATGCCGCCTGACGCATGTTGATCTTGTATTCTTTGGATGCGTCATAGACTGCATGGTATGATTTTGTCATGGCTGCGTCGAGTTTCTTGTAGACTTCTTCAATAGGCCAGTAGTGCA
>JAFPWZ010000117.1 GCA_017412625.1 Methanomicrobium sp.
ATTGGGCATTGACAATCACTTTTAGCGACGGCACCGAAAAGAAGTTTAAAGGAGATGAGTGTTTTCCGTATAACTTCCGCATTTTCACGGATCTGCTGGAAATAACGCTTTTTGAATATTAGAAAGCATTCCCGACCGAAGTGCACATGGAATGTAAAGCTGATTCAGCATGATTCGGCATGATAAAACATGTTAATGTATGTTAATGCATGCGATTCCGCATCCCATGCCGCGGCAAAAAGCAATCTTCTTTTTTCGCGCCGCCAAAGTATTATTGTGCAGGATATTTTGCAGAATAATGTGCCGAATAATGTTCCGAACAGTAAATGTCCCGTGATTCTGGTGCACGGCTGGAAGAGCAGTCCGCATATCTGGAGCAGACTGATTCCGCGGCTTGAGGAGTCGGGTATCGAATATCATCTCTTCGATCACTCGAAGAAGAATTACTCCGATTCTTTGCTCATCGCCGATGAACTTGGAGAATTTATCGCGGATATACAGTCGTGGACGGGATATTCGGGTGCGGTCGACATAGTATCACATTCTCTGGGTACTACGATTACAAGATATCTGCTTGAGGTCGCGGATACGGAAAGAAGGTTTAAGGTCCGCAGATTTATCGGAATCGGACCCGTGAACCGTGCAAGCACGCTGGCGGAGCTGTTCAACGACGAAAGATACGCTCCGTCAATATTAAAGACGCTCACCGGCGTTTTCGTGCCGAAGGAGTTTTCCGCGGCTGACGATCCGCTTGTTCAGGGTGTGAGATTCGGCGGCAAGCTCGTCGCAAATCTGAGCGACGCGACAAAACGGGACGATATCGATTACCGGTTCATAGTCGCGGTTAACAAAACCCGCAACCCGGATTTCTTCAGACTTTTCGAGGGCAAAACATGGGTTTTCCAAGGCGGCAATCCGGAAAATACGCCGGTTCTCACTTATGACGGCGACGGCATCGTTGCGCTTTGCGAATCGGCATTGAAAGGTGCGGGCTATTCGCTCCTTCCGAAAGATTTGGATTATTTCTCGGAGAAGCCCGGGAGTTACTGTCATATCCTGCTTCCGACGAACCGCGAGGCGATTGAGTGCGTTATCGGGTATCTTACGGCGGATAATGTCGTCTCTGATGATTACTTTGAGTGATATCGGGCAAAAAAAGCTAAAGTATTTTTTTATTCTGACTAATTTTTGAGCGATTGCTCCACTTTTTTGTGCTTATTCTGCATATTCGTCAGAACTTTGCCGTAGAGTTCGGGAGCCGTTTCCCTTACGGCGACAACACCTTCGGCGGTAATGCCGCCCTTTGTCGCTACGCTCTCTATAAGTATGTCAAAGGGTGATTCAACGGAGGATGTGACGGGGGATTTAACAGGGGTTTTTAAATTCGCCGTCTTGCCGGATTGCACGGCATTGCGCTGCGAGAGTTTATCGAGAAGAACGGCGGTGCCGGAGAGGGTCTCGCGGATGAGTTCTTCGGCATCGGAGAGCGGTATTCTGCCGTTGCTCATCTCCGAGGCGGCTTTCGCAAACTCCTGTATAACCGCGGCGATTATCGCCGGCGAACTGCTCGTAAGGTCGGAAAGTGCGGAGATGTTCTCTTCCGCGGTCACGTACGGCAGGCTGAATTTCTCAAAGAGCCGCATTACGGATTCTTTCACTGCATCGCCGATGCCGTCGGGAAAAGATATTACCATGACGCCGCGGTCATACTCCGAGGTCACGGACGGAATTATGCGGACGCAGTCTATTCCCGACCACGCTTTAAGGTCGGCAAGCTTTACATCCGAAACTGTCGAGATTATCAGCTTTTGCGGAGTTAATGCCGGTTTTATCTCCGCAATCACGGCTTTTGCCTCCGCGGGTCTGACACAGACAAAGATTATGTCGGAGGCTTTTGCGACGCCGATATTGTCTTTGCAGGGCGTTATTCCCGATTCCTTTGCAAGTTTATTCAGCTTTTCGGGAGTCCTGTTTGCGGCGCAGAGCTCCTGCGGTCCGACAACGCCGGTCTCAACCAGCTTTTTTGCCAGCAGACTTCCGATATGTCCCGTGCCGATTATTCCGATGCTTTTCATGCCTATCAACATTTGTTTGAAGGGGATATAGAAATTACCTGTCATAAAAGATCTGATACGCAAAAGGGGATCCCAAAGGGCTATTTTCAGTATTATAATCTTGTTTAGAGATAGATTATATTTCAGCGCTATTTATTACGACATTTATTA
>JAFPWZ010000118.1 GCA_017412625.1 Methanomicrobium sp.
AGACAATCGTTCGGATTAACTTTCTGGATTTGTTCCTTACCAAGTCCCGATAAAACAAGAATTGTTCTTACACCCGCATTTTTACCGGTCTCGACATCCGTTGCCTTATCGCCTACAAAAAATGACTGACTCAGATCAATATCATATTTCTTCACGGCATCAAGGATCATACCGGGTTTGGGTTTTCTGCAGTTGCAATCAACACGATACTGCTCCAACGGAGCTTCCGGATGATGAGGGCAATAACAGAACACATCAATATCTCCGCCTTTTTTGCGGATCTCTTTCATCAGTGCCTCATTAAAGATCGCAATCTGTTCTTCGGGATAATAACCTCGCGCAACCCCTGACTGATTGCTCACAACAACCAGAAAATACCCCGCATCCTTCAAAAGTTTTACCGCTTCATCTACACCTTCAATCATTTCCATCTGATCGAGTCTGTGAGCATAATGAGGGGGATCTTTGTTTAAAACACCGTCTCTGTCAAGAAATACAGCTTTAATCATATTATATCGCTTTGTATCTACTAATTGGGGCTTAAATATTTTAAATTTTGATATGTATGCATTTACAAAGAAAATTGCATCAAAAGATTTTATGTTACACAAAACTATATGACTTATATTTACTCATGAACGCAAAAACGAATTCTGAAGCCGCAACTACATGCGACACTCAACCTTCTGCAACAAATAATGTCAATAAATCTTCAGAAAAAAATTCAGCCGTTATTTCGTTCATGACTGCTGAATATAACTCTCTTCGCAATAAAATAAATCAATACAAGTCAGGTCAAATAACATTATTTTCCGCAACCGCATCTGCCACGGGAATTATGCTTGGTTTATTCGTAAGCCTCATGTTAAACCAGACATCGAATCTATTTATATGCTCGATTCTGATATTGTTGCCGCTTATGGTAATACTGCCATCATCTTGGATGTATTTCGATAACGCTATCAAAATAAACCGCCTTGAAGCTTACTGCACCACTTATGCGAAAAACTTCATTTATTCTGCCGCAAAGCAGTATCAGTATTTAGGTTATTCAGAATATAAACGCAGATATTTGGAAAGTTTAGCAAGCCATGTCAGTATTTCAAGCAGCGGGGCAGATAATGAAGATAGGATAGGTTTTTTTGCAAAAATCAAAGATACGGTTACCTATTGGATATTCAAAGAAGATTTCGGTTATTGGCGCAATTCATTTTATGCATATTTTGGACTGGAACTTATATGCATCCTGGTATTCGGAGTATTCTTCATGAGCAATCAAAACAGTGAGATCTACATCTCATTGGAATTGGAGCAGATTGCAACATATTGCGAGATGCTCTTTTCAGTGCTGATGTTTGTAACAATATTCAGTCTAAAAACCTTTTGGAACTTTTTCAGAGGTCCTAGAAGATACTCTAAAGAATACAGTTATCACATAATTAGCCTTTTCCTGTTTTGGCTGGGTGTAATTGCCATGTTAAGATATTATCAGATATTCTTGGGACTTATCCTTATTCTGTGCGCTCTTTTAGGATTTACTTACGTAAAGGTATTTCTGAGACCCAACTCTTGCGGAAGTGTTCTGGAGGAACCCTATAAAGAGAGGATCCTATTTTTATGTTATATTTTCTCAATCGTAGTAATCTACGGTATTGGCGTATTATTGCCGTTTATATCTAAGCAAATACCTTTGATTCATTGTTTTACAATATTTTTTATCACCATATTTTTACTGTCATCGGCTTGGAAATTCGTGATAGTCTCCTCGATTCTGTTTGGCAAAAACTCATACTACAGGGCAATGTACAGATGGGAATTTATTATTAAAAATATGATGACAACATCAGACGACGGTTCAATAAAAAATACCTGCGACGTAGACCAGCCAAATTGACAGACAGATCATATTTAATATAACAATGACCAATTCTGACATATTACGAAAGGGAACCCGTTTTGCATCGGGCAGGATGGTTAAGATTAAGGTAAAACCGCCCGTGTGACGGGTTTTCGTATGAAATCACGAAATACAGGAGGATATTATGAAGGATATCATTACGAATAACATTACGAATACAATGAAGAATGCCGGAAAGGATGCGGCGCGTAAATTCGAAGTCCGCGGTGCGATTCTCATCGGGCTTTTGCTTATTATCGCTTTCTGCGCCGTTCCCGCCGTCTCGGCAGGGGCTTATACGGGGGATGCGACACAACTGTGGGAGTTTAAAAAGAACACAAACTTCCTCGATACCGATATCTCGCATGACGATACCTTCGTCGTTACGGGAGGCGTTATTCCGAAGGTCTATCTGCTCTCGACGAACGGCAATCTCGTCTGGGAAGAGGATATTGACGCGGCCGCAAACGGAGTTTCGACCTCTACCGCCGGCATGTACACGGCTGTCGGAACCAAGAAAGGCAGTCTGTATCTCTTCGACCGCAACGGCGCCACACTGTGGAAGCTGACTCTCGGCGACAACGTCTATGACGTGGATCTCTCCTCGGGAGGAACCTACCTTGTCGCCGGCTCGGATGACGGCTGTATATATCTCTACAAGAACAGCGGCGAGCAGGTCTGGAAGAAGAAGATAAACGGCAACATCTACGGCGTCAGTATCGCGGATGACGGCAGTATCATCGCCGTCGGCAAACGCGAGTTCGAGGTCAGCGCCTATGACCTTCAGGGCAACAGGCTCTGGAGCCAGAAGACTCCCGAGCAGGTCCTCGATGTCGATGTCTCCCCCGACGGCAGCGTGATTGTCGCGGGCTGCTCGGACGGACGCATCTATGTCTATGACAGGACCGGTAATCTTGTCTGGTCATACAACATCAGAATGCCGGTTAACGGCGTTTCCGCATCTATTTACGGATCCTACATAGCCGCGGCTTCGGACGATACCTATACCCATATCCTCTCGGAGAAGACCCGCGCCGAGATTCTGAAGGTGCCTTCGCTTGCAAAGGTTCGCGGAGCGTCGCTTACGGTAACGGGCACGAATCTTGCCGCGGCTTCGGACGACGGAACGCTCAAGTATTACGCACTTCCGATAACCTATACGCCGGCGCCGGAAGCGACACCCGATGTTCAGTATCCGAATCAGCCGACGGTTCCGGTTTCGTCCGCTTCCGCGGTTCTGGAGATAAGTTCGGCGCCGTCGGGCGCACTTGTCTATGTGGACAATGTGTATAAGGGAACGACGCCGGTTGTCGTCACCGAGCTTACGGCCGGCACCCACTCGGTGACGGTCTCGCTTGACGGATATACCCAGTACTCGACGCAGGTAGAACTTTCCGCAGGCAGAACGACCTCGGTCTCGGCATCACTGGCTCCGGTACCGAAAACGTCGCCGGTAACGCCGTTTACGGTTATCGCAGCGGCGATTGGCGCATTGTTTATCATTGCGGTCGGCAGAAAAGACGATTGAAACTTTTAAATTTTTAATTTTTTCAAGTTTTGTTTCAATTTTTTATTTTTTTAATTTTGCATTTTTTCAGGTTTTGTTTCAATTTTTTATTTTTTTTAATTTTGTATTGCCTTTTTAACCATTTTTCCGATTCATGCAGCGTTATTCCCGAATAAACTGTCGCAGATAGAACAAGACTATATATGCACGCACCGAAATCATTGTAAAAATATGTACGGTTTCGATCCGCAACGGAACCGTAAAAATTTCGGAGGAGAAGATGACGGGACAGAGAGGCAAATATAACTTAACCATGCCGGAAATCTCAGGGGTTTCAATAGTTTCAAGGGTATCAATGGTCTCGGGGGTTTCAAAGCCCGTGAGGGTGTTGCCTGCGATACTGCTTATACTGCTGCTTGCCTTATCCGTGCAGGCTGCCGCGGCTGCCGATACGCAGCAATTTCGGATGGAATACCTGTGGGAGTTCCAGAACAGCCCGGACAGGGTGACCTGCGCCGACATATCGCCGGACAGCAACCGCATTGCAGCCGCGGGCGGCTCGACGATATCCATGCTCGGCAGGGACGGCGGAACTGTCTGGAGCAGGAAATACGACGATACGATAAGAGATGTCTCCACGACAGTCGACGGCAGATACACGGCATTCGTTACGCAGAACGGTTATGTTTACATGCTCGACGGCGACGGACAGATAATCTATATCAAGACACCGGGCGGTTCGCCGTTCGCTGTCGACGTCACCGAAGACGGGAAGCATACCGTGGTCGGAACGACCTACGGTCCGATATACATGCTCGATAAGAGCGGCAATGTCGAGTGGAAACAGGGCTTCTCTGGTGTGCTCAAAGGCGTTGCGGCATCGGACTACGGGGATGTCGTCGCCGCCGCCACGGACGAGGGGGTAGTGTTTGCATATTACAATACCGGAACACAGAGATGGAGCAAAAGCCTGAACGTTAAGGCAACATGCGTGGATGTCTCCCCTAACGGCGACATTGTCGCGGTAGGTCTTGCAAACGGCGATGTCGTCCGCTTCGATTCGGATACCGGCGAGGAGATCTTCAGGGATACCCTGCCCTTTGTTCCGAAATCGGTATCCCTCTCTGAGAGAGGCGCGGATATGGCCGTCAGCGGCGAAAACAGCGCGACTGTCTATTACTACAGCCTCGATATCAGGAATTCCGAGCCGGTAACGGTCAAAGCCGACGGCACGGTGAGGTCGGTCGAGCTTTCAAAGTCGGCGAACAATATGGCGGTTGTCTCGGACAGCGGCACGCTGACGTATTATTACAGGTATTCGACGAACTTCGTTCAGCCGACCCCGACGGTTACCGCGGTCCCCGAAGTGAGCTACGAAGTTAACGTGCTCGTTATCGAATCAAATCCCAAGGGTGCGCAGGTCCTTATAGACAACAGGATTGCGGGAATCACGCCCATAACACTGACGGATGTCTCCGCAGGTCCGCACGTCCTTCTCATCCGCCATGACGGATACCGGGACTGGACAAGGGAGTTTTCCCTCGGCAGCGGCGCCACGGTCACAATATCGGCAGACATGCTCCCTCTCGGCGGCGATGATTTCCCGTGGATTCCGGTTATAATCGCGGTTGTCGCAATAATCGCGGTTGTTGCCGTCATCATATGGCGCAGAAACAGGGTGGATTATAATTATCTGTTCTGAGCAGAAACGAAGGAAAAAGGAGAATCGGACATATAAAGGATAATTGAACAGAATACTGAGAATTGAACCGAAAACGGAAAAATGAGAGATATCGGATAAATATTTCCGGTATTGACAGATATTAAATCTTTTTTACGGCAGATTCTTGAGTATCTCGCCGAACCACGGTATGAAATCATTCTTTCTCGACATCATGCCGTCCTTTCTTATGGGCTGTTCGGTTATGCCGCAGTCCGTGAGTACGGCGGCATCCGCGGCAAGGTAGAGCTCGCTTCCGTTCTCGAAGACGCTTGTGAGGAGTGCGGCGAAGATATCCGCGTTGTTCGATTTCTTTAATGCCTGCACGGCTTTCGTTATCTCTTCGCGGTTGTCGGCGGAGAACTCGAATGTCGGGATGAGAATCTGTGAGATGATGACCTTTTTGCCGAAGAGGTTGTATTCCTTGACATCCCGCATCAGAAGGCTGTCCATGGGGATTCCCTCAAGATCCATTCCCTTTCTGATAAGCTCGGTGCCGTATTCCTCGATGTCGACGCCGACAATCTCGGCGAGGTTCTTTACTATGCGTCTGTCCTTGTCCGTGGTCGTGGAGAGGCGAAGCACCATGGTATCCGAGAGGATTCCCGAGAGGAGGACTCCGGCGGTCTTTTTGTCCGGCACTATGCCCGCCTCGGCGAACTTGCCTGCGATGATGGTCGAGGTCGAACCCACGGGCTCGTTGAGGAAGCCGATGGGCTTGAGTGTCGTTATCGCGCCTATTCTGTGGTGATCGATAATCTCCAGAATCTCGGCTTTCTCGATTCCGTCGACTGCCTGGGCGTATTCGTTATGGTCGAGGAGTATGACCTGTTTATAGACCGTATCGAGGAAGCTGTTCCTCGATATCATGCCGAGGAACTTCATATCGGCATCGACGACACAGGCTGTTCGGTATTTGGAGTTGGCGACGAGCTGCTTTGCATAGTCGATTGTGTCCTCCGCGGTCACGGTCGGAACGTCGGTTGCCATGATCTGACTTACGGGGAGGGAGAGGTTAATCATCTTGCCGACGCTGAACGCGTCCAGATTCGTTGCTATGAGCGTGACGCCCTTCTCTTTTGCGGCGGTGACGACGCGGTCACCCACCGGAGCGCCGTCGGCGATGATGAGCGCCGCTATTCCCGCGGAGATGAGCGCGAGCTGGGAGGGTTCGTCGTCGCCGACGATTGCCACGTCGTTCTTGGTAATCTTGGAGAGGATGACGTGAAGGGCGTCGATTGAGATATAGACCCTGCCCTCGATTATTTCGCGGGCGGCGGCGAGGAGCTTTGCGTTGAGGATTCTTGTGAGGACGTCGATCTTTATCGGCGGCAGCAGAAGCTGCGATATGCTCTGGCGGCTGACGTATGCCTGTGCCAGACCGTGCTCGCTCATGAGTCCCATGAGTTTTCCGGCGCCGTCGGTGATGGGGATGTTTCTTACGTTGTAGTCCTCCATCATGGCGATAATCTCGATTGCGGGAATATCGGATTTGGCACTGAATTTATAGGTGAAGGGCAGATCCGAGATATTGGGGACGACACTTTCTATGTATTGCGGCACGCTTGCGCCGAATGTCTTCAATGCAAAATCGGTCTCGGGATTTATCTCGCCGCAGACGGCGGGGATGTATTTCCCTTCGCGGGTCCGGTTGAGAAATTCCGCATAACCGATTACACTGCATACGGAGTCCGTATCCGGATTTTTGTGCCCGATAACGTATACCTGATTCATCTTGATTTACACCTGATTATTCACGGAATTATTCGGTGATTTATTTGCGTGATTTTTCCGCTTATTTTTCTGCTTATATATATCGATCTTCATCATGTTATATTTTGCACAGATATTTATTGACTGCAAGCAGATATTTAGATACGGAAACATGCACCACATTATATCGATAAGGGATTTTGAAAGGGAAGATATAGATGCTCTTCTGACCAAAGCTCAACAGATTCAGAGTCTGGGCAGCTATAAGGAAACCCTTCGCGGAAAACTTGTTGCACTTCTTTTCTTTGAGCCGAGTACAAGAACCAGAATGTCCTTTGCATCGGCACTGGCGCGCCTCGGGGGAGAGGCGATTACCGTGGACAGTGTCGAGGGAAGTTCAATCTCAAAGGGCGAGACTCTTGCGGATACCATCAAGGTTGTCAGCAGCTATGTTGACGCCATCGTCCTCCGCCATCCGAAAGAGGGCGCGGCGAGGCTGGCATCGGAGTTCTCGTCCGTTCCCGTAATCAACGCCGGCGACGGCGCGGGGCAGCACCCGTCACAGACGCTTCTCGACCTCTTTACCATAAAGGAGAACATGAATCTGGACGGCATCGACCTGGGACTTCTGGGAGATCTCCGTTACGGAAGAACGGCGCATTCGCTTTCTTATGCGCTTTCGCACTACGACGTGACGATTCATACCATTACACCGAAGAGTCTGGAGATGCCGCAGTGGCTCTCGACCGAGCTTAAGGAGAGGGGAACCGAGGTGGTCGAGCACGAGAAACTCGAGGATATCATCAACGATCTTGATGTCCTCTACGCAACGAGGATTCAGCGCGAGAGATTCCCAGATATGGCGAGTTATGCGCGGGTTGCCAACACCTATAAGATTACGCCCGAGACTCTGAAGGACGTGCGCAAAAATCTTATTCTGCTTCATCCGCTCCCGCGTGCCGGCGAGATTGACCCAGCCGTGGATGCTCTGCCGTATGCGAAGTATTTCAGGCAGGCGGCGAACGGAATTCCGGTTCGTATGGCAATGCTGGAGGATGTTATATTATGAGCGTTAAGAAACACGAAGACGGGATGCTGATTAACCCGATTAAGGACGGAACGGTTATCGATCATATCGCGGCGGGAGAGGCTCTGACCGTGCTCAAGATTCTGGGTATCACGGGTTCGTGCAATGAGGAACTCTCGGTTGCTACGAATGTGAGCACGAAGAATCCCGCGGTTAAGAAGGATATAGTAAAGATCTCCAACCGCGAACTCTCAAAGAGCGAGCTGAACAAGATTGCGCTTATTGCCCCGAATGCGACGATTAACATCATCCGCAACTCCAAGGTCGTCGACAAGGCGGGCGTGGAGATTCCGACGGTCGTAACCGGATTTGTTAGATGCCCCAATCCAGGATGCATCACGAACTCGGACGAGCCTATCGAGACGAAGTTTAAGGTCGTCAACGGCACTCTCCACTGCCTTTACTGCGACAATATTCTGAAATCGGATATCATCAATTATATTATCTGATTTGATATCCGATATCCGCCACACTTTTTTCAAAACTTTAAAAACAGGATTATTTTATGAGATTGCCGTGTATGTCTATCTCGCCTTTCCAGATTCTTGTGCTTGAGATCCAGCGGCCGTCGTCGGCAAGGACGCAGGTTATCTGATGGATGTCGACCTTTGAACGCTTCTTTTCCTTGCGGAGCTTATTAATCTCCACTGCCGTGGGGAAGGTCTCTTCGCTTACGACTATGGCGTCAAAGTCCGTATCGAGCGTTGAGCCGTATTTGTCGTGGAGTTCTTCTATCTTCCAGACGGCATTGATCTTCGTCTCCGCCGTCAGGCTCTCTATAAATGCGACGAGATCGGCTTTTCTCTCCTCAAAAGGACGTATGGGGTGGGATTTGCGGTTTGCGAAGACATCCCCGCTCAGACCTATGACGACTTCGCCGCCGTCGCCGGCAATGGTGAAGGATCTCTCTATCAGCTTTTTGTGACCGTCGTGGAGAGGGTCGAATGTGCCGCCAACCATTACTTTCATTCGCTATAAGATATAATTGTAATATATTATGAATACTGGCAAGACTTCAGATGAAAAGATAAAGAATGCCGCGTTTATCGCACCCAACGCGACTGTTGTCGGCGATGTCAGTCTCGGTAAGGATACGGGTATCTGGTTCGGCGCCGTGCTTCGCGCCGACCGCGATTCTATTACTGTCGGCGACGGCTCGAATGTGCAGGATAACTGCGTGGTTCACGAGTCCGAGGGCAAGCCGGTCGTCATCGGCGAAAAGGTCACAATCGGTCACGGTGCGGTCATACACGGCTGCACGATAAAGGATCGCGTGCTCGTCGGCATGGGGGCTGTTATCCTCAACGGCGCCGTTATAGGCGAGGATACGATTATTGCGGCGGGTGCGGTCATCACCGAGAGGAAGGAGATCCCCGCCGGCAGTCTTGTCATGGGTGTCCCGGGTAAGGTTGTCCGCAGTCTTACGGATGAGGAGAAGGCGGGAATCGTCAAGAACGCGGATATCTATATCGGGCTTGCAAAGGAATACGGCAAGAATTTGCAGTAAGACAGCCGCTCTCCGTGAGCCTCTTTACAAACAAATAACAATATTAACGCCAATTATATAGGTAGATTACAGGTAGAAATGGGCGAAGTTGCAGTCATAGGTGCGGGCGTTGCGGGCATTCAGGCGGCGCTGGATATCGCAAACCACGGAATAAAGGTTCATCTGATTGAGCGTGAGCCGAGTATCGGCGGTCATATGTCGCAGCTTGACAAGACTTTTCCGACGAACGACTGCTCGATGTGTATCCTCTCGCCGAAG
>JAFPWZ010000119.1 GCA_017412625.1 Methanomicrobium sp.
GATCCTCGAGCGAGACCCCTCCCGACGGCAGATTCGGACCTATGACGAAGAGATAGACATAATCCGAGCCTGTCGCACTTCCCGAGAGTTCCACGGTGTTGCCGGCATATGTCGATACCGTGCCTGCGGCACCTGCGGACTGTATCATAAGAACCAGTGCCAGTATTACCGCCGGAATTAAAAGACTCCTGCGGGATATTCCGTCCATGTGAGCGCTCATATTCATATGTAGTCTATGTCGTCCGCGGTAAATTTATATCTATCACACTTGTCAGAGTTGTTGAAATGCAGTCCGGGGAAGAACGGGCTGCGGAAAGCCCGAAAAAATCGGGCAGCGGCATTCGGGAGCGAAAATGGTGCGGCTGTTGCGGGCGGTAATGCGGCGGTACAATCGCATAGAATTAATATAATACGGTATAACCCTTCAATATCGATAAAATGGCAGGAAAAATATTGGTCGCATACGCAACCAGATACGGTTCGACGCTTGAAGTCGCGGAACGTATTTCGGAAAAACTCGAAAAACTCGGTCACGAATGCGACTGCATGGACTTTCAGGACGTTGAGGATATAAAGAAATACGGCGGAATCGTCGCCGGCAGTGCAATTCATATGGGCAAATGGCTTCCCGAGGCAAAAGAGTTCATGGAGGGAAAGCGGGTATTTCTCTCGACTATTCCCGTTGTTCTCTTCTCACTGGGCATAACGCTTACAAACCCCACCGATCACGTGACCAGAAAAGCCCTCTTTGCCACGGATGAGATTTGCCAGTACGTAACCCCGAAGGAGATCAAACTCTTTGCCGGCAGACTCATCCGCGATGAACTCATCGACGCCGACAGGGATCTGGTAATCCTCGCAAAACCGCCGTTCGGTGATTTCAGGGACTATAAAGAGATAGAAAAATGGACCGAAGAGATTGAGTCGAAGTATTTCAGAGACCTGATCTGAGAAAGACGGAAGCGACCGAAACCATATCACTCTTTTTATTATTCACACTCTCCTATATAGTAGTAAAAAGGAGTGTAACCGAGGGGATAATCAGATATGGATCCGGATTTTGAAAAAGTGCAGACATTTATTCGGGAGTCGCAGGGGACTGAATTCAGTTCTCCGAGATCCGTCTTCAAAAAAGGCGAAGAGGAGAAATTTTCCTATTATACCTCGGATGACAACCCCGACGAACTTCTCGTGATAAGTTCGGACGGCTCCGAGACGGCAATATCGACGGCTCTCATCAATGAGGCTGTATTGTATCTTCTGGATATCAAGATTGCCGTAATCGCGCCCGAATCCACCGCCGGTTCCGTTCTTTCGCTGGAGGAGCATCTGGAGATTTGGCACAACGGCACTTCCGAGACGCCGTTCGACTCGAAAGTTGTCCCCTATATCGCCGACCTTATTGTTCTCTCCGGAATTGCCGCATACGGCTGGGCAACCGCGGGTGACGGCGAGAAGCTTGCGGCGATTGCGTTAAAGACGGTCACTCCGAAGAAGCACACGACTCCGAGAGCAGGGGACACAGCGAATAAGACCGAAAGCAGGCAGGTCACGCGCAGGGCTTCTGATAAAGCGGCTGCGGCAACATCAGCGTCATCAGCGTCATCCGCATCGTCGGTATCTTCCGCAGGCCCGAGATCCGCTGGACGAAAGACCGCCGACGGCACCAACTGCATGCCCAAAGGCATAGCCCTCATCACCTATTCCGTAAAGGACGAGGTCACATCAGAGATTGCATGGTCGGTCAAGAACTCCTTCGTCGACGGCGGCATAGAGACCGAGGTCAAATCGATTCAGGATGTCGAGGATGTCAGAAAATACAGTTTCGTCGTAGTGGGCGCGGGGCTTAAAGACAACAAACTCCCACCCGAAATCCTGGAATTTGCCAAACTTCACAGCAACTGGCTCTCGAAGAGACCGATTGCGCTCTTCCTTGTCGGCGAATCCTTAAAAGACATCGACGACGAGAAAGTAATCGCCACAAAAAAGATTGCGGAGTCGTTCACGCGCATCCTCGACGTGGTCGATATCGGAATGTTCGCGGGCAGGGTCACTGCGGACGATCTGACCATGCGCGAGAAACTCTTCGAGAAGGAGAGAATCGGCGATTTCCGCGACTGGAGAATCATAGGCGAATGGGCCGACGATATGAAAAACGTCTGCCTCAAATACCGGAATCAGAAGAACTGACGCGCAAATCTTAAAAAAAGAAAAAATCTTTTTTAAACGGATATCCTATTATAAACAGTTATCAGTTTCATACAACTGTCCGTTTCGGACAGATACCCGTTTTATACAAGTTTTGAGAGTTTTTTGACCAGATTGTCGACCTGCCATTCCGCCGTGCCGATGTAGTTGTCGGGAAGCAGAAGAGCATCAATCTCTTCTCTCGAAAGATACTTCGAAACCTGCGGTTTTGAGGCAAAGATCTCGGCAACCGACGTCTTTGACTCAATCGCCGTCATACAGGAGACCCTTACAATCTCGTGCGCATTCTGCCTCTCCATGCCTCTCTTTGTAAGCTCAATCATGACGGACTCCGCCATGTTGACGCCGTGAAGGAGATCCAGATTCCTTCTGATATTCTCGGGTCTTAACCTTACGCCCTCGAGGACTTTTATCATGACGGTCAGGATATGATCCGCAAGAATCGAGGCCTCGGGAAAGACTACTCTTTCGCAGGAGGAGTTAGTGAGGTCGCGTTCATCCCAGAGAGTATTGTTCAAAAGAGCGGGCTCGACAAAAGAGCGCACGATTCTTGCAAGACCGCAGACCTGCTCGGACTTAATCGGGTTGCGCTTATGCGGCATCGTCGATGAGCCGACCTGGTTCTTGCCGAAAGCCTCCTCCATCTCGCCGATCTCGGAGCGCTGCATCATGCGTATCTCAACGCCGATCTTATCGAGAGTGGTCGCCATGTTTGCGAGGAACATGACATACTCGGCATGTCTGTCGCGCTGAATCAGCTGATTGGAGACATCGACCGCGTTCAGGTCGAGATATTTCATCATCGCAACCATTACCGCATGACCGTCCTTACCCATCGACGCCTGCGTTCCGACCGCGCCAGTCATCTGTCCCACGGCAACGCGGGGGCGAATTTCATTCAGTCTCTCGATGTGTCTGGCAACCTCCGCCGCCCAGATTGCAAAGCGCAGACCGTATGTGGTCGGCACACCGATCTGACCGTGCGTTCTGCCTGCGCAGACGAGTTTTTTGTTCTCTTCGGCTTTCTGAAGGAGAATTTTCAGGAGTTTTTTAAGTTTTGTCTCGATGATCTCAAGGCTGTCCCTCATCTGAAGACCGGTGGCGGTATCGAGGATATCGTTTGAGGTCGCACCGTAGTGTATCCAGCGTCCCGATTCGCCGGTGACCTCGGTAACGGCTTTGACAACCGCCATCATATCGTGATTGATCTCCGCTTCAATCTGATTTGCCCTCTCAAGGGTCGCATTCATTGCCTTTGCGGCGATATTGTCGGCATCTTCTTTAGGTATGAGACCTACGTCGCCCTCTGCCTTTGCAAGCGCAATCTCGGCTTTAACTATTGATCTGAATCTGTGTTCCTCATCCCAGATCCCGCGCATCTCCGCAGTTCCGTAACGGTAGTCTATTGGGTGGATAGCCATATGCTTACATATTGGTCATAGGATTGTAAAATTATTGGGATTCGGTTACGGCATATCGGATAAAGGGTATAGGATGTAACGAAAAAGAAAAAAAGAAAAATAAAAAAGAATCGAAAAATCGTAAAATATAATCAAATATTTCGCCGAATCACTCTTTAATCCTGTATTCCGCCTCAATGACCTCGCTCTTAATGTCTCCTTCCTCAGGTAACAGGATCCATGAGCAGAGATATATGAGAATCATTACGCCTAACGAGCAGAATGCAAGCACAATAAACAATATTCGGATGAGGTTGGAATCAATGTCCGTGTTCTTTCCGATACCTCCGCAGACACCCGCAATCATCCTGTCATCTTTTGAGCGGTACAGTTTATCCATATTTATCTCCGAATTCCTTATGGAATACACCCTGACGGAATACATTCAGTGAATATTCTTTTATTTTTCTATGGTGCTTTTGCAATATCAATATGTGTGATATGTCGGGTGTGAGAGTATTCGGTTGCATGAAAGGTCGGGCTGTGAGATTGGTCGGAGTTCAAATTTCACTTTTGCGGCGCACGGATAGTATTATTACATGATGGATTGGCAACATAATAACTGACAATGAATTCTTATGAAGACTGGTTTGCGTATGACACATACCGCCCGCACCAGAAAGAGATGCTTGATTTTGCGGCGGAATGCGTGAATAAACAGCAGACCTGTCTTATCGATGCCCCCACCGGCAGCGGAAAATCGAGCGTGCTCTCCGCGCTTCTTGCACAGGCAAACGGCAGGAAGATTATAGTGGCGGTAAGAACCGTCGCCCAGCTCAATATCTTCATCCGCGAACTTGAGCTTATCAAGAGGAAACAGCCGCGGCTGAAGGTCTCGTATCTTGTCGGCAAGAGAAAGATGTGCATGATGGGCGGCGAAGGCGACGTCTACCGCATGTGCGAAGGACTCAAGACCTTCTCGACCTCACTCATGCGCGAACGCGCCCAGAAAGGCTCGCTTATACCCGCAAACGATGCCGTCATAAAAAAACAGATACAGCTGCAGGACTATGAGCATCCGCTTCTCTGTCAGTATTTCATCAGATCGAAGATATACGCGGAGACCGGCGACGGTCTGAAGATGATGCCGTCAAATATCCTCAAGACGAAGGCGGAACAGACAACAAGGCGCATAGTGCCGCCGGACAAGATTCATGAGCTCTGCGGCGATATCTGCCCGTATGAAGTAATGCTTCAGGCGTCCCGCGATGCCGACGTTATCCTCATGAATTTCCATCATCTCTTCAACGAAGATATCCGCGAACAGATGTATCAGTCAATCGGCATCGAGCCAGAGAACGTCATCCTTCTCATCGACGAGGCGCATAACTGCGGCGATACCGTCCAGAGCATTCAGACGGTCACTCTCAACGAACAGTCCCTCGAACTTGCGCAGAGCGAACTCGGTCACTTAAGGGGCAGTGTCAGCGGAACGGAGGCGATTCAGAATCTGATTCCGCAGGTTCTTAACTTCATGGTCAGCCTCAAACGTTCCGTGAAGGCTGAGGACTGGTTTGACCCGGCAATTTTCATGCGGTATATCTTAAGCGGCACGCTCTATCAGAAGACCGAGGAGATTGTTGAAGACCTTCTGACGATAAACGAGGCGATTCATGAAGCCAAACTCGAGAAGGGCGATTTCAGGGAGAGTGCCGTTGAAAAGCTCACCGAGTTCTTTGTCCGCATCCTGAAGTCCGCGGGCGACGAGTCCTATCTCACCATATACAAAAAGACCGGCGAGGAAATCTCTCTCGAGGTCAGAAACATAGATCCCTCAAAGACGCTCATCGATCTCGCAAAGGCGCATCACTCGGCAGTGCTCATAAGCGGCACCCTCTCGCCCGTAGACGCCTATAAGAAGATCTATTTCGGCGATATGGATGCGGCAACGATATCGCTTCCGAACGCTTTTCCGAAGGAGAACCGGAAACTCTTCTGCGCCCGCGATGCCACATCCGCCTTCAGCATGAGGCGCGATGTCGATAACAGCAACCGCATCATTGACTACATCAATACGTTTGCGATGCAGAAAGGCAATCTTGCGGTCTATTTCCCGTCCTACGATATGCTCAAGACCTTTACGGAGCGGCTTCCCGGGACTCTGAAAGGCAAAGAGATATTCATAGAATCGCAGGATTCGTCGGCGTCGACAAACGACCTCAGAACTTTCATGTCGCTGCCCTCCGTGGGCAGAAGCGGCATAATCTTCGGTGTCTGCGGCGGAAAATGGAGCGAAGGTCTGGATTACAGGGGGGACCTGCTCAACGGCGCCATCGTCGTCGGTCTTCCGCTTGCCCCCTTCAACGATGTCAGAAAGATGGTCAATGACTATTTCAGGATGAAGTTCGGCAAAGACGGCGAGTTCCTCTCGTATACTCTGCCGGCGGTAAACAAGGCTACGCAGGCGCTCGGAAGAGTCATAAGAACTCCCGAGGATAAGGGCGTTCTCCTTCTGATAGAGAGCCGATACCTCGACGAATCCGTAAAACGCGGTCTCCCGAAGTGGATGCAGGATGAATGCGTGGAATGCACCATAGATTCGTTCAAAGAGGCAATGAAGAGATCTTAGATAATTATGGATATCAGCACGGGAATCTGCAGGTTCGGACTCTGGCGGGTGCGGGTCGAGTGGTCAGAAGAGGCGCATTTAATCCACAGGATTTCGTTTGTGAGGAGCGGAGACGACTCCCCCGTCCCGCAGGCGGTAAGCCGTTATCTCTCCGGAAAAGCGGAGTCCTTCGACCCTTACGGCTCGATTGCGCTGAGCCGCGGCTATCCTTTTTACGATATATATAAAGCCGTATCCGAGATACCCTACGGCGAAGTAAGGACATATTCGGAGATTGCGGAAGCGAGCGGCACGCATCACAGGACGGTCGGCGTTGCCATGCGCAGAAATCCGACGCCGCTTATAATCCCCTGCCACAGGGTTGTCTCAAAGACGGGGCTGGGCGGATATTCTCCCGATATCTCGATAAAGAAGGACCTTCTGAATCTTGAGAAAAAGGTCCTGAGGAAGAAGAGCCGGTCGGCAAATGCGGCGTCGGATGAAGAGTGAAACGAAGTCTGAAACGATGCCGAAACCAAGGCCGCACACAGACCCAACGTTGCACGTTTATTGCGGGCATAAATCAACACATCATGCTTA
>JAFPWZ010000014.1 GCA_017412625.1 Methanomicrobium sp.
AATGGTTTTTATGGAATAATGGTATTTATGATATCATTTTTGTGAATCGAAGAGATGAAATCCGATAATTTCAGCCTTTTTACCGCCTTGCCATGCAGACAACGCGGGAGAGGGTGTTCTCGTCGATTATCCTGTAATCGCAGTATTTCTCGATCTCCTCGGCAAAACCGCGGACATGCGAGTGCTCGGGCATATTCTCCTGTTTCAGCCGTTTTCGGCTGTGACCCACGAACATGTAGCCCTTGACCTCTATGAAGTCGGCGCCGCTGTCCTGGTATATCTTCGCATAGCCTTTCGGGTCGATATCGTTGTAGCCCGCGACGACCGTCGTTCTGATTGCGCTGCGGCGGTCTTTGAGGAGCGAGAGGCTCTCCGTGATACTGTCCCAGAAATCCGATTCGGGGCGGCAGATCTTCATGTATGTCGCCGGGTCGGGCGCGTCCACCGAGATATAGGTCTGATACGGGCGGCATCTCCGCAGGACATCGGGTCTGGTGCCGTTTGAGACGAGAAAGGTCGTGTATCCTTCGGCATTCAGCAGGTCGATGAGTCGGGGGAGATTCTCATAGAGCGTGGGCTCTCCCGAGAGGGATATTGCCGCCATGTTAGGGGTGAGGGCTTCGTCCCAGCGCTCTTTTGTCGCCGTGCTCGTGGGGAGGATACAGTTATACCCCGCAAGGGACTTCTTCTGAAGTTTCTTTATCCTCGCGAGGATTGTTTCGGGGGGGCATTCCTCCTCTTCGTCGACGGCGTACTCCATGCACCTCCAGCAGAAGAGACACCTCTGATTGCATTTGAGCGTCGGCGTAAACTGGACGCAACGGTGGCTTGTAATGCCGTAAAACTGGTGCTTATAGCACATATCGCCGCCCTGAAGCGAGCGCTTGTTCCACATGCACGGCTTTAACGCCGCGGACGATTTATCGGAAAAAAAGAGATAGCCCTGTTTTTCAAGGGCTCTGTACGAACTGCACTCGGGAGAGGCTGAATTTGCGGAATTTGCGTATTCTTCGAATTCCGATTCCGTATCACATGCTCTTGATTGCATCTATACCGAGTGTTGTCAGCGCTTCGCGGAGCGTGTTTCCGGCGGCTTTCACTATGGTGAGCCTTGAGTCGCGCACCTCGCCTTCCGCCTTGATTACCGGGTTGTAGCGGTAGAACGAGTTGAAGAGGTCGGCAAGCTCGCGGGCATAGATTGCAAGGACATGCGGGCGCAGGTCTCTCGAGATCTCGTCTATGACCTTGGGGAACATGCCTATCTTCTTTACGAGCGCAATCTCCTGCTCGGTCTCGGGTGCGAAAACCTCCTTGAAATCGCCGGCCTTATCGAGAATGGAGCAGGCGCGGGCGTGCGCATACTGGATATACGGTGCGCTCTGCTTCTCGAAGTCGAGGGCTTCTTTCCAGTCGAAGACGGTGGACTTCTCCTGTGAAACGCGGACTATGTCATATCTTACGGCGCCGATTGCGACCGACTCCGCGATACTTCTCTTCTCTTCCTCGCTCAGTTCGGGTCTTCTGAGGTTGACCTCCTCGTATGCCCTCTTTCTGACCTCGTCGATGAGGTCGTCGGCGGAGATGAACTTGCCGGCACGTGTGCTCATGGAGCCTTCCGGCAGAGAAACGAACTCGAAGAAGACAATCTCGGGCGGAACGTCGCCGAGGAGCTTGAGGGTTGCCTGAAGCTGTCTGCCTATGAGTTTGTGGTCGGCGCCGAGGATATCGATTGCACGGTCATAGTTTGCGCCTTTCCATTCGTGGTATGCCAGATCGCGTGCCGCGTAGACCGAAGTTCCGTCCGAGCGTCTGAGGACGTATTCCTTCTCGAATCCGAACTCGCTCAGGTCGATCGAGAGGGTGCCGTCCTGCTTCGCCTGCGGCAGCGCCTCAATCCTCTTGAGGACGTTTATCATGGACTTGTTGCGGACGAAGTCGCTCTCGAACATGAAGCGGTTGTGCGGCGCATTCATCTCCTTTAAGGTCGCCTTTATGCCGTCAAGGCAGAGAATGACGGCTTCGCGGAACTTCCTGACCATCTCGGCATCGCCCTGCTCGATGAGCGCCATTCTGCGGTCAATCTCCTCCTTTATCGAGGGGTCGGCATTGAGCCTGACGTTTGCCTCGACGTAGACGTCGGCAACGTATCTGTCGCCTTTTTCGCCCTCTTTTCTGGCGATGTCGAGGTTATCGAAGCCCCATGAGACTATGGCAATCTGGCGTCCCATGTCGTTTACGTAGTAGTGAACGTCGGTATTGTAGCCCGCTTTTCTGTAGACTCTTGCGAGCGTGTCGCCGATTACCGAGTTTCTGATATGTCCCACATGGAGCGGTCCGTTGGGGTTGGCGCTGGTGTGCTCAAGGCAGACGCGGACGTTCTTCGCCGGAAGCTGACCGTATCCGGGTTTGAGCGCCTCTTTAAGTATGCCCTTGAGGTATTCGCCGCCGAAGACGAAGTTGATGTAGGGACCTTTCGTCTCCGTGCTTACGCCCTTTCCTGCAAGCTCCTTATCCAGTTCCGTTTTCAGATCCGCGGCTATTTTCGCGGGATTTTCCTTCCTTTTCTTTGCGAGAGCGAACGCCACCGTCGATGCGAGGTCAGCATGTTCGCCGCCGTCGCCCAGAAGAACGTCATCCTCGCCGGTAACCTTCCTGAGCGCATCTTCAACTGCCTTATATGTCTCGAAATACATTCTTTCACCAGTTTTTTCAGTATTTACCGGTATTTCCGGTATTTTCAGTTTTTCTGTATTCTTCTGAATTATTCCGTATTTTTCAGTATCCTCAGTATCCTGTCCTGTACCTCAGAATTGCCGCAAAGCCTCCGAATGCGTTGAAAAGCATTGCGCCTTCCTCGAAGTCGTCCGAGATAATCATGACGGTCGCATTGCCCGCATCGGCAAGAGCGGCAAGCTCGTCTATGATATCGGTCTCCTCGGCTATGTAGACCGGCGCCGAGCACTTCGGGCAGATTCCTATCTCGATATCGCTGAGTTTCTTGCCGCCGGACATGTTCACGGTCTCTTCGCGGGAATAATCGCAGTTCTGACAGCAGACCTTTATTCTGGACATTCTGAGGATACTCGAGAGGAGAAGGACGTCGACCGCGTTAATTTCGAGGTTCTTTCGGACGCTCTCTTCACCGTATGCGCTTAAGCCGTCGTCCTTTATGAGTTCCTTGAAGAATCTCTCCATCATGACCTTCTCTTTCATGACCTCGACGCCTTTGAGTGCGTCGGCGGCATTGTCGACGAGCTCTGAGAGTCCGCTTTCGTTGGTGTAAGAGACGTCGAAGAGTCCGATTATGCGCTTTTGGAGTTCGTGGTGCAGGTATCCGCCGCTCTCGAACTCGTCCTTCGTCGGTGTCGGACCGCCGATGAGCACACCCTTGAATCTGTCAAAGAATTCGGGTTCGGCAAGGAATATGTCGTTGGCGCGGTCGGCTACCCTCTTATAGAACTCGTTGATGGCAATGAGACGCAGGCGCTGGAAACGCATTGCGGACTGACCGCCTTTCCTCTGCTTGCCGGGGACGGTGGAGGTGACGGTCGTTATCGCCTCGATTCGGTTGCCGCGAAGGAAACCGACGCAGGCTTCGCGTCTGTCGATTACTATGAGTCCGTAGACCTCCTTCTCGACGAGCATCTGCTTTAAGGGCTCGAGCTCGAAGTTCGATGAGCATCGGTAGGAATAGGATGTTATCGGCTCGGGCGGCTCGAGTATCGTACAGTCAAGGTCGGTCCTGTCGCCGCCGAGCTTGACGGTTCCGCAGAAGATTGCCATTCCGTTGTCGGGCGCATGCGGGTAATTCTTCAGGCGCGAAAGTATCGAGGAGATTGCGCTCTGAACGTTTGTTCTTGTCTGTTTGCTCTTGATGTTGGCGCACTGTCCGAATTCGTCGCGAAGCTGCGCTGTTACATCGTAAATCTGTTTGTCCCGCGGAATGTAGATAGAGATGAGCTCAGTTCCGCTTCCTTCTTTTTCGGCGAGTTTCTCAAGTGTTTTCTTGAATTCGTATCGTTTTCTCGCGCTGTCCAACTCTGACGTTTCTTCTGCCATGTATTTTTTCCGTTTCCCGATTTTCGTCCCGGGATTTCCGTTAAGGATATTTCGGTCGAGCCGTGCCGACCATATGTACGAACTTTAGTATAATTCGACGTGTACAGCATTAAGTCTTAGTCTTCTGTCAGCATTATTGGGGGGCAAAGATAGTACAAAAGATAAGACCAAAAAGGAAGGGTCGGGATGGGGGTGCATCTTATCTGAGCATGTAATCGGTTACAGTCCGTTGTCCACCCTTTCCCGATCCCGATCATTTTGCTGACCTCAACAAAATGATCGGAACAGGGTTTAATTGCTTAATACACGTCGGAAGGAGTCTGCGTCCACAGTCCGATATCGGTTCCCGATTTCCGATTCTCAAGTGCCGTTGCGTTTCCGAGTGTTCTCAGCAGGTATTGGTCGACTTCGCCGTTGATTCCGTGACCGCCGATGAACATCTCAAAGTCTTTCGGCTCGCCGGCACGGTTGTATAATCCGAGTCCCTGATCGTAGGGGATTAACGAGTCGGCGGCGGAGTGGAGGATATAGACTTCGCGCGGCGCTATCTTGCCGATATAGGTGTCGGGGTTGATGCTTCTTACAAATATGTCCATTCCCGCATTGCCTTTGCCTTCTTCGTAGACATAGGCAGATGTCGAGATTCCGACAA
Organism: Methanomicrobium sp.; assembly: GCA_017412625.1. Taxonomy (GTDB): domain Archaea; phylum Halobacteriota; class Methanomicrobia; order Methanomicrobiales; family Methanomicrobiaceae; genus Methanomicrobium. Next base: position 4,712 of record JAFPWZ010000014.1, read on the forward strand.
AGCCCGCAAAGCCTTCGTCGATTGCGGCGGCAACACAGGCGTATCTTCCGCCGTTGGACGAGCCTGCGGCGTAAATCGGCAGGTCAGGGCCGTAGATTCCGGCGATGTATTTCTGCGCGGCGCAGAGGTCGAAGATTATCTTGTAGTACTGCGGGGTGACGCCGCGTGAGAAGTATTTATAGTCGGTATCGATGCCTGTGAATGCGTACCCTTCCGTTTTTCCGCCGTTGCCGCGGATGTCGACTGCCATGAAGACGATGCCGTCCTTCGCATACTCTGTGGCGCGGTCGAGGTGCCTGTCTGCGGGAACACCTGCGCCGGATGCGAAGACAACCGCCGCTCTTGCCTTAGTGTCGACAGGCTCGGCAATGAAGGCAAATACGTCGCTGCTGCCGTCGTTCATGGTCAGTTCGGTGATCTTTACGCTTCCGTCGGCGGCGTAGGTGACATTGCCGGCGGTGTATCCGTAGTCGGTGCCGCCGAGCTTAAGAGCGCCGTAGTCCGTGAGCGAATAGGAGTATTTCTCCCCGGCATCGGCGCTTAAGGGAGTGCGTTCCTCGTTTGCCGCCGTGCATCCCGCGAAGACAGCGGAAGCGAATACGACGGCGATCAGAAGGGCAACCGCCGCCATTGTGCGAATACTGCGGGTCTGCCCGTATTTTTCGGATTCCTGATTTTCTTTCATGTTATCTTATTGCGCAATTTTTTGTTGTGACAGTAATTTTTATTTTGACAGTAATTTTTTATTTTTACAGTTTATCGTGCCGTATATGTGACGTGCCGAAATGTAATGTGCCGGGAATGCGGAATTACTCCTTTCCGACGGGGTTTACGTAGGCTTTCACGGCTTCGTCGGAGAGGAGCGACTTAAGGACGAGGCAGATTGTCTTTGCGTCGACGATTCTGCCGTCGCTAATCATCTCGAATACCTCTTCCTTCTTCACTTTGACGACCTCGATGAGCTCGTCCTCGTCCTTGTGGAACTCGTTGGAGGGAGAGAGGTTGTGAGCCTCGTAGAGCCAGATTCTTTCGTTGGTGTAGCCCGGCGTCGTATAGATAAATCCGAGGGGGACAAGCCTGTCCGACCTGTAACCCGTCTCTTCGATAAGTTCGCGGTATGCGGTCTCGTCGGGGGTTTCGCCCTCGTTCATCGTGCCGGCGGGAGCCTCGTAGATGTATTCGTCTATCGGGTAGCGGTACTGCTTTATCAGGTAGCAGAAGTCCCCTTCGATGGGGAGCATTGCCACGGCGCCGCCGGGCTTTACCACGACACGCTCGAGTGTGACGCCGCCCGGGAGGTCGACTTCCACACGCTCGATCTTGAACCTGCCGCCGTTGAAGATATCATCGATTTTTTTCATGACGCATTCTCTTATTTTCTTGTCGCTTAGAGTATTGTAAGTAATATTGTAAAAATTTCAATAAGTGCTTTTTTATGTGAAATTATGCGTGACGAAACGAAAAGAGGTATTTTTTATTTTAAGAAGATTTGAGAGTCTTTGAGAATTTTGAAATTGTTTGTGTATTTTTGAGATTGTTTGTGTATTTTTGAGAATTTTGAAAAAATGGGATATTTGAGATTCTTTCGCAATAAAAAAGGGTTACAGAAGTCTCTTGAATTTTGCCGGCTCCTTCCTGTTTATCTCGACGATTGCCTTCTCGTAGGGGATGGGGTCTTCTATGCCTATCTCGTTGAACGCCTTTAAGCGATAGTAGCAGGAATCGCAGGTGCCGCAGGCGTTTTCGCTGTTTCTGTAGCATGACCACGTATGCTCGTAGGGAACGCCGAGCCTCAAACCTTTCTCGAGGATCTGCTTCTTGTTCATCCTGACAAACGGCGTCATCAGCTTTATGTGAACGGAATCGGAGGTGCCGAGATCGATAACCCTCTGAAATGCCTCGATATATTCGGGGCGGCAGTCGGGATAGCCCGCATAATCGGAGGACTGAACTCCGATGAATATCGCATCGGCATTGCGTGTCTCGGCGTAGCTTGTCGCTATCGCAAGAAGGTTGGAGTTGCGGAAAGGCACATAGGTATTGGGGAGTTCGCCCGCGCCTGCCGCATTGACGTTGTTTTCGGATGCCGCCGATGATTTTGCGGATGCGTTCGCGGGTTTTGCTCCTTTACCTCCGTCTTCATCTTCGACGTGGCTGTGAACCTTCAGATTCGTATCCGTAAGGGAGCTGCCGCCGAAGACCTTCAGATGTGTGAGAGGTATGTGCATGAACTCGAGTGCGTCCAGTGAAGCCGCGATTTTCTGTGCGCAGGCAAGTTCCTTTGCCTCGGTAAGCTGACCGTATGAGGTGTGAAGCGCCAATATGTCGTAACCCATATCCTTGGCAACATAGGCGAGTGTGGATGAATCCATTCCGCCCGAGATAAGGCATACTGCTTTCATTGTATAACCGTGGTAACTACAAGATAAAAGATGTTTTTAAAAGGATTTTTAAACGGCGCAATGAAAGGCGAATGGATTTGTGAAGGATTTCTAAAAGAATTTCCGCCGCACCGGTTACTTCACCGCATCGGTTACTTCATATCGATAATCTTGTGAAGCTGCATCTGGAAGGTTACGGGGATGTGATTGGCGAGGATGTATTCCGCGATTGTATGGCAGTCGCTTCCCCATACGGGCGTAATGAAGAGTTTCGCCTTCGTATCATGCGACTCGATGATGCTTTTGGCATACTCGAGATCTTCTCTGTCGCGGACTACAAACTTCACCATATCGCAGGGACGCAGTTTCGCAAGTATCGAGACGTCGCTCTTCTCGCAGGATGAGGGGCACTTGACATCCATGCAGATGACCGCGTAGGGAAAACACTCTTCGGGATCGATGGTGCCGTTGGTCTCAATCTCCACGTAGTAACCGTCATCGTGCAGGCGCCTGAGAAGCGGCACCAGATTTTTCTTATGAATCATCGGCTCTCCGCCGGTGATGCAGATATTGGCGCATTCGAGAGCCGCAACCCTGCCGCAGATCTCGTCATCGCTCATCTCGGTGCCGCCGGAGTGCGACTCGGGAGTATCGCACCATTTGCAGTTGAGGTTGCAGCCCGAGAATCTGATGAACGACGCCGCCGTTCCCTGAAGAGCGCCCTCGCCCTGAAGACTCTTAAAAATCTCAATGACCTTCATGCTGAAAATTAACGGATATCTGTTGATTACAGTTGATTACATTCGATATGCAGTCGATGCAGTCGGTATGCAGTCGAAAACGCCATCTCAGTGTGCCTCGGGCGTGCCGGGCGTCCATTCGGCATAGCAGGATGTCGATTCCCAGACTCTGCACTTTGACACATTAATTATGATACCGAGTTTTGCGCACTCGGCCTCAAGCTCTGCCGACATCCTCTCGGCAAGGTGCTCGCTTGTCGGGTCGCCCTTTGTCGTGACAACCTCCTGAAACTTCTTAAGGCAGTCCACCATCGGATCCTCCTCGTTGAGAATAATCTGATGATCATAGCGGTTGACTATGTTCTTGATCAGATTATAGTCCACAAGGATCTGTGAGTCCTTTGAAACAGCCCCGTCAACCCAGAACTCGACGCGCCACTGGTGACCGTGAAGGCGGTAGCACTTACCCTCGTAGTGCAGAAGCCTGTGCGCCGCCTCAAAATATGTCTCTTTATAAATCCTTACAGTCATGATTTTCCCGCAGTTGTAATATGAAGTAATCTGAAATTGTTATCTCAAAAGCGCGCACGGAGATCGCACGGATAATGCAGGGGATATTCGCGCACGCAAATTGATATCAGTCCTTTATTATTTGCGCTCTCATGAAGTAAATGTTTACTTCGATGTAAAAACTCTTCAATTTCGGCGGCAATTTCGGGGCATGACCGCGCGGAAAAAATGTGCGGGCTAATATCTTTAATATGTCACAAGTTCAAATTTTAGGGAGAAGTCTGATATGTACCGACAGCGGCGGTGAGGACAGCAGGGTAGTATCTGCCTGTTTTCTTTAAATCTGCTGTAAATCAGCCTCGCTTTACATGCGATTTCATTGAATTACTCTGTAGTCGGGCATACCAATTTCGCGCGAGCAATCGCGCATCTCCAAGAGGCAAAATGGATACATTCCATCAATTGAGGTGTTCAATTGGGTAACGGAAAATTCGCAGCAAGAAAATGTAAGCGCGACTCTAAAAACAACAGATGGCGCGACGTAAACTATTCAAGAAAGGCTCTCGGCCTTGACATCAAATCCGATCTTCTGGAAGGTGCACCGCAGGGCAGAGGAATCGTTCTTGAAAAGATTGGTGTAGAAGCAAAGCAGCCGAACTCGGCAATTCGTAAGTGTGTCCGTGTTCAGTTAATCAAGAACGGTCGTCAGGTCAGCGCGTTCGCGGTCGGCGACGGCGCAATCAACTTCATCGATGAGCACGACGAGGTCACAATCGAAGGTATCGGCGGTCGTCTCGGCCGTTCGAAGGGAGATATTCCCGGAGTTCGTTATCAGGTCACGGCCGTTAACGGTGTCTGTCTTCGTGAAATGGTTCTCGGCAGAAAGGAGAAACCGCGCAGGTAATTATCATGGCAGATGAAGCAAGCACACAGGCACAGACCGGCATTGAGACAAAGAGCCTTCTTTTCAACAAGTGGGATATCTCCGATGTCAAGGTCAATGATCCGGGTCTGGTACGCTACGTAAGCGTTAACTCCCTCATCGTTCCGCACTGCTGCGGCAGAAAGCAGAAACAGCAGTTCTCAAAGTCCGAGATGCTCATCGTCGAGCGTCTGATCAACAGACTCATGCAGACCGAGCACAACACGGGAAAGAAAGAGCTCACAACCCGCATCGTCGAGGAAGCTTTCGATATCGTCAACAAGAAGACCAAGAGAAACCCGGTCGAGATTCTTATCGAGGCAATCGCCAACGCAGGTCCGCGCGAAGAGACCGTCCGTTTAAAGTACGGCGGTATCAATGTCCCCAAGTCGGTCGATACAGCCCCTCAGCGCCGTATTGATACCGCACTCTACTTCCTTGCAAAAGCCGTTCAGCAGGGAAGTCACAAGAAGAAGCGTGCGGCTTCCGCAGTCCTTGCGGAAGAGCTTATCCTCGCCGCCGCAGGCGACACACGCAGTTTCTCTGTAGCAAAGAAAGAAGAACGCGAACGTGTAGCTAAATCGGCACGTTAAATCTGATAAAACTTATAAAATACTTTTTTTTGGTGTATCTACATGACCAGACGAAAGAAAATGGTGGAAAGGGTTACGGAACTGATGGATCAGCCTAAGATGATCCGTAACATCGGTATCGTAGCTCACATTGATCACGGAAAGACAACACTCTCTGATAACCTTCTTGCAGGCGCGGGAATGATCAGCGAGGAGATTGCAGGTAAAGCCTGTTGGATGGACTCGGATGAGGAAGAGCAGGCACGCGGTATCACTATCGATGCTTCGAACGTCTCGATGGTTCACGAGTACGACGGCAAAGAGTATCTCATCAACATGATTGATACTCCGGGTCACGTGGACTTCGGCGGCGACGTTACGCGTGCAATGCGTGCGGTAGACGGAGCGGTTGTTCTCGTCGATGCCGTAGAGGGAACGATGCCTCAGACCGAGACCGTTCTTCGCCAGGCACTCAAAGAGGGTGTCAAGCCCGTTCTGTTCGTCAACAAAGTCGACCGCTTAATCAACGAGCTTAAAGTCGACGAGATGACGATGCAGATCCGCCTCGGAAAAGTCATTGATAAGGTTAACAAACTCATCAAGGGCATGAACGAGGAGGCATACAACAACGGCTGGAAGCTCGATGCCGCACAGGGTACTGTCGCATTCGGCTCGGCTCTCTACAACTGGGCGGTTTCGGTTCCGTACATGAAGAAGAGCGGCGTTTCCTTCAAGGATGTATACGAGAAGTGTACGGCCGGCGACATGAAGTGGCTTGCAAAGAACAGTCCGCTCTGCTCGGTTGTTCTCGATATGGTAGTCAACCACCTGCCCAACCCGCTCGAGTCGCAGGAACGCCGTGTCAGTATTATCTGGCAGCACGGCGACAAGTCTACACCCGAGGGTCAGGCAATGTACAAGTGCGATCCGAACGGACCGGCATCCCTGATGGTTACCGATATCTCCTTCGATCAGCATGCGGGTGAGGTAGCAACCGGACGTCTCTTCTCGGGTACGCTCAGACGCGGTACCGAGCTTTACGTCATGGGAACCGCAAAGAAGATCAACCGCCTTACACAGGTCGGTCTCTTCATGGGTGCGGAGAGAATCGAGGTAGAGGCAATCCCCGCAGGTAACATCGTTGCCGTCACGGGTCTTAAGGACGCAATCGTCGGTTCGACCGCATCAACCCTTATGGAGATGACTCCGTTCGAGTCACTCAAGCACTACTCCGAGCCTGTCATGACCGTAGCCGTCGAGGCTAAGAACATGAAGGATCTGCCCAAGCTGATTACGGTTCTCCGTCAGGTCGCAAAAGAGGATCCGACCGTTCAGGTTACGATCAACGAGGAGACCGGCGAGCACCTTATCTCCGGTATGGGTGAGCTTCACCTTGAGGTTATCACGGGTCGTATCGCACGTGACAAGAACGTCGAGATTGTTACCTCGCCGCCTATTGTCGTATACCGCGAGACCATCACCGGCAAGGCAGGCCCTGTCGAGGGTAAGTCACCGAACCGCCACAACAGATTCTACATCGAGCTTGAGCCGATGCCGGCAAACCTCGTCAAGGCTATCAAGGACGGAGAAGTCACAATGGATATGCCCGCACTCGAGCGCCGCGACAAGTTAATCGAGCTCGGAATCGACAAAGAGCAGGCAAAGAACCTTGTCGCCATCGAGGGTACGAACACATTCTTCGATATGACAAAGGGTATTCAGTACCTCAACGAGACCATGGAACTTATCTTCGACGGCTGGAGAGAGGCTCTTGCAGGCGGTCCGCTTGCGGATGAGCAGATCCAGAATGTCATGATTAAGCTCGTCGATGTCAAGCTCCACGAGGATGCAATCCACCGCGGTCCGGCACAGGTTATTCCTGCGGTCAGGTCAGCAGTCAAGGCGGGTGTCCTCATGGCAGGCGACACACTCCTCGAGCCGATGCAGTTCCTCCAGATTACGGTTCCGCAGGAGCACATGGGAAGCGCAACCGGTATGATCCAGGGTCGCCGCGGTCAGGTCTCGGATATGACCTCCGAGGGTGACACGATTACCGTTATCGGTAAGGCACCTGTCGCTCAGCTCTTCGGTTTCGCCGGCGATGTCCGCTCGGCTACCGAGGGTCGTGCAATGTGGTCGACCGAGTTCGCAGGTTTCGATGTTGTTCCGGCAGGTATCCTGAAGGACGTTGTTAAGGAAATCAGAAAGCGCAAGGGTCTTAAGGAACAGATTCCGACACCCGAGGATTATCTCGTATAAGCCTCAGATACAAACACAGACAGATACTTTCAATACGGCGGTATCGGGGACAGATACAATAACAGATACTGTGTCCCCGATACCTGCGAATACCATACAATATCATATTTTCAACTGTTGCAAAATATGCAACAGTTCACTTTCCCCTACCGATTCTTTGACTGAATTCTGACTTATTTGACTGAATCGGTCAGACGGATACCGTTACGCATGCTGCTTATTCAAATGTTGTGGCGGATAATTCGTTCGTGCCGCTTAAACGCCGCCGAAAAAAAAGGTGTTGCAATAAATTTTGTAAGTTCAGTAGTTGTCTGCCTTAATCTCAAAGTATGCCTGCGGGTGATCGCAGACGGGGCAGGTCTTGGGTGCTTCCTTGCCGATACTGATGTGTCCGCAGTTTGCGCATTTCCAGACCTTTGTCTCGGGGCGTGAGAATACAAGCTCTTTCTTTATGTTTTCAAGAAGTTTGCGGTAGCGCTCCTCGTGCTCCTTCTCAATCTTGCCTACGCCCTCAAAAAGTGCGGCAATGTCGTTGAAACCCTCTTCGCGTGCTTCTTTTGCAAACTTTGCATACATGTCGGTCCATTCGAAGTTTTCGCCTTCGGCGGCGGCAAGAAGGTTCTCTATTGTTGAGGGAACATTGCCGTCGTGGAGGAGTTTGAACCAGATCTTTGCATGCTCTTTTTCGTTGCCCGCGGTCTCCTCGAATATTGCCGCTATCTGATTGTAGCCCTCTTTCTTTGCCTTGGAGGCGTAGTATGTGTATTTGTTTCTTGCCTGAGATTCGCCTGCAAACGCGGTCTGCAAATTAGCTTCCGTCTTTGTTCCTTTAAGATTTGCCATAACTAATCCTCACTTGGTTAATTTGTTTAACGTCAAGTTGTTGGTATTTTTAGCTAATATTACTTTGCGTGTATACAACCGGCAGTTTACCTGCCGAGTTTGAGCGGCAGGATTGCGGAGTTGACGAGGACTCCCATGACCGCGACCTCGTGACCTAGTGCACCGACGACGGGGGTCACTATGCCGAGGACGGCGAGGATGACGAGCCCGGCGGAGATAAGGACGGCAAATGCGGTATTGAACTTGATTGTCCGCACCGCCGTCTTTCCTATCTTAAGAAGCATACTGACCGCCTCGAGGCTGTCGCGGAGGATTACGGCATGTGCGGTCTCGATAGCCGCGGTATTCTCACGGGAGGCAATGGCTGCGCCGAGGTTTGCCTGCGCAAGTGCGGGGCTGTCGTTGACGCCGTCGCCGACGAAGCAGACATTGCAGCCTTCTTTCTGATACCTCTCCGTGATCTCTTTTTTGTCGGCGGGGAGGATCTCTGAGTAGAGGTCTTCGGCATTTATGCCGCATTTTTCGGCCACGCTGCGCACAATCTCGTCTTTGTCGCCGGAGAGGATAGCGAGTTTTTGTATTCCGGCGGCTTTCAGCTGCGAGATCACACGCGGCGATTCCTCGCGTATCCTGTCGGAGATGCCGATTATGCCGATGATAGTGCCGTCTCTCACGACGAAGAGGGTGTTGTAGCCCGCGGCCGAGAAATTCTCTGAGGCACGTTCCGCCTCATCTGTAAAGGTTATGCCCGCCGACTGAGTGAAACGGCGGTTGCCGACCCGGATTACCCTGCCGCTTCCTTTGAATTCGGCGGTTATGCCGTTGTTGACCGCGGTCCGTATGCAGTCGGAACTGTCCGATGCGGAGATGCCCGTCTCGGCGGCATAATCCGTTACCGCCTTCGATACGGGGTGCTGGAGTCCGTTCTCGGCGGTTGCCGCTTCGGTTATGACCTCTTCTTTCGTGACGCCGCCGAACGCCTCGACTGCCGTGACCGACATTATTCCCGTCGTCAGCGTGCCCGTCTTGTCGAAGAGGACGGCGTTTATCCGCCCGGCTTCTTCGAGGTATCTGCCGCTCTTGAAGAGGATTCCGCGCCTTGCTCCCGCACCGATTGCGGCTATCGCGGCGGAGGGCGTTGCGAGAAGGATTCCGCAAGGGCAGGAGACGATTATGACGGTGATTGTCTTTTCTATACTGCCGGTGACGAGCAGGATTACAGCGGCGACAATGAGGGTTATCGGGGTGTAATACCGCAGGAATTTCTCGATGAAGGGATATGAGGGCGGTTTTCTCTCCTCGGCCTCATGGACGAGTTTGAGTATCTGCGAGTATGTCGAGTCGTTTCCGCGCCTCTTTACCTCTATCTCGATGAGTCCGTTGAGGTTTACGCTTCCGGAGTAGACCATGTCGCCTGTGGCTTTGTCAACGGCGATGCTTTCGCCGGTGATGCAGGATTCGTCCATGCTGGCGGCGCCGGAGATGACGATTCCGTCGGCACAGACGATGTCGCCTGGTCTTATGCGTGCGATGTCGCCCGCTTCTATCTCGTCAACCGGCACTTCGACGAATTCGTCGCCGTGATCTTCGCAGCCGCATCCGTCATGTTCGTGGTCTTCGCAGTGACATTCGCCGTGTTCGTGCTCGTGTTCGTGCTCGTGGTCTTCGCAGTCGCAATGATGCTCTTTGCGCTTTATCAGACCGAATTTCGGGTGGAGAGAGGCCAGTTTGTGTATGTCCCTCCGCGAGCGGCTGTATCCGTAGTCTTCGGCAATCTCGCCCAAGGTGAGGATGAAACCCACTTCGGCGGCGACCATGTAGTCGCCGAGATACACGGCGCCGAGGATTGCCAGACCCGCAAGCTCGTAGAGACCTCTTCTCTCGATGAGAAGCCCTTTGAGCGCGTAGTATATGATGGGTATGCCGGTGAAAGCCGCGGATACGAGGGCGAGCGCGGATATCTGAAATGCCGTGAGACAGCCGCCGTATTCGCCTATAAGCGCCGCAAGAAGCGTGATGCCCGCGATGACGAGGTATATGTATTCGGGTTCCTTCCACCACGGCGAATCCTCATCCCGTTCTCTGCCGTGGTCGTGACCGCAGCCGCAGGGACAGCCGTGCGAGCCGCCGTGTTCGTGATGATCGTGATGGTCGTGTTCTTCGTGATCGTGACCGCAGGTGCAACCGCATTCGCAGTCTTCATGATGACTCATGTTATCCCCGGCCTAGATCTCCCGGTTTATCTTTTCGAGAACGGCGGTGAAGCACTCGATCTCTTCGTCGGTGAGGAAGGATGCAATCTCCTTGGCAAAGCTGAGGTGATGCCGGTGATGGTCAAGATACGCATCGTTTCCCTTCTCGGTCAGGCGTATGATGTAGGAGCGCCTGTCGTTGTCGGCACGTTCGCGTACGGCATATCCCCCGTTTTCGAGCCTGTCGACCGTTATCGTGGTGGTGCCTGTCGTGACCCCGAGCGCCTTGGAGAGATCTTTCATGCTCATGCTTCCGAACTGCCCGAGCTTCTCGATGGCGTGTGCACCCGCGACATTGAGCTTTCCCTGCTGAATCACGGACTGCTCCCATGAGGACATGCGGTCGAAGAACTCCACAAGATTTTCATTCAATTCGTCGATTGGATCCATTTTCCCCTTTCACCTTGTTTGATTTACATATTGTTTGACATACCAATTGTTTGACACACACATAGTTTGAATATCAAACAATATATAGTTTCTTCAGACGCGATTGGCGAATAAATTGAGGCAGACCGAAATTCACGGACGGAATAACGGCAGAATCGGGTAGGAGACAACGGATAAATGAACTGAAAAAAGGTTAAAACGCGAAAAAGTATCGGGTTGACGGCGGCATCCGCGTCTGCGCATGCGTCTGCATTCGCGTCGCCGTCACCTCATGACGCCTGTTCTGCGTCCTGTCGGTTTCGTGTCCGGTTTTGTGTTCGAGTTTGAGGTTGTGTTATTTTTTGTTTGTGTTTGTGGTTGTGTTGTTTTTTGTTTGTGTTTGTGGTTGTTTTACGGTTGTTTTGCGGTTTTTTGTGTTTGTGTCTGTATCTTTCTTTGCCGTCGATCTGTGCTCTTTTTGCTCTTTCCGCTCTATCCGCTCTTTACTGATCCCTGACGATCAATGCGCCGCCGAGAAGGAGCACAAGACCGAAGAGCATGGCTATTACGCCCATGAAAGACTGCATGATCATCTCGAGTACCTCAATCTTGAATGTCATTCCCGCGCCCAAGAGCAGAAGCATAACTCCAAGAATAATTGCCACTAATCCTAAATAATCCATATTTCCTCCGATTTTGCGGCAGTATCACGGACTGCCGCGGCTGTTTAGATATTTTTGCCGTATAAATCTTAATTCCTAAGGTTAAATATTTTTTACCCTTGAAGCACCGCGACCGCGGGTTCACGGGTAATGCCGATCACAGTCCCAGCTGCTTGTAATACAGGTAGACCGCGAGGGCGCCGGCGAAGACCGACATGAGCAGGCAGAAGAGGGCAATCTGGAGATAGCCGTCGGTCTTTTTGCGGATGCGGTTGAGCTCCCCGTCCCTTGCCTTTATGAGCCTTGAGAGTTCGCGGAGTTTGTCGTTTATGTGCCCGGTATCGCCTTTTTTGAGGTAGATTGTGATGTCGTTGAGGATGTTTCTCTCCAGCGGCGGCAGATCGGAGTAGGGCACCTGAATGTCGTTCTCCGTGATGATGCGGTCGAGCAGTTTCTTCCACTCGAGGATGTCTTCTTCGCGTGTAGTCCGCGGGATTATCTTCTCGTCCTTGGATATGAGGGCTACGAGATATTCGCGGAGATAGCGGGAGAGTCCGTATCTGTAGCTTATGTCTTCGTCGCTCAGGGAGGCGACCGCCTCATAGATGTTTAAGATATCTTCGAGGGTTTTTATCGATTCGAGCTGAAATCCTTCGGTCAGACTGCGGAAGAACTTCGCTTTGAACTTTTTTTCGAGCCTTATGTCGTCGCGGTCGCGGATCTGACCCGCACGGTTTCTGCGGACCGCAATCAGGGCTATGACTATTACGATGAAATATGCGACCAGAACGACCGCGGGTACAATTTCGGCAGACAATTCTTCAACCATAATCGAACTCTCATTATGATTGGGCGCTAAGGGATATATCACTGCTGAAACTTTTGCGGGGTTAAAGAAGAGTGGTTTACGGGGGGTTGACGGGGTTACGGGAGAGCCGGTGCGGTCTTCGATATGAACATCGAGAGACCCAGAGGCTGCACTACCTCAATCCAGTATTCGTCGCCGGGTTCCAGCTCCCTGTCGACCGGCAGGTGCACCAGAACTATCACATAATCGCCGTTGTAGAGAAGGATGGGGTCTGTACCGGAATCGGAGCCCGTGTTCTTGTAGATATTCCACTTTCCCGCCGCCGGCGGATTGCCGTTGTCGTAGAGCGGGCTGTCCTGTTCGATGTTGCAGTACCCTTCGGGCGTCGCAAAAGAGATTGTCATCTTGGAGAGATCGGCGGGTACGAGCGAGTGCGGACTCCTCATGTATATCCTGATCATCTCTATATTGCCCGATGTCGAGTTGCGGATGTACATGACTTCGTCGACGAGGATGGACGATGAGCTCTGCTCGAGTGCGTTGTAGATTACCGCCTGACTTTTCTGAACGGTATGGAAGCCGCTGCCGAGAACCACGTAGGAGAAGGCGGCTGTCACTACGACGAAGGCCAGAAGTACTATTGCGGCTTCAAGCCCGGTAAAGCCTTCCGAAGACCTGCTTGCGCTGTCCGTGCCGTGTATCTTCGGGTTTCCCGCGTTTTTCGGAGTTTTTCGATTGCGGCTCATTTCAGGATTCGGGAATATATTCCGAGATTAATATGTTAGATGATATTTCAATTATGCAATAAGTAACTATCTGATATGCCATTTTAAGTCCGCGACCCCGAAATCGCGTGTAAAAAGACTGATATATCTTTGTCTTTAAAGTACTGTTATGTTGCCTGTGAATCTTTTGGATTCCGTGGAGCTTCAGATGAGTCTTCTGCTCTTCGTTGCTCTCGGCGGTTACATGCTGGCTGCGCGTATTCATCAGTCGGCGGTCGTGGGTGAGATTCTCATCGGTCTTATCGTGGGACCGAGTTTTCTGGGTCTTATCACGTATACGAGTTTTGTTCAGAGTATAGCTTCGCTGGGCGCGGTTATTCTGATGTTCGTCATCGGTTTCGAGTTTAACATTCGGGATCTGACCGATATCCGGTTCGGCATTATAGGTCTTGTCGGCGTGATTGTGCCGTGGCTGGGCGGATACGCGACTGCGGTTTTCTTCGGTTTCGACAATGTGAGCGCTCTCTTTATAGGTACGGCGCTTACGGCGACGAGTATTGCGATTACGGCGAACGTGCTTCGCGAGATGTCGCTTCTGGAGTCTGCGGCGGCGAAGGCGATTATCGGAACTGCCGTCATCGACGATGTGCTGAGTCTTCTGGCGCTCTCGATTACGGCTTCGGTCGTTGCGGGTTCGTTCTCCCTTACCTCAATCGCGATCACGGTCCTTATTCAGGTGGGCTTCCTCGTCGTCGCCGGTGCGGTGGGTATCTTCGTAATTTCGAGGTGGATAGAGAAGATAGACAGCACCGAGTTCGCCAAAAAGAATCCCGAGTTCGTCTTCATCTTCGCGGTTATGATAGCGTTCCTCTACGCGACCCTTGCCGAGATGGTGGATGTTTCGGCCATCATCGGTGCGTTCATCGCGGGTGTCTCGTTCAACGGCATTAAGTTGAAGCACGGCAAGAATATCGAGGAGGGCGCCGATTATCTCTACATCATATTTGCGTCGATATTCTTCGTCTCTCTGGGTATCCTCGTGGATATGTCGGCTCTGACCTTCGATGCCGTCCTCTTCCTCATCGCGCTTACCGTCGTTGCGATAGCGACGAAGATCATCGGCTGCGGTCTTCCCGCAAAGCTCCTCGGATATTCCAAGAGCGATTCCGTTGTGATAGGCGTCGGCATGGCGCCGCGCGGCGAGGTGGCGATGGTCGTGGCACTTATGGGTCTTACCATGGAACTTATCGGTCAGAATATCTACGTGACGATTGTTCTCATGAGTCTGATTACGACGATTATCACGCCGATTGCTTTGAAGAAGGTTATCAAAGGCAACGGAGAAACGCAGGCACCTGCGGCTGAAGGTGCGGGTGAAGCGTAGCACCATAGGCGGAATGTGGAAAACACTTAAATAAAATAAAAAATGCAAACCACACAAATCGGCAAGTGAAAACTGCTTGCATAAGGCTTGGAATTGCCTGTAAAGGCATGACCGTGCCCCGATAAAAAGGCTACGCAGTGCGTAGCCTTTTTGCCGATTGCCAATCGGAGTTCATTCTGCCGCCAAAATAAAAGTTACTTTTTTTGAGATTTTTTTCATGCGTGATTAACAGACACGACAGGGCAAAATATTAAATA
>JAFPWZ010000120.1 GCA_017412625.1 Methanomicrobium sp.
ATCCGCGGCGAAGAAAACTTCGGAAAGATCTCCGGCGACCTCTCGGCACGCGAGTCCGCGTTGAAGGCGGATATAAGCGAGATTGACGTCAAGATTAGGGCAAGACGCACCGAACTTGACGAGGTCGAGAGCCTCAAGTCAAAGACCTACGACACAATCCGTTCCGAGATCAGCAACCTTTCAAAGCCGATTGAGGACTATATCGCACTCGGTCAGGGCGGAGGCGGCGACGGTGCGGCAATCGACGATCTCGAACGTGCCTTCCTCGATAAGTTCGCGGCACTTCTCTTCCTCCTGAAAGAGAAACTCAGTCTTGCCGACAAGAACAAGGCAAAACCGATAAAGCGCGAAGACTGGCTCAAATCACTGCCGCTCGGCGAGATTCAGGCGGATGTCGAGAGACTCGAGCATGCGACCGCAGCCGATTTCGAATACCTTAAAGATCTTGCCGAATCGCTCTCGCTCTACTACTTCAACGAGTACATGACCAAGGTCGCCAAGAAGCAGGGATTTGCCGACAGCCTCCTCGGAAAGAAGCTCAATGTCGAGATGTTCCGCAGCGAAAAGGCAACGAAGGAGGAGAGAATCAGAAAGATCTCCCAGATGCACCCGGGAAAGATCTCAATCCGCGACCCCTTCGATGTCTTCATACAGGAGAAGTTCCTCTCGAGAGAATACGACTCAAAGCTCGGCTCAATCCGCGAGTCCGCGCTTGCGCCGGTCATCTCCCAGTTTAACCTCGGTTCCGAGGAGAAGGCACAGCTTATCCGCTCCTTCCACGGCAACGATACGGTCTCCGTCCTCACCAATGTCCGCGAGGCTCTCACCGAGATCATCAATACCCGCGAGGGATACACGGCGAAATACAACAAGATAAGCTCGGATATCGACTCGCTCATGCAGTCGCAGAAGGATATGCAGCAGCAGATCGAGTTCCTCAAGCTCATAGAGGACCTTATCGGCGAGACCTTCGATGCCAGAAAGAAGTTCCTCGCGAATGTAGAGGGCTATGAGGGCGGTCTGAGGGCAATCGACGAGAAGAGGAGGAGCGGCAACGCGACCGTCGAGGGTATGTACCGCACATGGTTCGGGGAGATCAACCCCAATGTGCTCTCGCTCATAAAGGATGATTCCGACCTCTCGGTCCTCGACTACGACGAGGAAGGAAAGGCGGAGATTGAGAAGCTCTACAACATTGTCCAGTGGAAGTACAAGGAACTTCTCGACTCGCACAAACTCGGTATCAACAATATCTCGGTCGGATACGGCAGTGCGGGCACGGAGAGATGGAGCTTTGACAAGGCGGCTCTCGTTGCGGCTTCCCCGTCGCACTGGCTCTCCCAGCTTACCGAGAACAAGGGAAGCGACCTCAGACGCGCTCTCGTAAAGCAGCTCGACTTAAAGAGCAATGACAGCGCCAAGGTCAACTCTCACAACTACACCAAGCCGTGGGAGATCTCGCTCACATTCTTTGCGGCGGCAAGCTTCCTCGACAACATATCTCCGCTCACGACGGGCGGCGGATACTGGGAGAAGTACGAGAGGTCGAAGGAGAACATCCTCCACCACGCACTCTACTTACAGGAAGGCAGGTATGTCGTAAGAGAGAAGACTCTCCTCCTCACCGAGGCCGCCGAGATTGCCGATCTCGAGGCGGGAAGCAAGGAAGAAGCGGATGAGGCGAGGAAGAGAATTCTTGATTTATATACGGTCAAGGATATCAAAGAGGCCGTCGGCGAATGATTATAAACAGTAAAAGAAGGAAACTCTACTTTCTGGCGGCACTTCCGTTAAGCGTCATCGTGGCATGCGTATTCACCACGGGCGCTTACGTTTTTAAGGTGCATCCCGCGCCGTTTGAACTTGCCGCATTCGTGGAACTGCTCTGCGGTATCTTCTTTGCGGTCGCAATCGGAATGCTCTTCAATGAGGATTCACGAATAAACGGCTTTATTTACGCGATAGCGTTTGCGGTGGTTACCTACTTCTACATGGTATCGCCCGGGGCAAACGTCGGTCTGCTCGTGATGATGTGCTCAATCGGTCTGATATTGGGCACTCTCTGCGACATTAACTGCGTATTGCATAACCGTTATGACTTTCTGGCGCTTATCGCCAAGATTCTGCTGACGGTATTCTACGTGACCATTGTCGGCTTTCTCATATATGAGATGCTGCTTGCCGTCGAGGACGCCGCAGACGCATATGCGGCGCAGAGCATCTTCTTCTTCGGCGCAGGCATAATCCTTGCCACAATCCTTTACTGGATAGCGCTTAAGGTGACAATCGGTGTGCGTGCCTCCGAGATCTTCGTATTCGGACCGCGTTCTTCGGGAAAGACCTACTTTGTTCTGGGTCTGTGGAAGTATATCTCGGATAACTACAACAAGGGACACACGAACGACGGCGTTGTGCTGACGGGCGACCCCAACGACGACGGCGACGACCTCAAGCTCTCCAATCTCTACTCAATCGTGCTTGACGGCAAGATACTTCCGAGGACATACCGTTATCAGATGGTCATCTATGAGCTGAAGGGCAAGAAGTTCGGTCTGATTCCGGTTAAATGGACCGTGGTCGATTATGCCGGCGAATACTACGACGAGCTCAACGAGATCAACTTCAAGAGAGCCATCTCTCTGCTGAGCGCGGCAATGAACATCTCGCCCGCCGAGGTCAGGAAGAATGCCGGAACGATGGACTTTGTGAGGTTCATCAAGTATAATCACGCGGATAAACTCCTCGACCCCGAGTTTACGAAGAGCGTCATAATAGCGACGATGTACGGCAACTTCCTCAAGGCGGGCAAGGTCATCTTCCTCGTGGACGGCGAGAAGATTACGGATAACCGTAAAGGGCATTCCCAGCTTGCCAAGGAGTTCGGCGGCTACATGAAGACCCTCATCGATCTTGAGGACAATAACTTCTTCGGCGTCTTCAAGTCGAACAAGAAGTTCGCGGTCGTGGTCACGAAGTCCGACCTTGTGCTGTGGAAGAACAAGGAGATCAGAAATCTTATCCGCTCGATGAATGCCTCGAAGCTCTCGGATGTTCCCGAGAAGTCAAAGCAGGCGCTTGCCATCGAGAACTCGCTCTTCGAGATACTGCGCACGAATCTGGTCTTTAAGAACCTCATCAATATGATGGACGATATCTCGATGCATTTCATCGCGGTATCGGTAGATGCGACCGCCGAGCCGTTCCCGACCGAAGAGGGCATGGAGGAGGAGATTGCGCCGACTGACCTTGCGCCGTGGAGATTCTCCGAGGTCTTCAAATTCGGCAGGTGAGATTATGCAGGATACTTACGGAATTTTCACAACCGACGGCGAGATCGTTTCGGGCTCGCTCACCGACGAGTATGCGGTAAGTCTTGCCGAGATGCTCGACGAGAGTACGGCTTCGCTCTATCTCTCGACCAGAAACGGCGCTCTCCTCATGGGCACCGCCGTTAACGTCCAGAAGAAGGGACGCAGGCCCGATACCGTGATCTATCTCGAGAAGAGCGGCTATGACGCCTATCTCTCGCACATAGATCTCTCCTACGTGCAGGATTTCTATGCCCGCGTCAGGCGCACTCTCGAGCAGAACGATTACGAGGTGAGAAATCTCGCTTCGGACGATAATTTCTTCGACGAGAGAAACATGCGGCTGACGTCCAAGATGTCGGATATCGGGACGGCGGATTACGCCATCGGCAGACTTCTGCTGGGAAAGAATGTCCTTGCCGTCTCGGACAATCTCTCCAAGTCCGTGGATTTCGCCGTCCTCGTTGCCGGAAAGCTGCGGACCTATCTGGCGACGGGCTTCACCATAGTCGTTGCCAAGAGGACTTTCCGCGATACCGACCTTATGATTGTGGATAAGGTCTCGGGCGGGTATCAGATTAATCTGGCAACCGAGATCGTCACGGGCGGCTATATCTCGGATATCTATCGGCATATCGGTGTTTTCGCGCAGAAACCCGATGTGATGCAGAGTTTTTCGGGCAGAGAGCCGCTGAATCGTATTGCCGAGAGGGTTGTCACCGAGTTCGAGAGGACTCAGAACATATCGCCGATGGGAAGGAGGCAGTTTGCCGAGTTCATGGCGTCGGAGAGGATACGCGAGTCTTACAGCGCGCCTGCGCCGCGTGCTTTCTCATCGGAGAGTTACTCCGAGAGCAGCCGCCGTCAGGATACGAAGTTCGATAAGGCGGGTTATAATTCCAAATGGGTGATCACGGATTCCGACCGCGACAAAGTTATGCGCGAGTATGAGGAGCATATGGAGAAGAAGCATAAGGGGCGCATGAAGATTATCGCCGTTGTTGCCGTTCTGCTTGTCCTGTGTGCCGCAATTATCGGCTTTGTCCTGTTAAACCACGGTCCCGTTGCCCCTGTCGTGCAGAATGAGCCGGAGAATAATCCGATTATCCCGCCGCCGGACGAGACTCGGGCGGATACGAAAAATTACCGAATATTTGCCTCGAGTGTAAGCGTCAACACAAGCAACGTTCCCGCGGGATATACCCCATTCGGCAGTCAGTATGACATTTATCTGCGGGAGGAGGGCACTCCTCAGTCGATTAATCTGACTCAGACTACCAATACGGATGCTCTGGGAAGTCAGGTCGGGACGCTTACGCTGATGAGACTTGAAGGTGCGAACACGGAAATGGATCCGTGGTCGGTTTTCGCACCTGCCGATAAGATTGAGCCTTACGAGGTGTGGGTGACTGTCCCTTATTCGGGCACATATCGCCTGTTTTATATGAAAGCTGTTGAACCTGCTCCGCAGAATTCCCCCGTGCCGACAGACAATGACGCATGAATAATAAAACAGATCAACTATAATTTTTCACCGTTATGAAAACCGCAATCAGGACTGAGAGATATATTTACGTGGCTCTTTCAGCCCTGATTCTCCTTCTTTTACTGATGCCCGCGGTAAGCGCCGCCGTCGGAGAGGCATTCAAGATTGAGACCGAGCCGCTGGGCGCGAAGATCTGGATTGACGGCAACTATCGCGGTCTTTCCGATAAAGATACGGTCTTTTACAGCTTTGAGACGGGTCCGCATCTCGTCCGTCTGGAGCTTGAAGGTTATGAGCCTTACGAGGTTGTAAAGACCGTAAGCGAAGGCGCATCCGAGCTTGTGTATCATAAGTTCAAGCCGATTCCGACGACGGGTCAGATAGGATTTTACAGTGTGCCCACCGGCGCCGAGATTTATCTTGACGGTCGCTATGTAGGCAAGACACCGTATACCCTGGATAAAGTGGATCCTGGCACATATACGGTTGTGATTAAGCACAGGGGATATGATGACTGGACGGGCAGTGTGAACGTCGAGGTCGGAAAGTTATCAGAGGTAAATGCCAATCTGGTGCTTGCGGATACGACGATATCGATAAAGACCGTGCCGGAGGGTTTCGAACTGTATATTGACGGCGTTGACGTGGGCAGGACTCCGTATTCGGGCGCGATTTCGCAGGGCTGGCACGACATACGCCTTGAAAAACTGGGTTACAGGACGGTTGATGAGACTGTGGTCATCGGTTACGAGGGCGCGACTCTGACCTATGTCCCCGAGACCACGGTGCTTGAGGCTATGGCCGAGGTCGAAGATGTAATTGCCGCGAATCTCAAATTCAATCCCGTATTGGCTAAGGCGCTGATTGAGGAAGCCCGCGCCGCATACGAAAAGAAGGATTACGATACCGCAATAAATCTCACGCAGCAGGCTATGATTGCGGCTGAAGACGTTGACCTCGACGGCATCAAAAACGTCGATGACATGGTTGCGGGAATCGAGAACTACAAGATCTATATTCTGCCGTTCATCCTCGCATTCATTATTATCGTGCTGTTTGCGGCGAACTTCATGCGGCATCGCGTGAAACCGATTATTGTTCTTGACGTCCCGAAAGCCCTTCGTGCCGCGGGAGAAAGCCCGCAGTATGTGAAGTTCTCCGTCGATGTCAAAGGCGGCAAATACCGCGCTTTTGTCTGCACGGTCTATATCGACGGCAAATCAATGGAGCATTTCATTGAACCCGGAAGCTATGAGGTCCTTATCTCGGGGGAGCACAAATCGGTCGGCGAGCACACCGCCGCCGTTGAACTCAAGATATCCAAGACGCGTTACGGGGTTACGACCGCAAGGTCGGAGGAGACGTATACGGTCTTCGATGACGAAAATATAATCGACAGCGACAGCATGTCGCTTATGGAAGGGGATGACGGAGAGGACGCAAACGCCGGAAAGAAAGGCAGGGGCGGAAAGAAGGGTATCGGCGGAATGTTCGGAAAAGGCGGCGACGGAACGCAAAAGCGCATATCTCTCGGCGATATCTTCGGCGGCATCGCGGCTTCGAAGTCGGCGGCGGCGGACTCGGCAAAGTCGGGAACAGAGGATAATGCGGATAAGGCAGACGGTGCGGACAAATCCGAAAAATCAGATGACTCTTCGGAAAGCCCGCGACCGAAGAAGTATTTTGCGCCGTATATGAAGAAAAATGCGCAGAAAAAGGATGCGGGCGGCTCCGAAAAGGATTCGGTCAAGGATGCCGCGAAAGAATCCGAAAAATCGTCCGAAGATGATTCGTCAAAAGAATCCGAAAAGGACACGGTAAAAGAGCCGACCGAATAAAAATTAATTCTTTTTTTGTTCTGTTTTGTTTTGAATTTGTTTTTTGCCGGTTTTATTTCATTATCCTCTCGGAATCGAGGTCTTCAAAGAGTTTCAGCTCTTCTTCGGTCATCTCGCTGTCGTCGGTCGCATGACGCGGTTTGGCAGACAGATTCGACTGAATAGGCTGATTCGCGTTATCTCCGTCTGCGGAAGCATCCGTCACTGTGCCTGCGTCCGCGCCCGCGATGCCGTCGTTATCGGTCGGGAACTCGCCGTCCTGCTGAGCCGCGGCATCGGACTTCTCATCCTCCCCGTTGCCCTTATCGTCGGGCAGTTCCATTCCCATGGCAGTGAAGAGGCTCTTTATTCTCTCGTATTTCAGCCACTTCATATCCATCTGGAAGATGAGATCCGAAAGCTCATTCGCGGCTTTCATGACCTTCCTGAACTCCATCGAGTTTTGCGGACCCGCAACCTTCTTTATCGTCGAAAGCGGCGGCTTTAGGCGTGCGCAGATATCGGCAATCGCCTCGACGTTCCTGCTGTGCGCACGGAAGTTCTGCGAGAGCTTCTCGTCCCGCTCCTCGACCTCCTTCTCGCGTGTAACGTCAAAGCAGATAATCGCAAAGTGCGTGATTTTACTGCCGTTTGAGAGCGCAATCGTCTCGATATTCAGATAATGCGCCACCTTGTCCCTGATATACGACCTTTCCTTAACGGCAATCTCGCTCGGAACACCCGATCTGTGGCTCTCGAAGAGATCCTTATAGTCCCACCTGTTGCCGAAGATATCGTTGGGCAAAATATCGTAAACGGGCTTATCGAGCTGGTTTAAGTCGGCACCGAGGCGTATGCAGAGGTTGGAGAACGCCGAGTTGTAGACGACTATCTTGAAATCCGAATCTATGAGACAGACCGAATCCTTGATTGCGTCAAGCACAATCCGGTAACACCTCTCAAGGCTCGACTCGCCCTCGCCGATACCTCCCGCGGTCGGCTTGTAGGGAATCAGAACGAAGAAGTATTCGTCGCTGTTCCAGCGATTGCCCTTGATAAAACCGATATTCAGCGACATAGGGACGAACTCGCCGTTCTTGTTCGTGAGCGTCACCGAATCCATCCACGAGAGCAGGTTACGTTTTTCGGCGCCGTCAGACCGCAGGGACTCCATCATATCCGAGATCTTCTTGCGGTAATGCCTGAAGAGATGGAAAATATCGTAATCCGTCGCCTCTTCGCGCGAATAACCCGTAACCGACTGCGCCGGCGGGTTCATGCGGGTGATCTCGCCGTCGGCGGCGACCGTGATGACCGCATCGGATACAAGCCGCAGTGTCGAGTCGATAAGCGCATTCGGCTCGACCTTCCTGATAACGCTGTGCTTGTGGAGCGTCATCTCGATATTGCTGTAAAGCTCGCGGTCATTGAACGGCTTAATCAGGTATCCGAACGGATTTGACCGCATGGCTTTCTTTATCGTCGCCTCGTCCGAATGCGACGTGAGGAATATAATCGGGATATCGTAGAGGTTATAGATTCTCTCCGCGGCTTCGATGCCGTCCATGTCCCCCTGAAGCGTGATATCCATAAGGACAAGGTCGGGCTTGTTATCCCGCGCCAGCTCGATGGCCTCCTGACCCGTCTGTGCTTCGCCGACCACGTAATACCCGAGATTCTCCAGAGTCTCCCTTATCTCAAGGGCGACAATGCCTTCATCCTCGGTTATCAGTATCTTCTTGTTGGACGGCATATTCCTCACCTGTTTGATTATTACAGTTTACCTCTGAAATTAATGATAATTTCTGTGCCTTCCGAAGATTCCCCGGAGTTCTTTATCTCGATGACGCCGTTGAGCTGCCTTACGAGAGAGCGGATAATCTTCATGCCCAGCGTGTCGGGGTTGTTGAGCAGGTTGCCGGCATTCTTCCGTGATCCGCCCGCGACTGTGCCCGCACCGGCGTCCGCGCCCGAACCCGAACCTTCCGTCCCTACAGCAGCAGTCGGGTTTCTGATTCCCACACCGTTGTCGCGGTATGTGTAGACATATCTGACTTCGCTCTCCGCATCGCCGTCCTGCGCCGTCGCCTGCCCCGATGCCCCCGTTTCCGGTTTCTGCATGGATATGTCTATGGATATCCTGCCCGCTCTCTTATCGGGGAATGCGTATTTGTAGGAGTTGGTTATGAGTTCGTTTGTGATGAGTGCGCAGGGGACAATGGTATCCAGGTCGAAGGAGAGGTCGCTGTCGCCGGTGACCTCGATGCTGATATCTCCGAGTTTCTCGGAATACTCTATCATGATGTTTCTTGCGAGAT
>JAFPWZ010000015.1 GCA_017412625.1 Methanomicrobium sp.
AAGGGCGCCGAACGCGCATTTCTTGACGCAGATACCGCATCCCACGCACATCTCTTCGGATATGACCGCTTTGCCGTCATCGCCGATGACAACGGTCTCATCGCCTGTCCTTACACGCGGGCAGTAGACTATACATTCTTTGCCGCATTTCTTGGAATGACATCTGTCTTTATGAACAACAGCTATACGCAAAACCATAATGATCTCTCCGGAATTTGATGTATCAAAATATTATAGATTTTATGAGTTATTCGCCTGCGGCTCAGAGCGTCAGCAGGATGGTCCATGAGATGAACCAGAACGCAAAGGTCATGAAAGCCTGATAGAACCAGTCTTTGCCGCCGAGCTTCGTGTAATCTATCTTCAGCAGTATGAACATGTGTTTCTGAAAGACTATTCCCGCGAGAAGCAGAAGGAATCCGAGAATTGAACGGGACTCTCCGAGCGGTGTCGTGGTATCTCCTATCAGGATAAAGGATACGGCACCGGTAATCATACCGAAGAAACAGGCAATCGCGGTTCTCACCATGCGCTCGCGGTGTTCCGCTGCCTTCTCCGCGGCATTCTTCTCGGCACGTGTAAGCGGCACGGTCTTGGGTTCATCCTCGATTACTTCGGGGATTACGACTTCTTTCAACGATTCATCGGTATTTGCGACTTCCTGAGTCTGCGCTTCCGCGGTTTCTTCGGTCTTGGGATCACTTTTCGGTTCTTGCGTCACTTTCGCACCAGTCATTATTTTTTGGTTTTCAGACAATATCTATTTTGGTATATAATGGCGACACAAAAAGGAATGAGCGGCATAGATTTTACAGCCATGCTCTTTGAACTGAAATCCTGCCTCCCTTTGTGGATTGGCAAGATTTACCAGTATAATATCGAT
The DNA here is from genome assembly GCA_017412625.1 of Methanomicrobium sp. Lineage (GTDB taxonomy): Archaea > Halobacteriota > Methanomicrobia > Methanomicrobiales > Methanomicrobiaceae > Methanomicrobium. The sequence continues at coordinate 884 of JAFPWZ010000015.1, forward strand.
ACCTTCGGGTTCAGACTGAACGGTGAGGAGCGCCAGAAATACAACTTTATCGCGGAGTGCGCAAGGCGCGCCCATATCTCCGAGGCTCTGATGGACGCACCGAAGAATCCGTCGGGCTACTCGATGTTTCTGCGAAAATACATTCAGGGCGGAAGGGTTCTGGATATAAGCCAGTACGGGATTCAGAGAATAATAGACTTTACGATAGGAAAATCCGAGAAACAATATCATCTTATCTTTGAGTTCTTTGACGACGGCAACGCAATCCTCTGCGACGAGGACTACATCATAATAAATCCGCTCAGGAATCACACGTTCAAGGACAGGAAAGTGCTGCCGCATGTGAAATACGAGTTTATCGGAGCGGCGCTCGATGAGATTACGCCGAAATATATCCAGGATATGCTGGAAAATTCCGATAAGGATCTCGTAAGAACCCTTGCGGGCGATCTGCTCCTCGGCGGCGACTATGCCGAAGAACTCTGTGCGATTGCGGGCATGGACAAGAATGCCTCGGCACGCGATATTGCGCAGGTTACGGGGGGAGACGGATCGGATATATCCGAAGTATCGGGTGCGGTCTCGGATGCGGCTCAGAAGATACATGCGGCATTACTCGATATACTCTCGCGTGCGCAGGAGGAAAGAAAACCCGTAATCGCCAAGAACAAGGGATGCTGTCCGTTCCTCTTTGCGGGCGACAGCGCGGTAACCGAATTTGACTCATACAACAAAGCGCTCGAGGCATATTACCCGCTGCCCAAGACCACAGAGAAAGCGTCCGAAAAGCCCAAACTCACCAAAGCGGAGGTAATCCGCTTAAGACAGCAGAACGCAATAAAAGGTTTTGACAGGAAGATTGCCGAAAATCAGTCGAAAGTCGATACAATCTACGCTAACTACGGGCAGGTCTCCGGGGTTATCTCAACCCTTGATGCCGCGTCTAAACAGAGGTCATGGCAGGATATCGAGAAGATTCTCAAGGGCAGTGATATGCCGATTGCAAAGACAATCAAAAAGATCTATCCCGATACCGCATCGGTCGATCTCCTCATAGACAATACCGTGCTCCGCCTGTATATCCGCGAAACTGTCGAGCAGAATGCCGACCGCTACTATTCCGAGATA
>JAFPWZ010000121.1 GCA_017412625.1 Methanomicrobium sp.
CGTTGTTATCCGAAATTACGTCAAATTTGCATCACACAGGCAACAACGCTTTCAAAAACCGATAGCTATATATTTCACAATTGTGAATATTTGTATGCACTACTGCACTGAGATGCGGAGTGCGGGTAACAAACTTAACAGTGCCAAGGTGGCGGAGAGGCTACGCGGTCGCCTGCAGAGCGACTATTACTCCAGTTCAAATCTGGACCTTGGCTTTGCGTTTTTGAAGAATTTTTTAGTGTTTTTCAGTGTATTTTCTGGGATTTAAAATTGTACGGTAATCGCCGGGTATTCCCGATAAAATCGTAACTTACCTAAAGAATGCGGCAGATACTCTTTAGAGAACTTTGGTAAGGTGAATATATGGAATTTGTAACAAAGGAACTGCGAATAATACCGCTCAGCGTCGAACAGTTCAAGCTGATGCTTGAGAGATTCGATAAGATGGAGGATGCCTTCAAGCTCAAACATTCGAAGCAGAAACTCGATGACGAGACGAAGGCGGCGATGCAGGAACTCTATGAGAAGGCGGTGCAGCACGAAGACGAGTATGTCTGGTATACGAACTGGCAGATAATACTTAAAGAGGAGAATGTATCCATCGGCAGCGCCTGCTTCAAGGGCGAACCCGACGAGAACGGCGTCGTCGAGATCGGCTACGGTCTTGACGAAAAATACCGCGGCAAAGGCTACATGACCAACGCAATCAAGGTCATGCTCAAGTGGGCAAAGGCAATGCCGCATGTCAAGAAAGTCATTGCACTGACCTCAAAGGAGAATGAGGCATCGCAGAAAGTCCTCGAGAACTGCGGCATGAAGTTCGAGCGCGAAGAAGGGGATCTGCAGTACTGGTCGATCTGAGCCGCGGATATTTACCCGCGGAATTAGACTGAAACATCGTTATACAAATTACAGATCAAGAAATAAAAAAATAAAAAAAGTTTTTATCCCTTTTTTGCCGCTTATCGTTTACTCTTTCTTTTGCGGGACTTTATCCCCGGCATCGCTTTTCTTCTGCTGAATGTCCGCCTTAATCTTCGAGATCTTCTGCCTTACAATCTCGCGCTTGACGATGACAATCGAGCCGAAAATGCCCAGGAATATATTCATGTAATAGAGAATCAGACGCCACAGCACGACGAAGACGCCGACAATCGAGGACGGGACAAAGACGCTGTAAAGCGAGGTTGCCGAGATCTCGGCAATACCGGAACTTCCCGGAGTAAGCGGAATCATCATTATAATCGCGATTATGATCTGTGCGACAAAAGACTCTCCGATATGCGGCGCCTCGCCCAGACCCATGAGAATCAGCGACGCGATAAAGAACTCGCTGAACCAGTAGACTACCGTAAACAGCGTTCCCCAGACCAGACCCGTCTTGGAGTGGCTGACGTAATTCGTCATCGCGTGATTGAAGTTGTCGACCTCTGAATCGATCTTGCCGGCAAACTCCTCAATCTTATCCGCCTGCCACCGCTTTGTGAACAGCCCCGAGATTTTCTTGACGATATTCTTCAGGAACGCCGGATTCTTGATGGAATACGCGAAGAGCACGACAAATGCCGTAATCAGAATCCACATGAGGAAGAGCGGAATCGTGATTGAAAGACCGAGTTCCTCGGAGCCGAGCCACATCACAATGATGGCAATGCCGCCTATGATGCCGAGCAGGATGCCGTCAAGCACCCTCTCCATGATGACAATCGCGGTTGCGTCCCCGAGCGGCACGTCGGCGCGGTAAAGCTCATGGATTCTTACGGGCTCTCCTCCCACCTGTGACGGGGTAACGGCGGCAATCAGAAGATTTGCAAAGACCGCATTGAGGCAGTGGAAGAAGGGAACCTTATAGCCCAGAGAACGCGCCATGAACTTCATTCGCAGCGCCCATGCGCACATCGAAACAAGGTGCATGAGAATTGCGGCAACAAGGTATTCCGGTTTTAAAGAGTTGAGGTAATTGAAGGTATTTTCGTCGATGGTAAAATAAAGGACAAGTGCGAGGACAACTATGCTGAACACTATCGAAAGTATCAGCCATTTCCATTGTGACCTGTCTATATTCATAGTCTTCTATCTGTTTGTCTGCAGTGCATATATACACTTTTAATCGATTATCGTGACGCAGAGATCAGACCGTGAAGAGATCGCGGTTGCCGGTTATGATGAAGTGTCCGCACCTTACGGCGCCGTCGAGAAGACCGTATCCGTAGCTGAAATGCGCAAGGGCATTGACGTATCTCTCGGCGGCGAGATGTTTCCGTCCCGAATCGAGGTAGCTTTCGGTTATCTCCGCGATATTCTCCGCAAATTTATGCAGCGGACTTTCGATGTCGGGCGCGGTCTTCACGGACGAAAGTGCGGCTGTAAGCATCCTCTGATACCTGTTCGTCTTCTCGAAGAGTTTATCGAAGAGTTCGGCGGGCATATCCTCCTCAAATTCGAATCTCATAAGGTCGGGCGAGAACGCAGACTCCGTCGCCGCCGGCACGGCTATCCTTATAAGCCCCGCTTTAATACCGAGATCCAGCCATCCGAAACCGTATGCATATGAGGCATGCCCGTTCACGAGGTCGCCGCCGGAGACGAACGACCCGCCGTCGTTGACGTATGAGACCGCCATGGTCATGATCTCGTCGGCAAGTCTGTAATAGGGGCTTTCGGGGTAGGGAAGAATAGAGCAGCTGTTCAGATGCTCCTTGAAGATTCTGCCGTACTCATCGGATGTAAATCTCATTTCCGCTCTCATTCCCGTTTAAGGCCGGCAAAGATCTCCAGATACTCCCTCTCCATCTCGTGCAGGGATGCGGGGACGGCTATGATGTGAAGCGGCGCCCCGTAATCATGATTCATGACATCTTCGGCACTGCCGGCAAAAACCGACGGGTTGTCCGAGCCCGCCCTTGCCATGCCGACATAGAGCGGCGGCGCAGTCTCCCCGCACTTCTCGGCCATGCGGCATATCAGCTCCACACCCTCGGGGACGGTCATATGGCGGTCGGGCTTGATGTCGAGGAAGACAAGGGTATGCAGGTCCTGCCTGAAGTTCGAGAGAATCGTATCCAGAGGGGTTGTGGGGAACCAGTTCCTCTCGGGGTAGGGGACAGAGCATGACTTGCCGAAACGGTAATTCTGAAGCCCCGAGAGGCCGCATACGGCACTCTGTATGGAAGCGCCGTGGATGATGCGTGTCGCAATGCCTCTCTCTTCGGCACGGATTCTGATATCCGCATGCGTCGTCGAGACCATGGGGTCGCCGCCCGTGAGAAAGACCGCATCCCCTTCGGCTGCGGCATCGAGGATCTTCCCCGGGAATCTCTCGACATCGTCGCGGTTGAGCAGGGTCACGGGTTTGCCGTAGAATTCCTCAAGTTTGCGCACGTCGGCGCCCATAAGCCGTGAGGTATACCCCTCGAGGTATACCTTATCTGCGCTTCTGATAATTTCAAGCCCTTTTACCGAGATATCTCTCTCGTCATAGAGTCCAAGACCGATGAATGTAAGCATTTTTATCTCTTATTTTGGAATCAGATACTATATATTTATCAGTAATGAGATAAAACAGAATAGTTAGTTTGTGAAGAATTTCACAGACATACACCGAACGACTGAATGTCTTTGGGGTACCGGAGATGTTAATTCACCGTTATTATGGGCGTATGCTGAAAAAGGAACTCGTAAGTCTTCCCGATTCGGTGTGCTTCATGGTTGCGGCGGACGAAATTTCCGGAACTCCATCGAAATTTAGTGAAGTCGTCTCATGGTGTAAAAATCTGGGCATTTTTAAGGTTATTTTTCATATCGATACCGATAACGTGAGTTCCGTCATTCCGCATCTTGATACGGTTCGCGGTATTTCCGGTGCGGCACGTCTCAATCTCTTCTACGACGACAGGGTCGAGAGGCTTGGCGAGGAGGGCGGCATGACCGTTACCGTGGCTGTGGGCATGAGCGGACGCGAGGAGATAGCAAGCGCCGTAAAGCGCATGGCGGCGGATAAGATTGCACCCGAAGACGTCACCGAAGATGTGCTTGAGTCCTATCTCAAGTTCAGGGTCGAGCCCGACTTCGTGATAAAAACGGGAGGCAGCCACCTGACCGATTTCCTGATCTGGCAGTCCGTATACTCCGAGCTGTTCTTCCTCGATGTCAACTGGGACAGATTCCGCGAGATCGACTTTTTAAGAGCGCTTCGTGATTATCAGATACGAAAGCGCCGCTACGGTGCATGAAACAGGATTGTGCCTGTGTGATTTATTGCATTTTATTGCATTTTACTGTGATTTACTCTGTTTTAAATCCCTGACTCTCTGGTCATAGAGGCGTATTCCGCGGAGGAGATCAATCTTGCGGAACATCGGCCAGTAGGGTGCGCAGAAATAGACCGCGGAATTGTTGCCGTTGGCAAGCCACGGCAGAAAATTGGAGGTTCTCTTCTCGTTGCCCGTCCTTATGATGAGGTCCACGGGTGAGATGCTGACATCGCTGTAGAGGTTCTCGTCGACGGTATCGACATCTATATCCTCGGCACTGAGTTCGCCAGAATAGACCTTGTTCAGAATAGATTTGGCGGCACACAGTATCTCGTTCCTGCCGCCGTAGGCGATGGCAAGATTGATGGTATAGGTATTGTAGTCCCTTGTCATCTCTTCCACCTTCTCTATTTTGCTCAGGAAGTCCTGCGGCAGAAGAGAGCGGTCGCCGACCATCTGGATACGTATCCTGTTCTCGGGAGAGACACCCTCGTTTAAAGAATCCAGGGTCTCGTTTGCCTTGTCCGTGAAGAGACTGAAGAGATCTCTGAGTTCGCCCTCGGATCGGCTGAAGTTCTCGGTGGAAAAACAGTAAAGCGTGATCTGTTTCACGCCGATATCCCTTGCCCACTCCAGAACTTCCATTGTCTTCTCGGCGCCGAGTCTGTGACCTGCGGCTATGTCTATCCCCATCTCTTTTGCAAATCTCCGGTTGCCGTCCTGAATGATTGCTATATGTTCGGGGACATACTCTATCTGGGAAGCAAGTTTCCTCTCGTATATCCTGTCGGCAATATCTTTCAGACCAATCATAACTGAATCGCGTATCTCTTATCTGATTCCTGTCAATACAGTTTTTAGGACAGTATCCGTTAATATCATTTTGATGAGCCGAAGGCTTTGATCTTTGAGATCTTTGACAAAGGGCAAGGACACGGGTTGTCCGCCTTATCCCCGGTTACGCCGTTTAAAGCGGCGTAAGTTCGACGATCATGCCGTCGTTGGGATACTTCTCGATTACCTGCTTCTCGCCCTTAAAGTCCTCGGGGAAGTCGGTCAGAAGCCACCACGCAAGCTCGATGTGATCCTCGAAAGTCTCATACATGTCATCCTCGAGATCTTCTGGAAGCGGCGCCCCCATGCCGCCTTCGGGAACCCAGTATCCGTATACGACCGTGCCGTCCTCGGTTATCTCTTCGAATGGACGTGCGGTATTCTCCGCTATGCGCTTAAGGCGTTCGCGAAGCTGCACCGAGTCCTTGAATGTGGATGAGCACCAGTGCACCTTGCCGCAGGTTCCGTCCTCGCACCTGCCGCCGCCTGCCGCGAGGAGTTTTTCCGCCCAGACCTCGGCGCCCGGGACGGCATTGTGGTAATCGTCCTCGAGGCTGTAACCGCGGCTGCGCATTGCCTCGGCATTCGTCTCGCTCCATTCGAGTTCGTTGATGTTTAAGTAATCGAGATACGGAAGCGCGGGTATGAGGTATTCCAGCCCGGGCAGGGAGGGAACTTCGATTGTGACCTCAAAGCCCATCTCCTTCGCCGCCTTCGCCGACTCGATATACTTCGTATTCAGGATATCCTTCCAGAGCTCCTGCGGCGGGTGCATCCTTATCTCGTCGACAAGACCCGAGAGTTTTTTCAGTATCTCAACGGTAGGTGCCGTTCCGGTATAGAGGTGGATATGGTGCTCTTTGCCGAACTCGTTCTTTAACAGGCGGCAGTATTCGACGACGCGGTCGACCCTGAGGAGTGCTTCTCCGCCCGTGACACCCGTTCCGAGAGCGCTCATCATCCTTGCCTCGTCTATGATGTCCTGCGGGTCGTTTACGGGGCGGTCGTTTGCGAAGGTGAGGTCTTTATCCTTTCTCTCGTAGGATATCGGGCAGTACCAGCAGTCTTTGCCGCAGATGCCGGTGACAAAGAGCACCATCTTTGCACCTTCACAGCACTGCCGGCATGCCTTACTCAGCATCAGTTCACCGTTTCCGAGAGTCTCTTGATTACAAAGTCGCTGCCGAGCGCCTCGAGGAACCAGCCGGCACGCGGACCTCTCTCCTGTGCGAGAATCGCCTTATAGATGCAGGTAAAGATGTCTTTCGGATTTATGCCCGCTTCCGTGCCGGTTTCGTAGACGGCGTTATGGATATTCTCGGCGTTCCATGTCGGCACCTTTGAGAGCTTTTCGACGAGAATCTTAATTGCGCGTTTTTCTTCTTCGCCGAATGACTTCGCACAGTCGGGCAGTTCTTCCCTGACCGTGAAACTGACATTCTCCGGGGCATACTGCTCGACCCAGATCTTTGCGCGGCGTGCACGTTTTATGACGGCATCGCGGTTCTCGACATTGTAGCCGCTTCTGGCAAGTATCTCGAGGATGGCGTCATCGTCCTTTGCAATCTGAACGACGGTAACCAGATGTCTGAACGGGATGTCGGTGGCGACATTCGATATCCTGGATAATTCATACTCGCGGCTGTCGGCTTTCTCGGCGACCCTTGAGTATTCGTCTATGAGGGTGAGAAGTCCCATTCCCGGGTCGAAGTTGATTGCCTTCTCGGGTTTGCTCCTCACAATCATGTAGCGGAGAACGTCGGGGGGCACAATCTCGAGCATTGACGAGATGGTGATGGCGACACCCGTGGATGATGCCATTGCGCCCTTTCCTTTGAGGCTGATCCACTCGTACGGGACGGGGAAAGGCGCCTTGCCGCCGAAGATCTTCTCCACAATCTCTTTGCCGGTGTCGTAGGAACCGCCGGCTGCGGCATGGTCTTTGCCGAAGGGCTCCACGGTAACGCCGAGCGCGTTCCAGCGCATGGGCCAGTCGACGCGCCAGACGAGTTTGCCCTCGCCTTTGGAGTAGTCGCATTCGTCGACATGTCCGCAGGAACATCTGTATTTGACGATATGTCTCTCGGGGTCGTGCTCCAGAATTTCCGCGTTGCTTATCTGTCCGCATCCTTTACAGATGGGGTAGAAGGGCACCCAGTTGTCGGGGAGTTTTCTCTGTGAGACTCTCTCGAGAATTTCTTTTATTTCGGCGGCGTTCTCGAGAACCGTCTTAATCTGTTCGGTGTATTTGCCGCTTCTGTAAAGCTCGCTCGAACGGAGAACTTTCGGTTTTACGTCAAGTTCTTCGAGCGCCTTCAGGAAAGGCTCAAGGAAGTGGTCCGCATAACTCTTGTGTTTGCCGCAGGGGCAGGGTATGTCGCAGAGCGGGTATCCGATATATTTTGCGTAGGATTCGTCAAGGAACGGGTAGACTTTTCTGAGCGGGTCGAAATCGTCGGCATTGTAGATAAGTTCCGCATCTATGCCCTGATCCTTCATTGCCTTGTAGACGACGTCGCCGGTGACGACTTCACGCATATTTCCGAGATGTATCGGTCCTGACGGTGTGATTCCCGTGGCGATGAGGTGCTTTACGCCTCTGTCGACCCCGGAGGCGCAGACATCCGCCCAGTGAATCTTCTCGTTTGAATTTCCGCCTGTTTTTTCCATGTGCCTTATCTATTGGATCTATTATATTAACAATTTATAGGTTAGACTTTACAGGTAGGACTTTACAGGTCGGACTTACGGTGCGGCGGGGAATGCGGAAGGTATACGAAAAAAGTGTACGGGAATGGGGTATCCTATACCCGCGGATTTTAGTTTCTGCCTGTCAGTCCGATTCCGTTAAGCCATCCGCGAATGTCATCTTCGGAGGCTCCTGCGGGGAAACGACGGCTGTCAAGCCACTTGACATTTTCGGGTAGAAGTGTATGCAGATACTCCGCACTGGCTTCTATGCCGCTTGAATCGGAAGTGCAGAATGCCGCAACAGCCTTTCCGTCAAAATTACGGCTTTCAAGGAATGTGTTGATGATACGCGGTGCTTTATCATACCATATCGGATAACCGATCAGTATCGTATCGTATTTATCCATATTCGGACCCTGACCGGCAATCGCAGGTCTGGCAGCCGAATCATGCTGCTCTCTGTAGGAGCGTGATTCCGTTGAATAAGAGATATCTTCTTCCGTATAGGGAACTTCGGGAACGATTACATAGAGATCCGCATTCAGTATCTTAGCGGCGGAATCGGCTATCTGTTTCGTCTTTCCGGTCGCTGAAAAGACGGCAACAAGGACATGGCGGTTATCGTCGCTATTGCTCGCAACGGTATTGCTGCCGACTCCGTTTTCCGTGTTCTGTCCTCCGTTCACACCGACGCAGCCTGCCGAAGCGAGCAGAATGATAAGAACGATAAAAATGCTCAGTATTTTTTTCATGCGTATTCTCCGTTTGCAGCGTATCGCGGAACTTCCGCTTTATGCGGCATAAGTCCTTTATTTCTATCGCAATCACATTAATTTATGCCATTTACGAATGCCATTTACGTATGCCGTCTGTTTATGTCTTATTGCTGACGGATACCGAACGGAAATATGCTAAAAACTGAATTGAAAACTGTATTGAAAACTGAATTGAAATCTGAATTGA
>JAFPWZ010000122.1 GCA_017412625.1 Methanomicrobium sp.
CCTGCGCGGACGGAACGTTGCCGTCAAGGACCGCGCATCCCGCCAGAACGGCCGCGATTGCAAGAACGACGGGCAGAAGCATGCCCGCCTTTGTTATTGTATTTGGAATCTTCATTTTTTCCCTCTTTTTCCGTTATTGACGATGATTAAGTAATTCAGATATTGTAGTATATTTTTATCTCCGCGGTATCGTGCAGGAAATCGATTCTTTCTATGGTAAAGTCCGTTATCTTAAGACCTGTCCTCTCCCGCAGATCGCTTAACATCTCCTCTTTGAGTTCGGGCTTAATCAACTCAATCTTCTCATAGAGCAGATTCTTCGAGAGCGTATTCTTAAATCCGATTCCGGTCTCAAGGAAGAGAATGACACCGATAATCAGCACGTTTGAGACGATTATCTTGCCGTATTCGCCGCTGTTAAAGAATATCGAGTTCAATATCGGCAGCGAAAGCATGATGAACAGATAGGTCATGTCGCGGATGGGGACAGCCTCGGTTCTGTAACGTAGAACCGAGAACAGGGCGAAGAGTCCGAATCCAGCGCCGATTGACAGTTCTATGCTCGTAAAGAGACCCATTATGAAGTAGACAACGGAGTTGAAAGCCAGAAACGTGAAGACAAAGTTCCGGTTCGCCGCCTTTCGGCAGTAGATGAATCTTATAATCACGTATGCGACCGCAAAGTTGAGCAGAAAGCCCGATGCAAGCGCAAGATGCGGATTGGCGCCGGAAAACTCCGTCAGATAAGTAAACATATCCATTATGCGGTCACCTCAGAATACGGGACGGCAAGGCGATTGAAAGCACTCCCCGATACAGCTGTCGCGGATGCATCCGACCATGACGCAGCCGCGGATGCGACGGATGCGGCGGCTGAAACGGTTGATACGGCTGATACGGCTGATGCGGTTGAGAAATTACATCCGGCAGCGGGCGTGATGCCGTTTCCGTACAGCCCCGTCGCCGAAGCACGCGAGAGATAGAGCAGTTTCGGCTTGAAACGGTTGCTCTTCAGATTGCGGTTTAAGAGCGCGGTTCCCACGCAATACTTCGAGAAGGATGCTTTTCGCACAGACAATTCCTTCATCTTCTTCTGCGCCGGCGTATTCGCAAGGCGCTCGTGTTTGCTCTCGGCGATTATGAGGTCGCCGCAGTCATAGCTTCTGCCGTCTGCGCCGATAAACCTCAGATCGGTGTCGAATGTTATCCTCTCGCTTCCTTCGTCGGAGACAAGGGTCATCCTTGTATAGACCGTCGTAAGCACGGGGCGGAATCCGCTTATCTCATAGGGGAACTTCTCGGTCAGAAACCTCCTTACCTCGCGGTCGCCGATGCCGTCGGTGTTAATCCTGCTCTTTAAGGTCGCGCCCCTGTTCGTCCTGTGCTTTACCTCAAGGTAATTCTCGCCGGATGAGAGATAATGGCGCATTCTGAGCTTATACCGGTCGGAATGACCGTTATGGTGCTGATAGTAGAGCGTGTATCCGTCATCGTCGTAGTATGAGGTCACATAGGATGATACCGTAGTGCCGTATGCCTCGAGGACGGAGTATGAACCGGCGAGTTCTCCGAGCAGTCTGCCGTATTGAGCGCCGGAGAGAAGATATTTGCTCTCGACTCTGTCGAGAAGGGATGCCTTTTTATTTGTCTCTTCAAGAGATATTCTCCCGAACATCTCCGCCTGAAGAGCTCTCAGTTTCAGCATTTTTTCCGGATTTGCTGTCTTATCCTTCGGAGATATATTTTCCTGCGGAATTGCGCATGCGGGTGTTGCGGTTGCCGTGAAAACTGCAGGATTTGCGGTGGTTGCGGAGATTTGGGGGATCTTCCTTTCCGTTGTGTATTGAGTCATATTATTTACCTTAAAATTTGGTCGTATGCGGGTATTCTTTCATGAAGAATTTCATGAAGAAGACTGCCGAAATTTTTCTTCGGCAGTCCTCCAATCTTGAAGTTGCAATCTTTAAGCTGCAATTTGCTGTTTCGGATTGGTTTTGGATTGCTGTGCTGAATTGTTGTGTATTGCGTTGATTGCTTTTTTCCGTTAATTTGGTCAGTTATCTTTTCGTGGTGTTTGTCAGATGTTTTAAGGTTTTTATCAGTTATTCCCGTGTTTTTGATTTCGTTGATTTTACTGCCGGATTTTTGAGCAAAAACCTTTACGTGTTACATCTCCGGTTTTCTCTTTCCGCGTACCGCATGAAGACTGAAGGCATAGACCACCATAATCGCGGTCAGGATCGTCAGTATCAACACGACAGTCAGCATCCGTGAGCCGTATCCCATGTAAGCGGGTTCTTTACTCAATAATACCTTCCTGCCCTATTCGGAGGAGAACAGTCCCGATTTATTCCGATTAATTCCGATTTATTCCGATTGATTCGATTTTGGTCGATTGGTTCGGTTTCGGTCGATTCATTCGGTTTGATCGATTGATTCGGTTCCGGTCGGCTGATTCGGTCGGTTGCCGGATCGGTCATTTCCGTTTCCGTTAAGCCCGGTTGAATCCG
>JAFPWZ010000123.1 GCA_017412625.1 Methanomicrobium sp.
CGGGATCTATCTCCTGAAGATCGGTTCCGTCAACCGAGATTGTGCCTGAGGTGGGCTTATAAAGCAGGGCAAGCAGATTTGCGGTCGTTGTCTTTCCGGAACCCGAACTTCCGACAATTGCCACACGTGTATTCTTTTTAACGGCAAATGAGAGAGATTGTATCGTATTCTCCAGGGTATCATTATATCTGAACGATACATCCGAGAATTCAATCCTATCATTGAACGAGAACTTCTTCACGGCGGCTTTTCCGGAGACATCTGCGGGACTGTCCTCTTCGGTAAGGGTCTGATAGACAAGTTCCATTGAAGGGAGATACTGAATAATATATGTAAGATTACTCTGCGCCTGAGTAAGTGTCGGGACCATACGATAGAGTCCGAGCATGAACACTCCGAAGGTTCCTATATACGGCAGAAAATCGCCGCCCGTAATCAGGTAAAGCAGGACGCCGCCGCAGGCGATTATCGAGAACATTATGAAGTCATTTGCCATTGAAGGAATCTTACCCAGTGCCGTCACATTCAGATATGCCTTAAAAAGTATATCCACAGCCGAATCGTATTTCTGCTTCCATGCCGCAACCGAACCCGTTATGAATATGGTCTTTATACCCGAGATAAACTCCTGATAGACCACTGACTTCTGCAGCAAAGAATCTCTAAGCAGACTGCTGTTCCTGTATACGCGTGAGAAGAGATGCTTTTTGACGACAAAGGCATATATCGCCCCAAGGATTATGATCGCCACCGTGAGATCAAAGGAGATCATAAAGAGAAATATCAGATACAAAAAAGCCATGAAAAGATTTTTGAAAGCTTCTACAATCTGCATAACTGCGTTACCGGTCTCCACAACCGCTCCCTGACCGATATAGAGGAGATCACCCTGCTTCTTTGAGGCAAAATAACTGTAAGGTCTTGAATTAATGCGTGCAAAGACTCTTCTGTCGATATTGTCGCGGACCTTCGAGAAAAGATATGCCCCTCCGTAAGCGACAAGTCCGTAAACAACGACAATGACGCAGGATGTTATCAGCAACAGCAGGCAGGATACCGGAAAAGGACTGTAAGGAATATTGATCAGTCCCAATATCCAGTCAAAGAAATCATCCAGAAATTTTGTCTGACTCTCAACATTAAGACCGTAATTAACTATAGGATAGACCAGGGAGACACGGAATATCTCAAGAAAACTTAAGAGTAAGACTCCGATTAAATACAGAGCAAGCATCTTTTTGAAAGGACTGAATAGATAGCGGATTATCTTTACTGATGAAGAATAGATGGACATATCTGATGAATCTCTTGCAATATACTTACAATATATTGTACATTCATATAAATAAAAGCAGACTTAACGAATTGCGCACTGGGAACCATAAAACCGCACGCAAACAATCTCCCTGATAGAGCTCAGACTGAAGATTAATCGCCGCATTAAATATCAATACATGACAATAATTAAGCAATAAGTACAGGAGCATCCCTCTGCATGAGCGCAAAGACAAATAAAAAAGATGACGGCAAGAGCAATAAAACGGTAAAAAAAACTGCCGATAAATCCGCAAAACCCGCAAATAAAAAAGCGAGCGCGGCAAAAAATGAAGCGGCAGGTCAGGCAGCAGGTAAGACCGTAAACAAAACTGCAGACAAAACGTCAAAGAAAACAGTAAATAAACCGGCAAATAAACCGGCAAAAAAGACAACGACTGAAAAATCCCCGGTAAAGAAAGATATCTTAAGAGGCGGCCGCCTCGGAGACGAACGCCCTAAAGAGGTCTGGGGATATCTCTCATCTGCAGAGGCTGACCGTTATATCGGTGACTCGGACGTGCTGGTCGACATCGGTCATCTGCTCATGACATCGCGCCAAAAGATAGTTGATCGCGGTTCGGCAAAGAAGATCATGGAAGTACTCCTTGACCTTCACAAAAACGGTCTTTCCGAGTCGGTTTTCGACGCAAAATACGAGGATGTTCATGCAGGTATAGAGAGTTATATCATAGACCGCATAGGCTCCGAAAACGGCGGAAGGCTTCATATCGGGCGAAGCAGGAATGACGAGGTCGCAACCTGCGTCCGCCTTCGACTTCGGGGCGACATACTGGATATTCTCTCGGAGATCGCCGGATTCAGAAAAGTGCTCATGGAACTCGCCTCGGATAATCTAAACTCGCTCATGCCGGGATTCACCCATATGCAGTATGCCCAGCCGACGACACTGGCACACTACTTCATGAACTATGAACAGGCTTTGGGCCGCGACTTTGAACGCTTCGGGGATGCACTCCTTAGGGTTGACAGATGCCCGCTCGGAGCGGCGGCATTCGCATCCACCGGATATCCGATTGACAGGGAGTATACCGCCGAACTTCTGGGATTCCCCGAGGTCCTTGAGAACTCAATGGACTGTGTTTCCGGACGCGATTTCTGCATTGAGACGATAGCGGCATGCACCATACTCATGACAACGCTCAGCCGCCTCTGCGAGGAGATGGTTGTCTGGAGCTCGACCTTCGCCGGATTTGTCAATCTTCACGATGCCTACTGCTCGACCAGTTCCATAATGCCGCAGAAGAAGAATCCCGACTGTGCCGAGATTATGCGCGGAAAGACCGCTTCCGCAGCGGGTGCGCTTGCGGCGTCGGTAGCGCTAGTAAAAGGACTGCCCATGAGTTATAACCGCGATATGCAGGACTTATGGAATCATCTCTGGCGTGCAGTGAGCGATGCGAAGAGTTCGATTAAGATTATGTCGGGCATGATTCAGACCGCGGAATTTAACAGGGCAAAACTTGCGGAAGAATCCGGAAAAGGTTTTTCAACGGCAACGGAACTTGCCGATGTCATGGTCAGAAACTACGGTCTGCCTTTCAGAACGGCGCACGGCATAGTCGGTCGCGCCGTAAGACTCGGAAAACTGGATATCAATACCCTTGAAGAAGCCGCATCCGAGATGGCGGGAATATCCCTGAAGAAAAAAGGCTTAGATGCCGCAACCGTGAAAAAGGCACTTGATGCCGAATTCTCGGTGCGTGAGAGGAATGCGACCGGCGGTCCCGCACCCGAGAGCGTCCAAAAGTGTATTGAGCGCAGAAGAGCAGATCTTAAAGAGGATCTCGAATGGACGGATGCCTACCGCGCAAGAGCAGAGAGCGCAATTGAAAAGATGATTAAAGAGGCCGAGGAGATGATTAAGAAATAATGACCGGAAATACAGATAATGCAAAAGCGAATGCCGACAGAAAGAGTGCAAATTCATCCGGCAATACCTGCGGATCACACGGATATACCGCAGGCTGCAAAGTAATCTGCAGATATGCGGGAAGCGAATACAAAGGCTCGTATATCACGGAAAGAGACGGTAAAGCCGTGGTCAAACTGCCTAGCGGATACAATATAGGCGTCGACTATTCCGCGCTTACTCCGACGGATGAGGCAGGCAATGCCGCACCTGCACCGAAGAAGATAGAGCAGAACGAATCGCTTCCGAAACTCTCAATCATCTCTACGGGCGGTACCATAGCATCAAAGATTGATTACAGGACGGGAGCCGTCACCAGTCAGTTTGAGGCGGACGATATTTTAAGGGCAATTCCCGATCTTAAGAATATCGCACAGTTCAGCGCACATGTCCCCGCAACCATACTTTCGGAGAACATGACCGTTGATATCTGGAAGACACTTGCGCGAACAATTTACGATGAGATTAAATCAGGCACCAAAGGCATTATCGTCACGCACGGAACCGATACGCTTGCATATTCCGCGGCGGCGATAAGTTTCATGGTAAAGACGCCGGTTCCGATCATCTTCGTCGGCTCACAGCGCTCTGCTGACCGCCCGTCGAGCGACAATGTCATGAACGGCATGTGCAGTGCGGCGGCGGCACTCTCGGATCTCGGTGAGGTTGCGGTTGTCATGCACGGAACCACGGATGACGATTACTGCTCCATACACCGCGGTACGCGCGTAAGAAAGATGCATACTTCAAGGCGCGATGCCTTCCGCAGCATGAACATAAAGCCGCTCGGAAAGGTCGGCTATCCGTCACTGGATGTCGAACTTGACGGGGATGCTGTAAGGCGCGGCACCAATGAGGTCGAGCTCTTCGATTCGATGGAAGAGAATGTCGGCCTTGTCTACTTCTACCCCGGCATGAGACCCGAGATTATCAGCGCATTCAACGGATACAAGGGTCTGATTATCGCGGGAACGGGTCTCGGGCATACATCATCCCTCTGCATTGATGCTATACGGCATCTGATTGAGACGGGAACAACGGTCGTCATGACATCGCAGTGCCTTAACGGACGCGTCTGCGACAGGGTTTACGATACGGGACGCGACCTCCTCGATGCCGGAATCATCGAGGGAGAGGACATGCTCCCCGAGGTTGCTTTCGTAAAACTCATGTGGGTTCTGGGTAACGAGAAAGACCCGGAGAAGATTAAGGAACTCATGAAGACCGATCTTCGCGGCGAGACGGGGAGGTGCCTGAAAAATGTCAGATAACGGTAAAGCAGCGGCTTCAAAGAATATCCGCGTTCCCGAACAGGACTATGAGAAAATCGGTCTTATGGCGGGTATCGAGATTCACCAGCAACTGGATACGAAGGAGAAACTCTTCTGTCACTGCCCGACACAACTTCGGGATGTAAGCGAGAAGACGGGCGAGATTAAACGCTATCTTCGCGCGACCGAGAGCGAGATGGGCGAGATCGACAGGGCTGCGGAAGAGGAGATGAAGAAGCAGAACCGCATCTACACGTATTACGAGTTTGATTCCACCTGCCTTGTCGAGAACGATGAGGAGCCGCCCGCGCCTATGAATCCCGAGGCTTTCGAGCTCTCTCTGATAATCGCCAAGATGATGGGCATGACCCCCGTTCAGCAGGTTCACGTGATGAGGAAACTTGTCATTGACGGCTCCAATACCAGCGGTTTCCAGAGAACCTCGCTTGTCGCACTTAACGGAAGGATTCCCTGCATCGAGGGCGGCGCGGGTATCGATTCGCTCTGTCTTGAAGAGGATGCCGCACAGCGTGTCGAGGGAGATACCTTCTCACTTGACAGACTGGGCATACCTCTTGTAGAGATTACGACCGCACCCGATCTGAAGACTCCGCAGGAAGTGAAGGAAGCGGCAAAATACATCGGTATGCTCCTTCGTTCCACGGGACGTGTCAAACGCGGTCTGGGAACCATCCGTCAGGATGTCAATATCTCAATCAAAGGCGGCGCCAGAGTCGAGATTAAGGGTGTTCAGGACTTAGCCCTCATCGACGAGGTTGTCAGGCGCGAGATTTTACGCCAGCAGAATCTCATCGCAATCCGCGACGAACTGAAAAAGCGCGGTGCAAAGGTCCTGAAAGACGTCTATGACGTCACCGATCTCTTCAGGGATACGGAATCGGCGATTCTCAAGCGTGCGAAGTGCATTCTTGCGGTACGCCTGCAGGGTTTCAACGGTCTTGTCGGAAAGGAGATTCAGCCCGGGCGCAGACTCGGCAGCGAGATCTCCGATTATGCGAAGAAATGCGGCGTCGGCGGTCTCTTCCATACTGATGAGCTTCCCGCATACGGCGTTACCGCGGATGAGGTCGCAAAGCTTCGCGAGTTCACGGGCGCGATGCCGGAAGACTGCGTCATTCTCGTCGCCGATACAAAGAAGAAGGCACAGTGTGCCATCGGTCAGATAATCAAGCGTTCCGAACTCTCGTTTGAAGGCGTTCTCGAAGAGACGAGGAAGATGCTTGACGGCGGTTCGACCGCATATATGCGCCCGCTTCCTGGTGCGGCAAGGATGTATCCCGAGACCGATGTTCTGCCCGTCAATCTGCCGACCGAATACTGGGACGGTCTTGTAATACCCGAACTTCTCACGGCAAAGGAGGAACGCTTTGTTAAAGAACTCGGTCTTGACCCCGCTCTTGCAAACAATATCGCATTCTCGGTGCGCTGCGGTCTGTTTGAGAAGGCGGTTAAGAGCGGCATCAAACCCGCGCTTGCCGCAAGGACGATTTATGCAACCCTGCGCGAGATCAAGCGCGACGGCGCCGATGTCTCGAAGATCCATAATGATGCCATACTCGAACTCCTGACTGCGGTCGAGAAAGGCGAGGCTGCCAAGGAGGCGGTCCCGGATATTCTCAAGGCGGTTGCATGCGGAACCGGCGTAAGAAAAGCAATCGAAGATATATCTCCGTCGGTATCGACCGAGGAACTCTCCAGCGTGATTGCAAAGATCGTCAACGAGCGCTCCGATTTCGTCAAAGCACAGGGCATGAGAGCACTCGGTCCTCTTATGGGTGTTGTCATGCAGGAGATGCGCGGCAAGGTCGACGGCAAGGTAATATCCAATATATTAAAAGAAGAAATTCAGAAAGTTCTGAACTGAACCATTCAAAATATCTTTTTTATTCGGTTTTCAATCCAAAAACCGATGCATCAATCCGATTCACTAATCCGACACTAATATAACATCAAATAGATGTCTGTAATCTAATTTTGCGAGACTATCTTTCTGATAAGGTCGCTTACACCCGCACTCTTTCTGCGGCGTCTGCGCGAACTTCCGCCATCTAAAGAATCGTCCCCGTACATCTCGGAATCGAGCCTGTCGGAAATCTCATCGAAGATTCTCTTATATGCGGGACAGTGGGGATCGACATCGCGGACAACGCCGCCTGTTGGTGCAATCGCATTATACGGACATCCGCCGCGGCAGTATGAGATATGACGGCAGCCTGCGCAATGAGCATCGACAAAATCCTTGAACTCAAACATGAGTTTCCAGGCCCGCGACTCTTTTAAGTCATCCCATGAGGGAGAATCATGCACATTGCACATGACGTAATCCTCCATTCCGACAAAACGGTAGCAGGGATAGATACTGCCGTCGGGACCTATCGCAAACGTGGTCCCCATGCAGTCGGCATAGGTGCAGACATTTCCGTGCCTTGTAAAGACACAGCGGCAGAGATCGTTGATGTTTAAGATCTCGACCCTGTCGATGTGAAGAACGGCTTTATCCAGGAGATATACCAGAAGCTCGCCGTATTTCTCCGGCGGCAACGCATATTTCTCGGGTTCGCTGCTTCGAATGGATGGAAGTGCCGGATGAAGCTTAAGCGGCATGCCGTTCTCCATAAAGAAATTAAAGATCTCTTCCTTTCTCTCAAAGGACATTTTTGTGAATGTGCAGATGAAACGGACGTCAAGACCGGCATCCTGCGCAATTTTGCAGCCGGCAAGAGTGCGGTCATAGTATCCTTTGCCTCTCTGCGCATCGGTAATATCTTTCGGACCGTCAAGGCTCGAGCCTACGGGGATTTTGTATTCGGCAAGAATCCGTGCAATCTCGGGAGTCATCCTCCAGAGATTCGTCTGTATTGCAAAAGCGGGATTGAGATCTTTCAGTCCGTCGGCAAGAACGGGGAGAACTTCCCTGTAAAATGCCGCACCCGCAAGGAGCGGTTCGCCGCCGTGAAAAGTGACCGTGGCCTGATAACCCTCAAGATTGAGTGATTTTATCCACTCGGCAGTCTTCTTTACGGTATCGACTGTCATTATCGGAGATGTCTCCTCCGAACTCCAGCAGTAACTGCAATTGGCGGGACAACCGAGTGTCGGGATTATCATTATGTGGAAAGGGGTCTTCATGGTTCAGGTTATGTCGGGATATTTTTCGCCGTTCATGTTGATTATGCGGATAAGCTCGGCAAAACCGTCCATCTCCATCTGTAAAACGCCGTTTTTATCCATTCCCATGCTTGTTTCGGCATCGGCGGTGAGCATATCGGGACCGCGTATGACTGTTCTCGAGACACCGTCGGCGCTTAAGACTTCGACCGCCTCTTTCTCATGGACAAAGGCGCGTCCCGGGATGATGACCGTGGTTCCAATCTTTGAGAGATCAACCTCCTTCAGATCGTCTATCGTAATCAGGCAGGCAATCTCCTTGTTTGTCCCGTAGACCCACGAGCGATTGCCGCATGCATCAAGTATCTTCTGAATAGGTCTTGCCGCAATGCTTCCCGTAATTATGGTCGCATATGCCTCGACACGAGGGAGTTTTTCAAGCAGGTCGGGTTCCCCCAATATTGCGAAAGGCGAACCGATATCCGGGTCTCCGAGCGGCGTTCCGTTTATCTTCAGCTTGTATCGCGAATTAAGTCCCGCAACCATCTCCGCAAACTCGCGGACGGTGTGCAGGCGCTGATTCTCGATTATCGGGGCGTTTCCGAGTATCAGTCCCTGATCGGTGCGGTTTGCAAACCGCATCAGAATCAGCCCCTTCGCACCGCATTCGTCGAGCCAGCGGCATGTCTCTTCAAGGACTTCGCCGTCGTTGACACCCGGCAATACGACGGCGGCGGCATAGACGTCTATCTTACTGCATAATCTTTTGAAAACCTCGAGAGAAACCTCTGGCGTAGGATCTTTCATGTATTCGGCGCGAAGTGCGGGATCGCTCGCAAAGACCGTAAAGGATATCTCTGAAAGTCCGTTTTCGACCATGAAATCGGCAATATCCACGGAATCAAAGCCCTTGCCGCTGGTGTAGCCGATATGAATCGGAACATCCATGCTGGAGAGTATCTCCATGAGGTCCTTAAATTCGGGATAACATGAGGGGTCGCCGCCGCCGCTGATTGTTATCTTCTCTAGATCGCCGTCCATCATCTGAAGATTTGCAAGGATATCGTCGGCAACCTCCCTCAGCGGCTTAAACCCGCCGTATTTTTCGCGCACGCCGTCTGTACAGTACTCGCATCCCTTTACGAACGGCAGGCAGTATTTGCAGCCGAACGGTTCGGGATTTTCCTCCTTTTTCAGCTTTTTGAAGTAGCAGTATTGACAGAATCCGCGGCAGTCTATACCCGGACTTCCGCCAATGTCGACAGTCAGATGCGCCATGATAATTGCTTACATTATTATCTCGCATGACAGAATAATTCTGTCTAAGTTGTTCGCATCCGCGCCTGCTTTTACTGCCGTTATCCGATTGATAAATCAATAGTTATTTTAAACATTAGGTATAACATTAGTAACGCGCCTCAGTGGCTTAGCGGCATAGCGGCTGATTTGTAATCAGCAGGTCGAGGGTTCAATTCCCTCTTGAGGCTCTTTTATCCGATGTTTTAAAGCACGCTTCTGTCTTTATTTCTTAACGTTTTCTCAGTTTTAAATCTGATCACTTCTTCCTGTAAACGTTCAGACCGATTTTAATGTCATCGTTCCCGGGAACGGATACGTTACCGTCCGTCGATGCAATTGAGATTGATTTACCAGATTTTGTCTCTCCGAAGTCTTTGGAGAGATCCACCTTTATGGTCAATGTATTTCCATTGACACTCATATCAACGTTCTTCATAATACAGAATCGACGAACGCATATATTATCATTAAGCCGTGCATCGCGAAAGTGAAAAAAGCCCGATAGATAGCATGAAAAAGAGCGCGAAAGTGAAAATGATGATGAAACTGAAATGAAAACGGAAGTAGGAATAGAAAGGAAATAGTAATTAAATGGAAATAGAAAAGGAAATGGAATCAAATTAAAAAAAAAGAGTAATCGGATTTTTTGTTTGATCTTATGCCTTCTCGGATACCGAAACATCGGACGGATTAAGAATAACCACTTTATCCTTGACGTCGTCGGAAAAACTGAGCGTTCTCTGCGGGAACGGGATGTCTATTCCTTCGGCAAGGAGTTCCTTTCGAATCTTGAACAGCAACTCGTTCTTTACACCGAGCCAGACGGTCGACGGCGCCCAGATTTTTACCGTGATATTGACGCTGTTATCGGCAAGATCCGAGACGTAAATTGCAGGTGCCGGATTCTTTAAAGCAAACGGATGCTCGTTAACAACCCTTGCAATCACCTTAGTTGCAAGCTCGGCATCATCCGAATATCTTATTCCGATGACATACTCGAATCTTCTCGCAACATTTACGACATAGTTCATGATATCGGCCGTAAACATGGTCTGATTCGGAATGCGCACATAAATTCCGTCGAATGTCTTGATTATCGTTGACAGGACCTGAATGTCGACAACCGTTCCTTCTGAACCGCCGATTTTTATGTCGTCGCCGATCTTAATCGGACGCTCTATGAAGAGGATAACTCCGGATACCGCGTTTGAGAATACACTCTGACAGGCAATACCGAAAACCAGGGCAAACAGACCGCCGACTACGAATATACCGGAAAGATCTATGTTTAAGTTTGGAAGCGCGGACACAAACGCAATGAAGAAGATAAATAAGGTAATTACCTTTCCGACCGCCTGCTTGTCGTTTATCGACATCTTATCTGGCAGTTTTCTCTTTATAAGTCTCGAGATAATGGTACCTATGAGGTAACCCAGAATGAGGATTATCAGAAATACCGTGATATTGTAAAGTGATACTCCGTTATCGGTTATGGGTTCATAAAATACCGAGATCAGATAATCAATCATTGTAACCACTCTCCATGAAGAAAGACTTGTGTATTACGGGTATGGATGAGAATGCCGCATATACCTCGGTTGAACGCGTCATGCCTTCAATCATGGGTTCGTCGATGCATTCCGTCGTGGCAGTTTTCTTGGGCTGAATCTTCATTGAAGCCGTCATTGCCGCCATTGAATCATTGAAGTAGATCTTCATTGCATAACAGTCAAGAACAACCTTGGATACGACCGCAATATCGGGTTCATTATTAATTATGGTCAATTTCGCTATGCCCTCACGTGTCTTGTCGACATCGGGGATCGTATGATATACTTCACTCCGATAATAGCGGGCAATTGTGCCTGCCGAGGGGTCGCCATAGAGGGTATACTTCTGCGGGATATTTGAGAATATTCCGAGAAGTGCAAGATGATTGCCGGAATCATAGAATACGCCAATCTCAAGCGGGAACTTAAGATAGATGGTATGCTCGGAATTAGGGGCAACCATGACCTTATCGAAATCAATCTCAAGATAGTCGGTGATATACTTGGGAAGATTTACGGGTTCCACGGGGCAGATACGTATTTTTCCGTTGCCGTCGGACAAATAGCACTCAAATGTATTGCCCGTCGCCGACTTGCGCTTGTAAAAAAAAGCACCGTCCTTCTCGATTATGTCAATTAAAACACCGGCTTCATCGATATGAAGCGGATAGCTGTGCTCACCATACATTCTAAAGACTATGTGATATTCAGTGATAAAATTTATCAACCGCAATATATGACTTCAAAATGTTGTAAAAAATCTGAATCAATTTTAAAAATGTAAGCCAAGGTCCAGATTTGAACTGGAGTAATAGTCGCTCTGCAGGCGACCGCGTAGCCTCTCCGCCACCTTGGCGCTGTTAAGTTTGTTACCCGCACTCCGCATCTCAGTGCAGTAGTGCATACAAATATTCACAATTGTGAAATATATAGCTATCGGTTTTTGAAAGCGTTGTTGCCTGTGTGATGCAAATTTGACGTAATTTCGGATAACAACG
>JAFPWZ010000124.1 GCA_017412625.1 Methanomicrobium sp.
CGCAGGAAAGCTCCGACGAAGAGTTCTGAGAATTTCGGGAAATTCCCGACAAGTCCCCTATATGTCCCATATAAGTCCCGATATGTTCCCGAAGCATGCCGAACAGATAACACATCTTTTTTCCGATAAAAACCAATAACTGTACATGAAACGCATCGCAGTGCTTGCCTCCGGCAGAGGATCAAACTTTCAGTCCGTAATCGAAAAGGTAAAAGACGGCAGTATCAACGGCGAAATCGTCTGCCTCATCACCGACAAGCCCGATGCCTACGCCATAGAGCGTGCGGAAAAAGCGGGAATCCCCGTAAAAATCATCGACTTCAACAAGTTCAAGACCCGCGACGACTACAACAGGGAACTCCGCCGCACCATGACCGAGGTAAACCCCGACGTCTTCGTCCTCGCAGGCTACATGCGCCTCCTCGAAACCGAGACCGCAAAAGCCTTCAAAGGCCGCATGATAAACATCCACCCCGCCCTGCTCCCCTCCTTCAAGGGACTGCACGCACAGCGGCAGGCTGTCGAATACGGCGTCAAAGTCGCCGGCTGTACCGTTCATTTCGTCGACGAAGAGATGGACGGCGGCGCAATCATCCTCCAGCACGTCGTCCCCGTCCTCGACGACGATGACGAAGACACCCTTGCCGGGAGAATCCTCAAAGAAGAGCACATAGCGCTTCCGAAGGCAATCGCACTCTTCTGCGACGACAGACTCGTCCTCGAAGGCCGCAGGGTAAGAATCCTCAAATAACCGACCCTTTTTCCGCGTGTATTATACCTTTGCATGTGCAATATATAGAGACGCGCAACACAGATACGGCAGAGACTGACCGCGACGCGTAACCGACACGGGAGAAGCGGCGCATAAAGACGCATAAAAGCGCATAAACAGGCGAATATGGCAAGACGTAATGACCGTTCAAAACAGCGTTCTTTGGCGGAAGAAAGAATAAACCGGCTCTTTGAGCTTGCAATGGAGCATGCCGGAACCGAAAATGCGGGCGGAAAGGACGCGGAGTACGGAACCGACGTAACGGACGGGACATTCGGCACAACCTGCGTAAAACATGCGAGAACCCTCGCAATGAAGTATCGAATCCGCATAAAAAAACCGTATAACCGTTATTTCTGCCGCAAGTGCAACAGTTTTTTTATGCCCGGGCGCAATGTGAAGACAAGGATATACAGGAACAAAGTAATCGTGACATGTGAGAATTGCGGCGCAATCCGCCGTTACCCTCTGCCGGAGAGGAAAAATAATGATTAACGACAAGGCTTACAATAAATATACCCCCAAAGACCTGCATGAGCTGAAAGCAACCCTGTGGATAGGAAAGATGGGCTGCACCGACAATATCATCGAGGA
Organism: Methanomicrobium sp.; assembly: GCA_017412625.1. GTDB lineage: Archaea > Halobacteriota > Methanomicrobia > Methanomicrobiales > Methanomicrobiaceae > Methanomicrobium. The sequence goes on from JAFPWZ010000124.1 coordinate 1,367, forward strand.
GATTCGCCGCCAGACAAAGAACGAGGACATAATCAAGGTCAAATGGCTCAGGAACACCGATATCGACCCGAAAGCCGTCGCCGAAGAAAGCGGCACAATCCTCCTTCAGGCACGCGGCAGGACCATGGTTCTGGCAAGGGGAAGGGAAAAGGCATCGCGGCAGTCAATGCAGGCACAGCCGCAGTCGCAGCCGAAATCGCCGCACGCAAACGCCGCGGCGGGACACGGCGGCAGACAGGCACATAAGCCCTCAAAATCCTCAAACCCCTCCCCAAAAACGAAGTATGCGAAATCCTCATCCTACGCCCGTCCCTCACGCGGATACGGAGATTATGACGAATATGACGACGACTTCGGCGGCAGCCGCAGGTCATCATCGTCGGGATCTTTTGCCCCGCACACGCCGCAGAGATACGCCGCCTCAGACTCAAGACTCGGCTACATGCCGAAGAACTCGATAAACAGCGAAAGAAGAAACCCCTACACCACGCACACCCGCAACTCATACCGCGACTCCGACAGCGGCGCGGGAAGGACGTCAAGACCGGCAAGACCTTCGGGAGCCGGAAAATCGTCAAAACCGGGATCGCGCCCCGCGGGCAGACCCTCGAACTCCGGCGCACACCGCCCGCACGGCGGCGCAAAAAAACCCTCAAAGATGCGTCCCACAAAGAGCAGACAGAAGATCTCGCCCGACAAACGCCGTCACTGACCCTCCGCCGACCGACACGGAACCGATATCCTCACCCGCAGCCCCGCCGCCGCAGGTGAATATCATAAACTTTAATAAATTATCCGTCGTTTTAAATATGCACTTTGTGTGCACCAAACCAACGGCAGAAAATTCAGTGCCGTCGTGGCCTAGTTGGTTAGGGCGCCAGACTCATAGGGTTTTTGAGCACATTTCGGGGCGCTTTGATATCTGAGATATCTGGAGGTCGCGGGTTCGGGTCCCGTCGACGGCATACGCGGGGTAAAACCCCAATTTTTTCTTTGAATTCTCATTTCGCATTTTGACAACTCTTATCCGCATACGCCTGCGTCCGCAGACCCGCAGAACGCCTGCGGGCAAATTTCGGTCAACTTCGCCGCATTTATTTAGGGAAAAATACAAGAAAGTATCATGAACACCTGCACAGCGGCAA
>JAFPWZ010000125.1 GCA_017412625.1 Methanomicrobium sp.
GACCTCGCTTCCGAGCACGCTTACGTCAAGACCCTGCTCTATGGCATCGGCACACTCCTTGCAGCCGCACCACTGAACAACCGCGACACCCTTCTCGACGGCAGCCTTTGCCTCCTCGAGAGTGGATGCGGTATTGATCTGCGAGACCGCCTTCGTCATCGCTCTCGCCTTCATCTCCGCCTTGAAAGCCTCCAAAAGCGCCTTTATGCCCGAAACCGCCTCGGCTCTCTTAACCGCGGTCTTGACGCCGTAGCGGTCAACCGCCATAACAGTGCCGCCGTCGATATCCCTCTGACCGATCTCTATGCGCAGCGGAACGCCTCTCATCTCCCAGTGATAGTATTTGGCGCCGGGGCGCAGTTCTCTCGCATCAATCTTCACGCGAAGACCTGCGGCTTTAATCTCCTTCTCAAGCTCTTTTGCCGCCGCAATCACGGTATCGGCATTCTTCTTCATGATAATCGGGACGATGACGACCTGAACAGGCGCAACTTCGGGGGGCAGGACAAGACCCTTGTCGTCGCCGTGGATACTTATCATCGCCGCAATACAGCGCTCGGAGATACCGTAACAGGTCTGATGAGCAAATTTCTGCTCCCCGTTCTCGTCCTCGTAGCTTAATTCGAAGGTCTTTGAGAAGTGGTCGCCGAGATGGTGACAGGTGCCGACCTGAAGCGTTCTGCCGTCCGGCATTATCGCATCCGCCGCCATTGTGTAGTCCGCGCCCGGGAACTTATCCCAGTCGGGACGCTTGGAGAAGATTATCGGGACACAGATTCTGTCAAAGAACTCGCAATAGAGTGAAACGGCGGTCTCAACCTGCTGCGTTGCCTCCTCCCATGTCGCATGAACCGTGTGAGCCTCCTTAAACGAGGTAATCTCGCGCAGACGAATCAGCGGTCTTGTATGCTTTGTCTCGTAGCGGAACGTGTTGACGATCTGGTAAAGCTTCAGCGGCAGGTCGGCATGCGAGCGCACCCAAAGGGCATACATCGGATAGATTGCCGTCTCGCTCGTCGGGCGCAGTGCAAGCTTTACGTCCAGCGGCGTCAGACCGCCGTGCGTGACCCAGTAAACCTCATTCTCAAATCCTTTGATATGCTCGGCTTCCTTCATGAACTGGTCTTCGGGAATAAGAAGCGGGAAGAGAGTCTCCTCGTGCTCCCTGTCCATAAGTTCGCGAAGAATCGCATATGTCGAGCGGCGCAGTGAAAATCCGTGCGGATACCAGACATAAAGACCCTTTACGGGGTATCTTACATCCATTATCTCCGCACGCCAAAGAACGTCGTTATACCATTCGCTGAAATTTTCCTTTGCCGGAAGTGCCGTAACCGTGCTCTCGTCTGCCATTAAAAACTCCTTATCATTCCAAAATGTCTATAGATTAGTCTCTCGGATTTCTTTATCTGATTTGGTTTCAACAAAAATATAATTACGTTTTTCATCCCCTGACATGACCATTGATCTCTTACATGACCATGTTCATCAGAACAGGCGTTATGAAAGACTCGACGAATGCGGCAAGAAAGAGCAGGGGTATCACAATCGTAACAAACTTCATGCCGAGCCCTTTGGCGGTATCCGCGGCATCTCCGCTGCCGTAATACTCGCGGTAAACCGACTCCGCGAGCATAAAACCCATCGCCGAAGCGATAAAAAACGCCGAAAGCTCAAAGATGCCGTGCGGCACTATCGAAACCAGAGAGAGCGTAATACCCTTGAGATTTGTCATGTATCCCATGACAAGACCGATAACGAAGCCGTTTGTCAGCAGCACATAACCCGTCACAACGCCCAGGACGGCGCCGCCGAGAAACAGGAACAAAGCGGCGGAGAGATTATTCAGAAATATCTGAATCATCAGCACCATGGGGTCATCGTCCATGGAGAGCGCACCCATCTCGTTCTGTATGGCAATAATCAGCGGCTCGGCAATCTCCTCGTTCGGCGCCACAACAAAGCATCCGATGAGGAAAAAGACGATGAAAATCGCCAGTGAAAGGGCAACCGAATTCCCGTAACTGTTCTCAAACATAGAGCACCATCCGCACCATATCGCGTATTCCGGGAGCCAGACCCACGACTATCATGGCAAAGAGGATCATGTGCCAGAGCGCCTGATTGCCGCCGTCGCGGCGATACATCTCCAGAATATAGATTCCGGGTATCAGGACAAGCAACTTCAGCAGATACATCGAGAACGCCGTTCCCGTGGCATCGATGAGAGCGCCGCCGACAACATGCTGCTCCACATACTTCATCTCGTGAAGTTCGAGACCGAAGCTGGTAGCGCTTGCATCGAAGAGCTGACCGAAGATGAGCAGTTTATAGAGGATTTCGTCGACAAACTCCCACTTGAAGACATACCGCATCACAGCCCAGAGAGCCGCGGACGTCACAAGACCCATGGCGCAGATTGCAAAGAAGACAAAGAGATTTATCTGCGTTCTCGTGATTCCGACCCAGACAAGGGGAATGAGCGATACGGCAACGCCCGCGATTCCGATGCCGCACATGAGCTTATGGTAACTGTCCACAAAGCCCTTATATTGCATATAACGCGACAAAAGGAGCGCAAATATCGTGTAAAAGAATATTACGAAGTATATTAGCGGCGTTATGAACAGGACATTATACGGAAAAGGGATGACTCCCGTATCCTCGACCACACGCGATGTGGCGCCGAGGACCACAAAGGGAAGCAGAGCAATTATGAAATCCCCGTTAATCTCGATTTTACTGCGGACAAGCCAGCGATAGACGAGATATACGGCAACAATAAGAATCGTCGCATACGTCAGCGTATCGACGGGGTTGTATGCGCCGCCGTTGAGAATAGGATCAACATAATATTTGTATATAAAATCCCCTATCATTTATTGATAAAATAATGAGCGCAGATAGTATAAAAGTACTGAGAAAACCCGAGTTCGATAAGTCCAGATGGATGCAGATGCCGCGAGACGTTCTGATAGGACACGGCGTCCTGGATCAACTGCCAAAAGTCTGTGATGACCTTTATTTAGGGAAATCTGCGCTGATTATCTCGGGCGAACATACGATGAAGACCGCGGGGGAGCACGCATGCGATATCCTCTCCAAAGAGCGGGAGGTCAGTGTCTTCACCGCAAAGAGCATATCGCCGGATGTGATAAGCGAGGCGGAGCGTGTCGCAACCGAGGACAAAGCGGACTTCATTCTCGGAATCGGCGGCGGAAAAATCATAGATCTCGCAAAGATCGTCTCATATAACCTTGAATGCGAATTCATAAGCGTGCCGACCGCCGCTTCCCACGACGGCATTGCCTCATCACGCGCATCGGTCATGACGGATGAGGGCAGTGTCTCCCTCAATGCGCATCCGCCGCATGCGATTGTTGCCGATACCGAAATAATCGCAAAAGCGCCGCACAGGCTCATGGCATCGGGCTGTGCGGATATAATCTCGAATTACACGGCGATTCTCGACTGGGAACTCTCCCACAGGATTAAGGGCGAGGCCATAAGCGAGTATGCCGCAACGCTCTCGAAGATGGCGGCGGAGATTCTTCTCAAGAGCGCCAACCTCATAAGCCCGGGCTCCGAGGAGGGCGCATGGATTGTGATAAAGGCGCTTGTCTCCTCGGGAGTTGCGATGAGCATTGCGGGATCCTCGCGCCCCGCATCAGGCGCCGAGCACAAATTCAGCCATGCACTCGATAAGATCTGCCCGAATACGGGAATGCACGGTGAGCAGTGCGGCATCGGCTCAATCATGACTATGTATCTGCACGGCGGCGACTGGCGCTGGATAAGAGGGGCGCTCAAGAGCATAGGTGCGCCGACGAATCCCAGACAGATCGGCATTACCGACGAACAGGCGGTAAAGGCACTTATGATGGCAAAGACCATACGACCCGAACGCTTCACGGTTCTCGACATGGGGCTTGAAGAGGGCTGTGCCGAGAAACTCGTAAAAATGCTCTATAAGGAATGAAATGACCGATAACGCAAGGAATAACCCGAAGATAACGCTCATCGGAAAAGATCTCGCAAAACCCGATCTGGAGTTCATCTACAACGGCGATATCGGGGAATGTGCGGACTGCCGTCTGCATAAGGTCTGCCACAATCTGATCCCGGGTCGTCGTTACAGGGTCGTGGGGCTTAAGAACGGCTCGGTGCATACCTGCCCCGTTCACGACGGCGGCGTCTGTGCGGTGGAAGTCGTGCCTGCGCCCGTGCCCGTCCTGATTGACAGGAAACTTGCCATTCAGAACTCAAAGATAACCTATGAGAACGACTGCACGGAGAGGCATTGCAGAAATCATCGCCTCTGCTTCCCCGAGGGTCTGACCGTCAACGGGAAGTATCTGATAACCGATGTCGGCGACGATACCGTCACTGACTGCCTGAGGCATAAAATAATGAAAGAGGTCAGGTTAATCGACGAATAACCGCATCAAAACGAATAACCGCCTCAAAGAAAATTCTGTTTTAATACCGCGTTTTTTTGATCCAACTGCTTTTTTCATCCGATTGCCGTTTTCATTTAATTGCCTTTTTCATTTAATTGCCGTTTTTATTCCATTGCCATCTCCGCAAGAGTGAATGCGGCTTTCTCTATCCTCTCGCGCTCGAGGAGTCCTATGACCAGATCTTCGGGTATGCTCTCAAGACCCCAGTATGCCCCGCCGAGTGCACCGCAGATTGCCCCCACGGTATCGGCATCGCCGCCCATATTAACGGCGTTAACAAGCATCCCCTCAAAAGAGGACGCATCCATAAAGACCGATACCGCCGCATGGGTCGTAAGCAGGGCATCCATATCGGGATTTATCGGATACCTTTCGCGGTTTCCAAGCATCTCAAAGACCTCCGCGTCCCCGCACTGCATAAGGGCACCCTCGAATGCGGCACGCTTTTCCCCGCCGCGGACGAGGCGGCTGATCATCTGATTGACAAAAGCCGTGCATTCGCAGGCAATCGGATGCCGGTGCGTAATCTGCGAAGATCTGATGCTTATATCCCTCACGTATTCGGGCGGATAAAATATCCCCGCAGGTGCGCCCCTCATGACGCTTCCGTTGCTTCGACCCCCGTTGCCCGACCTTCCGCCCCGCGATTCATAGAGCACGGTTGCGGGGTCTTTTTCGGAAACGGCACTTTCTTTACGGAGTTCTGATTCAAATACAAAACGAGACGTAGGTCCGTAAAATTTCGGAGCGCACAGATACTCCGCGATCATCCGTTTCAGAAAATCATCGCGGGAATAGCCGCGATTGGAGATCAGTGACTCGGCAAACGCCAGCGCAAGATAGGTATCGTCGGTCGCACTTCCTGCGGGAAGCCCGTGAACGCCTCCGGAAATAAATCGTTTAACAGGCACCGATTGCGGAAATAAACATTCCAAGGGCGCGCCCAGAGCATCTCCGACTGCCAGTCCGATAAGGCATCCGGCTGCACGCAAATAATATAATATAAAGATCACCAATAAAATATATGTTCTTAGGATAGTTACTTATTTTTAAGGAATGGTGAAAAATTGCAGAAAGAGGAACTACTACATCTACACATGCTTTTGTTGCAGGTAAAGAAGTACTATGAAACAATAGACAACGAAGAAATTACGACTGCAAAATACGACAAATTAAAAATCTCTCCTGTACACATACACAAAAATAAAATCTGTCACAAGGAAGCCATTTTAGCACTCGGCGAAGAACTTGTGAACTATATACACGCAAATCATTCTCAGACCGTGGAATACTCTGCCGGCAGTGCATCCGAAGAGGTTGCCGTTGAAAACTGACGGGACAGACTACAACACTATTTTAAGGGAATTAATAACCCTGCTTTTATCGGCCGCGAATACTCCTGCGGATGTCCAGAAACTGAAGGCGCAGGTCTGCAAAAAATACGCACTCGATACCTTCCCGCGAAATTCCGAGATATTTGCGGCGGCAAAGGATGATGAGAAGGAGAGACTGCGTTCGCTTATTCAGGTGAAACCCTCCCGAACCATATCCGGTGTTGCACCTGTCGCGGTGATGACGTCGCCGCATAAATGCCCGCACGGAATCTGCCTCCCGTGCCCCGGCGGTCCCGAAAATCCGCTCTTCAACTCTCCGCAGAGCTATACGGGTGAAGAGCCCGCGGCTTTACGGGCAAGACAACTCGAATACAATCCTTACGTCCAGGTGCAGGCGAGACTGAGACAGTTCGAGGAACTGGGTCACCACATAGACAAAGCCGAACTTATTGTCATGGGCGGCACCATGACGGCAAGGGATCCAGAATACCAGGAATGGTTCATGCGGGAGTGCATCCGCGCCATGAACGAGTACGGCGGCGAGAACAGGGGCGACATCTTTACTTTTGAGGAACTCTGCAAAGAGAACGAGTCCGCACGCGTAAGATGCATCGCCGTCACGTTCGAGACCAGACCCGACTGGTGTCTGCCCGAGCATATCGACAGGATGCTGACGCTCGGGGTCACCAAGGTGGAACTCGGCGTTCAGCAGCTCGACGACCGAATTCTCGAGTTCAACAGACGCGGGCACACCGTCGCCGATTCGGTCTATGCAAACAAGTGCCTTCGCGATGCGGGCATAAAGGTCGGTTTCCATGTCATGCCCAATCTGCCTTCCGCCACTATGGAAGACGACAGAAAGATGTTCGATACGCTCTTTACGGATGAGCGGTTCTGCCCCGATTTCATCAAGATTTACCCGACTCTGGTGACGCCCGGCTCCGAGATCGAGCAGTTGTGGCGCAGGGGTGAATACAGCGTCTATCCCGAGGACGAACTCGTCGACCTTATCGCCTACGGCAAATCAAAACTTGCCGAATACACAAGGCTTCAGCGTGTCCAGAGGGATATCCCCGCAAAGCTCATCCTCGCCGGCTCCCATTACAGTAATTTCCGGCAGCTTGCCAAGGACAGGCTCACGGAGCAGGGCGGCGAATGCCGCTGCATAAGATGCCGCGAGGCAGGCAGGCACAATACCGACGAGGAGCCGCATACGAAGATTATCGAGTATAAGTGCTGCGGCGGAACGGAATTTTTTATTCAGTTCACGGCAAACGATGCACTGATAGGCTTTGTAAGGCTCAGACTCCCCGACAGTCCGTGGCGCAGCGAGCTTCTCGGCGCAAACGGGGATAAGCCCGCGGCGCTTGTCCGCGAACTTCACGTCTACGGTTCCGTCGTTCCTCTCTCGGAAAAAGGTGCGGGCAACAGGTGGCAGCATCGGAATTTCGGGGATCGTCTTTTAAAGACTGCCGAAGATATTTCAAGAGAGAGAGGTTATACACGGGTGGCGGTCATGAGCGGCATAGGGGTAAGACCCTACTACAATAAACGCGGCTATATAAGATGCGGACCATACATGATTAAAGAACTTGAATAATCCGAAAGGACATTCCAAACAATAAAATCAAGGGGGATAAACGGGATGAATGCGGCTACAAACGAATATCTGAGGCAGAAATTCAACGCATATTACAGCAGCCCCGCGTTTCTCTCCGCACTCGAGATCCCCGGCAATCTAGAGCAGCGCGAATGGGGATTCATCTTCTTCGATAACGCCGACAAAAAAGGCATGAAGAGGCACACCTCCTTCTCCTCGAAGGATGAGGTCGTAAATTACATAAGAAGCATGAATCCGCGTCATGTCTACTATTCCACGGCATACTATTCTCTTCCGTCGGCGGGAACCATGCAGGAGAAGGGCTGGCTCGGCGCCGAACTCATATTCGACCTCGATGCCGACCACATAGTCCGCACCGCCTACGACGAGATGTTAAGGCGCGTCAAGGAAGAGACCTTCAAGATAATCGATATGCTCACCCACGAACTCGGCTTCACGCAGGACGATATTCACCTCGTATTCTCGGGCGGCAGAGGATACCACGTCCATATCGAGATGCCCGAAGTAAAGGGCTGGGGAAGCAGCGAGCGCCGCGAACTCGTGGACTACGTCTGCGGCATCGGACTTGACCCGGAGATTATGCTTCAGGGCAGAGGGGGCACGGATAAAGGCAGAGGTGCAGGTCACGCAGGCCGCGGAAATGGCGCAAAGACTCCTACGCCGTCCGAGAACATACACAGCTGGCATTACAGATACAGGCTTTCACTCCTCGAGTATCTCACGGCACTTAAGCATATGAATCAGGACGAGGCGGTCGCAAAGCTTGCGGCAATAAAGGGAATCAGCAAGGATTCCGCAAAGGAATTCATCGAGAAGTCGCTGTCGCCGACCATAACCCGTCTGAAAAAGCCGGAGAACACGATAATGCTGAGCAAGTCCAACCGCGTCTTAAAGACCATCCTTACGGGCGAGGACTCGGATTTCCCGAACGTACTGCGCGAAAAGGCGGCGCTCACAGACGAGCCCGTGACGACGGACGTAAAGCGCCTC
>JAFPWZ010000016.1 GCA_017412625.1 Methanomicrobium sp.
AATATCAAATTCGGTCTTGACGTCAGCGACGAAGAGGTAATCAGAGCCGCAAAGCTTGCCGATGCCGACGGATTCATAATGGAAACGCCGAACGGCTATGACACAATCATAGGCGATCAGGGAATTAAGCTCTCCGGCGGTCAGAGGCAGAGGGTTGCGATTGCGAGAATCATCCTCAGAAAGCCTCAGATTCTTCTGCTCGACGAGGCTACAAGTTCGCTGGACAATATATCGGAGAAGAAGATTATGGAGTCTATAGAGAAACTCTCCGAAAACATGACCGTGATTACCATTGCACACAGGCTTTCCACGATTCAAAACGCGGATGTAATCTATGTGATGAAGCACGGCGAGATTGCCGAATCCGGAAGTCACGACGAACTAATGGCAAAGAAGGGTGTATACTACGGTCTCTATCTAAGTCAGGGTTCAGAGTCCGAATCATCCTGATGCGGGGATTAATGCAGGTATGAATTTGTAAACCCGAACAAAATACTCCACTATATTTACTCATTAATATCTTTGATCGGTGACTCACTTTGATCGGAAACTCACTTTGATCGGACTGATCGTATTGTCGGACAGTCTCTTTGCACGATTGTTTCAAATTTTATCCGATAATCAAAATAAAATATTAATTTTGTCCGTATCAGCCAATTTTATAAAAATAATCGGAAAACACATATATTGTTGATTGACAATACTCTATTGTTCCGAGAGGATGAAATTATGAAGAAATCATTATGCATGATTATGGTTCTGCTGGTTGCCCTGGCATTCGCGTTTGCGGCGGGATGCACAAACAGCGGCAACGGCAATTCGGGCAATGAATTAAAACAGCTCAACTTCGGTTATCAGCCGAGTACCCATCAGGTATCCTATATGATTGCGATGGACAAAGGCTGGTGGGGAGAAGCGCTCCAAAAACACGGATACACAGCGGAAAAATCCAAGAACGAGTATCAGTTTGCAACCGGCGCACCCGAGATTCAGTCAATGCTTGCCGGTGAGATAGACGTGGCATATGTCGGTTCGGCACCGGTGCTTTCTGGTATCGCCAACGGACTTGACGCAAAGATTGTTGCGGCAGTACAGACACAGGGATCGGGACTTGTCGTCGGAAAGAATGTGGAATACACTGGTCCCGAATCACTCAAAGGAAAGATCATCGCGACCTTCCCCGAAGGAACAATTCAGGACACACTCATACGCAAATGGCTGAAAGCAAACAATATCGATCCGGATAAAGATGTGGATATCCGCGGCATGGGTTCGGGAGATGCAATTACGGCACTCACCGCAGGCTCGGTCGATGCAATATTTGTTCCGGCACCATCCCCCACGATTGCCCAGGAGGACGGAGTAGGTAAAATTGTCGCCTGGTCCGGCGAGATGGAAGAGAACCACGGATGCTGTGTTCTTATCGTCAGCGGTAAACTCATCAGAGAGAATCCCGAGCTTGTAACCGATATCGTGAAGACTCATATCCGTGCATCCGATTACAGTATGGCACACCTTGATGAGGCTGCCGAAGTATTCGCAGGTTACACGAAGAATACAAAAGACGTTATAGAAAAATCATTCAATAACTGGGACGGAAAGTGGGTTTCCGATCCGAGACTTATTGAGAAGAGTGTAATGGACTACGTAAAAGAGCAGGTCAAACTCGGATACCTGAAGGAAGATCTTCCTGTAGACGCGGTATTTGACTTCACCTTCTACGAAGCCGCGACTGCAAAGGCATAATACCGAAATCCGACAGACACGCAGACATAACAAACACCAAACACCACACACCAAACACGACAAAGCAGATAAAAAAATCAAAAAATAACGACTCCAAACAAATCAGACAGATCACCCAAATAACCACATAAACCGACCAGACTAATCAAACATCACAGACCAAACAAAAACATATTTTTTTGAGGGAGTATTTTGCATAAAAACGGATCCGCGGCGGGTCGAAAACTCAGCCTAAAGGATCTCTTTTTTGTCTGATTCTGACTAATAGTATAGAGAATCAAATCAATTCGAATAAATTAATTCTTTACAGGCATATTCATAGGTACAAAAGATACCCACAAAATACCGTACAAACTCACAGGTACAAACAGATGGCTTCCAAGAAAAAGAGAGATATCAGATCAATACTTCTTCCCTTATCGGCAGTGCTGGTGTTTATAGTAATCTGGCAGTCGGCGGGGATGTTTGTCGGCAATGCTTTCATAATGCCGAGTTTCACCGATACCCTTTCGGCTTTCATCGATATGATCACCGGAGACGGAACTATTGCAATGGACCTGTATTACAGTCTTATGCACTTTGCAATGGGAATGGTTGCGGCACTTGTCGTCGGCATTAACGTCGGCGCGGCAATGGGCTGGTTTTATGATTTCAACAGGTTCATCAATCCGGTTATCGAACTGTTCAGACCGATTCCGCCGCTTGCGTGGATTCCTTTTGCAATTATATGGTTCGGTCTCTCGAATTTTGCGGCAGGATTCATAATATTCATCGGCGCCGTCTTCCCTATCCTCGTAAATACCTATACGGGATTCAGAAACGTTCCGAAGGTCTTTCTGGAAGCCGGAAAGGTTCTCGGATGCAACTCCAATATTGCGCTTATCAGAAGGATTGCATTCCCGTCCGCATACCCGTCCATTATATCGGGTATCCGCGTTGCAATGGGTGTGGGCTGGATGTGTCTGGTAGGTGCCGAGATATTCGGCGCAGGCAGCGGTAAATACGGTCTTGGCAAGAATCTCTGGACATACTATAATCTGCACCAGATGCCCAATGTCGTCGTATATATGATTATTCTCGGATTAATCGGTCTGTTAATCGATATTTTATTCAGACACTATGTGAACACCCAGATGCTTAAGTGGCAGGATGATGCCTTATGAGTTATCTTTCAATCAAAAATATAACCAAGAAATTCAATGCGGGCGATGCCGATGAGGTTGTCGCGCTCGACGGCATCAATCTCGATATCGACGATAACGAGTTCATCTGTCTTGTAGGCCCGTCGGGATGCGGAAAGACAACCCTGCTAAGGATTATTGCCGGCCTTGAGACAGCCACGTCCGGCACGGTCGTGCTGACCGATCACGAGATTACGGATCCCGACCCCGAACGCGGCATGGTATTTCAGGAGTACTCGCTGTTTCCGTGGATGACGGTTGCTGAGAATGTCGCCTTCGGTCTCGAGATGAAGGGCATTGATAAAGAGACGCGGACTGCAAAGGCGCTGGAGTTCATTGAACTAGTGGGTCTGAAGCAGTTTCAGAACTCGTATCCGCATGAGCTGTCGGGCGGCATGAGGCAGAGAGTGGCCATTGCGCGTGCGCTTGCAACCGACCCGGCGGTTCTTCTGATGGATGAGCCATTCGGCGCCCTAGATGCAAGGACAAGGAACACCATGCAGCGCGAACTTCTCGCCATCTGCGAGAGGACTAAAAAGACCGTGCTCTTTGTCACGCACAGCGTCGACGAAGCGGTATTCCTCTCCGACAGGGTTATTATCATGTCGGCAAGGCCCGGAAAGATACAGGAGATCGTTGAGATCAATCTGCCGCGTCCGAGAGACCGGACGGCACCCGATTTCGGAGACCTTAGAAGGCATATCCTGAATATGATGGGTGAGCAGACCTCGTGAGTGAGCGGACATGCGGACGTGAGCAGACTCATGAGAGCGTTTTGAATGGGTAGTTTTATTACGATTTATAACCATTCTATATAGCACATTTAGTTATCAAGGAGTTTATCCAAAATGGTTCGAAAACCGGCGAAAATGTATAGGGCAGTCGCGAAAAAGGCATATACCAGACGTGAATATATGGGTGGTGTGCCGGGTTCAAAGGTTGTCCAGTTTAATATGGGAAACCCTAAGCAGCAGTTCCCCGTTGAGATCACAATTCTGGCTGATGAAGCCTGCCAGATTCAGAACAAAGCTCTTGAAGCGGCACGTATGTCCGTAAACCGTAAGCTCCTGAAGGATGTCGGAAGGATGAACTACCACTTCAGATTACGCACATACCCGCACCACGTTCTCCGTGAGAACAAGCAGGCAACAGGTGCCGGTGCAGACCGTGTATCCGAGGGTATGAGAATGGCATTCGGTAAGGCTGTCGGAACTGCGGCACGTGTTACCAGACGCCAGAAGATCTTCTCAATCTATACAACCGAACAGTACCTCGAGAAGTCGAAGGAAGCCCTTAAAGCGGCAGGATACAAACTTCCGACTCCGACACGTATTGTTGTTACAGTAAACAACCTTGAGAACTGAAAACCCCTATATTTTTATTTAATTTTATTTTCTTATCATCATTGTCTGATTTTGTAATCTTCGATTTCCAATTTTGGTTCTGCAGTCTTCGAGTTTGTAATTTAGATTCTGAAATTTGATACTGTAATTTTTATTTTCAATTCCATGAGAGTTTTTTTCTGATATCGGCTACTATATGATAATCAATTATGTCGATTACGTCCGGGAGAAACGAACTGATACGAAGACGTGTTGCCGATGCGGCATTTGAGGCGATAAGGCAGGCTGAGCTTGAACTGCCGTGCGATTACCTTGCGGCACTCAGGAATGCCCGCAGTCTCGAGAGCAGGGATGTTGCGCAGCGCGAGTATGAGAATATCTTTGAAAATCTCTCCGATGCCAAACGTCTCTCGGTTCCGATATGTCAGGATACGGGGATGCATATCTTTTACGTGACCGTTCCCGAAGGTTTTCCGATGACCTGCGCCATCAGTGACGGCATTCGCGACGGGGTCATCCGCGCCACGAAAGAGATCCCGCTCAGACCGAATGCGGTCGATCCGCTGACACGCAAAAATTCCGGGGACAATGTCGGAGTGGGTGCGCCCGCGGTTCATGTAAGCATAGGCGATAAATTCACGGTAACCGCGATGCCCAAGGGCGGCGGCAGCGAGAATATGTCGCGGATGTATATGCTTCTGCCGTCGCAGACCGGCGATATAAAGAGGATTGTCACCGAGACCGTGCTGGAGGCGGGCGGAAGACCCTGCCCCCCTCTGGTTTTGGGTATCGGCATAGGCGGCACTTTCGACAGTGCACCGGCGCTTGCAAAAGAAGCTCTCCTTATGCCGCTGGACAGCATGGATGAGTTCGAGCAGGAGATCTGCGACAGCGTAAACAGACTGGGTATCGGTCCTATGGGTCTCGGCGGCGATACCACATGCATTGCCGTGAAGGTAAAGAAGGCACACTGTCATACCGCCTCGCTTCCGCTTGCAATCAACATACAGTGCTGGGTAAACCGTCATGCCACGGTTGAGGTGGATACGGAGGGTATACTGTCATGAACGGAAATAACGGCGGTCTCGGCGGTGCCGGCGAAGCATGTGATGCCGCGGGTATTGAACTGAAGACGCCGCTGGGCAGCGAAGTCCTATCATTGCGTGCCGGTCAGAGAGTATTTCTTACGGGGACAATCTATACGGCGCGTGACGAGGCTCATCTCGAGATGAAAAAATGCGGCATTCCTTTCAGTCCGAAAGGTGCGGTCGTATACCACTGCGGTCCGGTTATAGATACGGAGAAGAACACGATTGTCGCGGCAGGTCCGACAACGTCGGCGCGGATGAACAGCCTCTGCGGTTTTCTCATCGACGAAGGTGTCTGCGCATTCATAGGTAAGGGCGGCATGAGCCGCGATGTTCTTGAGAAGCTTCGCGGCAGGGGAGTCTATCTGGCATATACGGGAGGCTGTGCGGCGCTTGCGGCATCACGTATGAAACTCAAAGGCGTATCGTATCCGCATCTCGGAATGGCGGAGGCGGTCTGGGAGATAGAATGCGACAGACTCCCGCTTACGGTCGCGATGGACTCCGCCGGCGGCGACATCTACGCAGAGGTCTCAGGTTCCGCACGGAAGAGTTTCTCCGGGATATTTCCGTGAGAAATTAATACCAATTTTTTTTGCAAATGCCGTAGCTTTACAGTGTGTTTATATGTTTATCGGCATTGTTAGCTTTTTTACAAACTGTTCGGGCAGTTTATTATGATCTTACGGATATAGTTCTATTATGCCCGGTAAGGTCAGTAAAAATGTCTTGCGGATTGTTGCGGTCATGTTTGTTATCTGCTTTGCCGCATGTTTTGCCATAATAAACATTTACGGTTTTTCGCAACCTACTTTCGAGCGATATTCCTGGCAGGTTTACTCGTTAGAGTGGGTTAATGCAGGTCAGTATATACACTATTATGATTGCAGAAATCCATACGGAAATCCTGTAATTGAATACAATGCGGATACTGACAGCTGGTCGTTAATGAATCCCGAATTGTTTTATTCAAAGGGTAACCTTTCAATTGCAGACAATTCGTTTATGATTGAATATGAAGTAAGGAACAATGCCGGCGTTGACTGTAAATATATCGATGTTATGGTTAATTTAACAAGAGTTCTTATTGATCGGACAACCGGACGTCCGTTAAGAAACAATGATACGGGGATATATTGCGAAGAGATATGTCTGTCAAAAAATGTGAGACTGTATAATATATCCGAAAATGAAGTAAAATATGTTCAAATTCCTGTAGAACTTTTCAGAACCGTCATGGATGAGGTTTATTTATGCGGGATCGAATTAACCGTACCGAATTATTTTATCACACCTGACGATATCAGGCATGAATACAATAACTCTACAGTTTCTTTCCCTTCAGACAATGGTAATTATACGTATCCGAATAGTATGTATATTTATGTAAAATCAAGCAATGCAACGTATGAACCGCTACCCGGATGCTATGATGAAACGCCAACCGCTCCGTTGGTTCCTGGCATAATATAATTTTTTCACTTTTTTAATTTGTATATTATTTTATCGGCATTGTTAGCTTTTTTACAAACTGTTCGGGCAGTTTATTATGATCTGACGGCGATAGTTCTATTATGCCCGGTAAGGTCAGTAAAAATGTCTTGCGGATTGTTGCGGTAATGTTCGTTTTATGTTTCGTTGCCTGTTTTGCCATAATAAACATGTACGGTTTTTCGATACCGACTTTCGAGCGATATTCCGAGCAGGTTTACTCGGTACCGTGGGTTAATGTATATCAGGATATACATTATAATGATTGCAGAAATCCATACGGGAATCCTGTAATTGAATACCATGCGGATACTGACAGCTGGTCTTTAATGAATCCCGAATTGTTTTATTCAAAGGGTAACATTTCAGTTGTTGACAATGAATTTATAATTGATTATACAGTCCGGAACAATGCGGGCGTTGACTGTAAATATATCGATGTTATGGTCAATTTTAAAAGATATCTTATTGACCGGACAACAGGACGTCCGTTAATAAACAATGATACAGGGAAATATTGCGAAGAGGTATATATGTCAAAAAATGTCAGGTTGTATAATATCTCCGAGAATGAAGTAAAAAATGTACCTATTCACGTAGAACTTTTCAGAACGGATTTGGATGAAGTCTATTCCTGCAAG
>JAFPWZ010000126.1 GCA_017412625.1 Methanomicrobium sp.
GATATGCAGGCTGTTTGTGGGTTTTGTTAAGGGTTGCCCGCTCATGCTCCTTCTGTTCATCCTCTATTTCGGTCTTCCGACCGTGCCTTACGTGGGCGTTACGTTTGACGCGTTTACGGCGGCGATTATCGGTTTTATCTGCTGTAACAGCGCTTACAACTCGGAATACGTTCGCGGCGCCATCATCTCGGTGAAGGAGGGTCAGCTGGTCGCGGCAAGCGCTCTGGGTATGACGAAGCGGCAGGCGATTATGTATATCGTTCTCCCGCAGGCTCTGCGAAGGGCAATCCCCGGGCTTTCCAACGAGTTCATTTATCTCATCAAGTATTCCTCGCTTGCCTACATGATCACGCTCGTGGAGCTTACCGGCGCCGGCAAGATTGTTTTCACGAAGTATTTCGAGCCGGGTGTTTTCTTTGTCGTCGGCATCGTGTATCTGGCGCTGGTTACCGTGACGACGGTGGGTGCGAATGCCCTTGAGAAGAAGTATGCCGTGCCGGGCACACAGAAGAGATGACGGGACAGCGGATAAACGGATATTCTGATATGCGTAATCGTATAAGCGTATAATCGAGCCGTATAAACGGATAAAAAAGTATTTTTTTTGGATTGTTTTTGTTTTTGGTTTTTGTTTTCGGTTTTTAGCTTTTTTTTCGGATTATGTTATTCGTTTTTTGTTATTCGGTGTTTCAACGCTTGCTGAGTTTGTATTCGGTCACGAGTTCGTTCCATCTCGGGCTTGCTTTCAGGTTTATAAGACCGGCGTTGATCTTTCCCAGAAGTTCGGTGTCGTCCTTTCTGACGGCAACGGCGTATTTTTCGCCTGTCTCGATTGTGCCGAGGAAGTCGAAGTCTTTGCCTTCAATGGAGTCTATGACCGTGGGGGTGTCGTATATTGCCGCTTCTATGCGTCCGCTCTCGAGAGCTGCCAGTGCACTCGGGAAATCGTCGAATAACTCCAGTCTGGCGCTGCTGAGGATACCCGTATTTACCAGATTTTCCTTAACCCAGTCCGCCGTTGTGCTCGCTCTGGGGACGCCGATTATGACTTTGCCCGTTTTGACGTCATCCATTGTGACGGGTGAGTTGTGTTTTACGGCGACACCCTCGTTGGTTACCCAGTAGACCTCGGAGAAGGCGACTTTTTCGGCGCGGTCGGGTGTGACGGACATGCCCGAGTAGATTACGTCTATCTTCTTATCGAGGAGTGCCTGAAGCATAGAATTCCATTCCACGGTCTTGAATTCGTAATCCAGTCCCTGGTCTTCGGCGATCCATTTCATGGATTCGACATCGAATCCTCCCGGGACTCCGTTTTTGTCGATGTAGGTGTAGGGCGGGTATTTTTCGTCAATGCCCACGATTATTTTTCCGTTTGCGATTCCGTTTCCGCCGGGGTTGCCCGGGTCGGCAGAAGGGGTGCCCGTGCATCCCGCGATTACGACGGCAATGACCGCTATTGCGAGAAGAGATACAGTCAGGATCTTTTTGTGCATAGTTTACAGTCGGCAAATTAGATAATATATTTTATGAATATTGCCGATTATTGACTGCCGATGACGGACTGCCGATGATAGAGCTACGTTTGCCGCGGGCAGGGGCCGTTCGAAAAAAGATTGGGTTTTGTGGCTGTTTTGGGGCTGTTTTTATTTGATTTTTTATTTGATCTTTATTTGCTCTCTTTTAGTTCGTATTTTGCCTTGAGTTCCGCCCACTTCGGACTTTCCATGAGGTGTTTTAGACCGGCGTTGAGCTTTTCGAGGAGCTGTGTGTCCTCTTTTCTGACGGCGATGCCGTATTTTTCGCCGGTCTCGATTGAGCCGATATATTCAATGTTTCTGTTTTCTATTGCTTCAATGAGTCCCGGGGAATCATAGATTACGGCTTCGATGTTTCCTTTTTCGAGTTCGTCGAGTGCGTCATGGAATGTTTCGTAGAGTTTGTATTTCTCCGGTTTTAAGGCTCCTATGTTGACCAGATATCTGTCTATCCAGTCATCGGCCGTGCTTTTTGCCTCCGTGCCCGTTATGACTTTGCCGCTGATGACATCCTCATATTTGATCTTTGAGCCGCGCTTTACGACGACACCCTGACTGACTACCCAGTATGGGTCGGAGAAAGCGATTATTTTGGCGCGGTCGGGCGTAATCGAGTAGCCGGAGTAGATTATGTCAATCCTTTTGTCGAGGAGATCGGGCAGGATTCCGTACCAGTCCCTGACTTTGAAGCGTATGTCGAGTCCCTGATCCCGGGCAATCCATTCCATCGATTCGACATCGAATCCCTCAGGGTTTCCTGTTCCGTCGAGGAAGGTGTATGGCGGATATAATTCGTCGATACCCACAATATAGTATGTTCTGTCGGGGTCGGGGACATCTTCGGGCGGCGTTCCCGTGCAGCCCGCGAACATGGCGGCAAGCAGGGCAACAGCTATGACGATCACAGGCAGAAGATACTTGTCCATAATATTTCCTAGGTAAATTAAATGTATATAATTTGCGTATGAGGTATATGTCCGCGATTTTATGGTTTTGTAGCATTTCGTATGACTTTTTAAATTTTCGTGCTACGGGGATGCGGCTGCCGAAAGATTCGGGCTGATTTACGGTGTGATAAAAAAAGATATTTGGTTTTGGTATCGGTTTACTCAAGCTCGTATTTCTGAACGAGTTCGGCCCACCGGGGGCTCTCTTTGAGGTGCTTGAGACCCGCGTTCATCTTTTCGAGGAGCTCGGTGTCTTCCTTTCTGATTGCGATACCGTATTCTTCGCCGGTCTCGATTGTGCCGAGTAACTCAAGGTCTTTGTGCTCTATGGACTTCCTGACTACAGGTGTGTCGTACATTGCGGCATCGATACGTCCGTTCTCAAGGTCGGTGAGTGCGAGCGGGAAGTTGTCGTATAATACGAGTTTGCTGCTGTCAAGGATTCCCGGTTCGATGAGGTTATCCTGTATCCAGTCGGCGGCGGTGCAGCCTCTCTGGGTTCCGATCTTGGCTTTGCCGTTCTTGATATCGTCAATCGTGATGAATGCGCCTTTCTTTACGGCAACACCCTGGTTGACTACCCAGTAAACGTCCGAGAAGGAGACTTTTGCGGCGCGCTCAGGGTTTATTGACATACCGGAGTAGACCATGTCAATCTTCTTTGCAAGAAGTGCGGGGATGATTCCGTCCCATGCGGTCGGCTGGAACTTTACGTCAAAGCCCTGGTCTTCGGCGATCCATTTCGCGGATTCGACATCGAATCCCTGTGCGTTTCCGTCTTTGTCAACGTAGGAGTAGGGCGGGTATTCGCCGTCGATACCTATGATGTAGACGGTCTTTTCAACGACTGCCGTTGTCGGAGCCTCGGTCTGGGCTTCCGTGGGTGCGGCCGTCGGGTTGTCGGTGTTCGTTACGGGTGTGGGTGTTGCGGTTGCGGCAGACTGCTGCGTGCCCGTACATCCCGCAAACACAGCGGCAAGCA
>JAFPWZ010000127.1 GCA_017412625.1 Methanomicrobium sp.
GGTTCATCCCCATGAACATGGGGAACTCCAAAAGAGAGCGCTTCTTCTCGCTTTTTACATCGGTTCATCCCCATGAACATGGGGAACTCGAATTGAAATTCATTAATCGTGCATAAATTTGCGGTTCATCCCCATGAACATGGGGAACTCTCATCTACTAATATACCGGTTAAATTTTAGGTATATCTACTTTTTCATCTCGGGAAGATACGAAATCAGCTTAATGCCGTCCATCTCCCTTGGAATACGCCTGTTGGCTCCGAATGTCATAAAATCATAACCTGCATCATTTGGTGTATGCCATGCCATGACTGCATTACCTTTACCAATATTAGATACAACCTGATCCCATATCATATCTCTTACTTTAACCGAATAATTTCCGGCATAAACACCCGCTCTTAACTCAACAAGCCATAATGACAGTCTCCCCCTCAGTGAAGGCGGAACATTCTCAACAACAATCATCATGAAACCCATCTTACTCACTCCATAAAAGCGGGCGGAACCATATCATCATATGCTTTCGGCATCTCAAGACCTCCTGCATCGAGAATTTCCTGAATTATCGGAATAATCTTCTCCAGAGTCTTCTGCATCCTAAACATATCCCTGCATGAACGCCTTACTTCCTGTTCGGGATTTGAAGGCTTTTGTGCCGCCGTAAAAAATGCAGCAGGAACAACGGTCTCAAACTTAAAGACATCCGCAATATCGTATACAAAAGAAAGCGGTTTACCCGTATGCAAAAATCCTATCGCAGGGGAATAACCTGCGGCAAGAATAGCCGCTTCGGTCACACCGTATAAGCACGCCGTTGCCGCACTCAGACAGCGGTTCGGAAGATCCGCATACCCCCAGTTACCCGGATCATACCTTCTGCCTCTCCATTCAATACCCGCTTCTTTTGCAATGCGGTCGTAAATCTCACGGACTCTAACCCCTTCCATTCCGCGAAGCTGATTGACTGAATAATCCGTAGGAATCTCTTCCTGAAATCTGAACTCGAACATCTTACGAACGACATTCAGACGTGCCGCGGGATCCAAAGATAATTTCGCCTGATAAAGCAGTCTGTCAGACCTGTATCCGCCGGGATGACCTGTCGAATAAAGACGCACGCCCCCTTCACCTACCCATACAAGAAGAGTACCTGCCTTTGCCGCAAGATCGACCGCGGCATGAGAAACCCTTGTACCGGGTTCAAGCATAATGCAGGCAACGCCGCCTACGGGAACCTGAACTCTGACGCCGTTGACATCAACAAGCACAAATGCCCCGTCGGCAACATCCAACAGACCGTATTCAAGAAAAATAAGAGATGATCTCTCCTTCATCGCTATGGGCTTTAAAGGAGGCATTTTCGGCATATTTACCCCCTAAATATGCCGTATCATCATAAGACCGCAGCCGAATCCCTTTGCGGGACCGATACCGTGATACAACGCTTCTTCAAACTTTTCTTTATCGGTAACGGTCAGAACGCCGTTATAGTCAAGTGTACTTATTGTGATTTTTTCACCCTTCTTTCCCTGCATGAAATTCATCTGCCTGTAAGCATCGACACGGACTCCCCCCTCCTTAATTGAAAAACCGCATCTTTCCGAGCGTGTATTCAGCCATCTGAAACCTTCCTGCTGTACAAGTTCATTCATGCTGAAATCGGCATTTTTTCCTTTTTCCTCACGGATACGCTTCTTTGCATCCATGACAACATCATGACGGGATTGTTTTTTCTTGCCGTCTTTCGTCGGAGCAGTCTTTTTAACAGCCGGATTTACCCTGAGAGTAAACCCTAAAGTCATACCCTCCGAGATCTGCGGATTGTACGGCTTTGTCTCGACATTCCACAAAGTACCCAAATATTTGGGTTCTTTCTGTGAAACCGTGTAAATGACAGGTCTGCCGTTGTTTGTATCCATACGATGTAGGAAATCTCTCTTCTGATCTTCCGACTCGGAGAAGAGTTCCCAGATCATCGAATGAATCTGATAAGGACCTGCTGCCACTCTCAGGAAATCGCTTGATTTCACCGCATCCGACTTTATGGTTATCCTTGAAAAATACATCAGGCTGACCTCCTTACAAACGGCGTTCTCATGACCTTTCGCGGTTTAAACTGCCATCTCTCTCTTGAAATGGGATCATCCCTGTAAATCTCGGATGACAAAGCCTTAATGTCCCAATCACCCTCATAGATCAGTTGACCTCTCAGATCATCGGAATTTGATTCGAAATCTCTGTTATACACATACAACTTGCCTTTAGATGCATGTTTCTCGCCATCTCCGTAGAATGATGCCTTTTTTATCGCCGTAGCGGGATCGGATGCAGGAATTATCTGCGGCTCCATAGGTCTTGAAAGTACACAGGATTTTCTGCCCAGATAAGGCACAAATTTCGGCTCTTTCAATGCATCCTCAATCTCTTTCAGCATATACGGCACATTCTTACTGTCCTTAATCCAGACTGCCACGGTATATATGACATCGCACAGATAATCGCGGTATGTAAGGGAAGTCTCCATCTCGGTAGTCGGAACCGACAGCTCACGGTGACGGCTTGTCAGATATCCACTGCCGTATTCCTTACCCTTATTCGGTTTTGCGGACTGTACGGTATGGAAATCCCTTATCTGGACACATCGTCCCTCTTCCGAGACGGCAAAACCGTATGATCCTGCCATCCTCGAAATTGTCTCCTCTTCGCTTCGTCTAACGCCCAAAGCAGCGCCCAACAAACCCAATATGGCTGATTTTGTGGGGTGAATCAGGGTGGGTCGAACCTCACCGCACGCTATATCTCCCCATGCTGCCAAAGGACCGTAAAGACGGAGTACTAAAAACTCAGTCTCGGGCATGATAATTATCCTATTGTCTTCAGAATGTCATCGAGTTTGCCTGTACCTTCGGGAACGCTGAATTCCGAGACAATATCAGAGCATTTTCCGTAAACGTCCTCTATTCTCTTCTTCTCGTCGCGAAGTTTCTCAATACCTTCACGCACATAATCCTCTTTATGCATAGGAGCAATGAACGCCACCGCTAAAGATCTCGGCTGCTGGTTACCCTGCTCAACCATCAGATATGATGCATAGGCTCTTGAACCGAAAGTGGTCTGTTTGCCTTTTGGACCAATCATTGCAACACACTCTACAAGTGCCTTTATTGCGTTATTTGCAAGTTTTTCATCGCCGCCGAGGTTCTCAATGAGAAGTTCGCGATTGATACAGACATATGTATAGAAGACACCCGCACCGTACTCAATGGTTCCGAGGTGACCTGCACCTGCATTATCTTCATGCTTGTTCAGATCATCTACAGCCGTAAAGTAGTCATCCTCTACAACAACCGGGTGAATCGTAATCGGGTGAGCAACTTGAGCCGCCGCCTCTACACTGCACCTTGGAGTATCTGCAATCATCCTTCCGAATAGTGCAATGTCTACGTCACTTACGGGACGGCATATAAGATCCTTGCAGGAATCTGCGGAATCCTTCTCAGGTTTCTTGCCCGACTTTGAGATATCAGCGATGTATTTGTCAATCGCTCTGATCTCGTCATGACTGACATGTACAAGCTGATCTGCTTTAAGATTGTTTGGCTCTTCTTTAGTTACCTTTACACTCGCAAAGACACCTGCAATTACCTGTGCCCACTTGATTGCCAATGCATCATCCATCTTCGGATTCACGGGTGCATTATTTTTACCTGCAAAGATATCCGAAAGGGTGCATCCTGAAGTAAGTGCCTTAAAGACATACTCTCCGAGAAGTTTGGTCCTGTAACCCACATGCCCGCTCAGAGCATCCGTAAAGAACTCGCTCTCTCTCCATGCACGCTTAATGCTTTGCGAAGAAATTCTCAGACGCTCTTTGCCGCCCATAACTGCTGTCTTAGGGCGTCCCATGTCGTCACGGTTAAGGTTGCTCGGGGCGTACGGTACAAGTGCATGAATCTGCACGAATCTAAGTTTATTATTTGTCATTTTATTCTCTCCTTATCAGTTTATTCTTCTTTAACACTGCCGTAATATGACAGTGCCCAGTTTTCTCTTGCGCTGCCGCGTTTCCAACGCAGAATACTCTTAATAATGTCGGAAACGTTTGCTCGTCTCTTCGTGAATTTTAAAGCACGAATCAACTGCACACCAAGGTCATCCCAATTATCGGATGCCAATAGTCTGCGGAATCTGATCTGACTGAATTGCGGATCCGTGTTTGCAAGACTTTTTGCAAAATCTGTGTCAGTTTCCTCATCCACCCACGATAAGACCCATGCAATCGCCGCAAGCTGATGCAGTAATTCCGAATTATTCTTGTCCGCATTTGTTTTTTCCAAAAGCAGATGGTATGACGGAATGAACATCACATCGGTTGTTGAATGACAACGGCGAAGTTCGGCACGTTCTCCTTTGTAACTGTCGTGCTTGGATCCGGGACGGATAGTTTTCCACCAGTCCAATGCACCGTTAATTGTGTTTGAATCTGTTTCGTTCATTTTTTACCTTTACCTCCGGCATTTTCTTTCGGAGGAGATATACCCAATAATTTGCAGAGTTTTGTATTCTTTTCGCTGAATTGGAAAAGCATATTGCGCTTGGCTTTCGCCGCAGTGCTTGGATCTGCTCCCCCGTTAACCGGAATGGTTGTTCTCTCTTCAAAGATCTGCATGACAATCTTACGCATCTCTTTGAGCCAGTTCTTCTTGCATTCGATAACAGCTAGATGCTCACCATCTCCCCTGTCGGAATCGGCAATTATTGCCTTCATCAGAAGCGGAAGTGTATCGTAGAATAATGGTTCAGTCTGATGCCAGAATGACACCTTAACATCCGAAAACTTTCCTTTTTTGTGAACACTGCTATCTCTGTCTTTTGTATATGACTGCTTTATGTTTAAAACGGTAAAATACACGAGATTATCAGCTGTCTGGATCAAATGAGTGACCTCCAACAGGAAGATGTCGCGGTATTTCTCATCAAACGAAAACGTAGGCAGAGTATGCTGTGTCCAAACACGGGCTTTTGCGTTGTCTGTCGCATACCCGAATGCATTGATCTTGAAATCGGATATGTTGCGGAAACGTTCTTTAAACGTATCAACAACATCTGCTGGAATCAAGCTGCCGTCCGGTGAACGATTGACAAAACCGATCCAATTATTGTATCCTATCGTTTCTTTCCCTCTTACGGGAAGTTCAATACTGCCGTTTTTATCAGTTTTAACGTAATACGGTGTGAGCGGATGATTCCATGAATCGTATTTTATGCCGTTTGGACGCGACCAGTAATTTTTGACAAGTGAATCGCTTTTTGCACCGCAAAGATCGCATTCGCCTGATACGGTATCCTTAAAATCAATCCATACCCTTCTCGGCACATTGAAGAAAACATGATACGGATGTAGATCTCCGGGCTTAATCTCGGAAATTTCCCCGTCGACTTTTTCTGAATTTGGCATATCATCCATAAGCCACGGGAATATTCTGCTCACCTCGTCCATATCCACGGCAGTGCTTTCTTCCGACCAATATTGCTCATTTGATCGAATATTCACGAGAATATTCTTCCACAACGTTTTTTCACCGTCTGGCAGGCAGACTAACGTTGTAAGCGGTCCCCCACCCCTAAGTGAAGTCATATGTCCGCGTCCCCCGCTGGGCGAATTCAACTCAAGAGTCATCAGTGCCATTGCCGCACAATGCGGGCAGATATGCTGAATCATGCCGTCTTTGATGAAGTGTGTATTGTCTATATCAATCAGAAGTTTCTTGATATCCCATACATCACTTTCGGCAACACTCGGATCCTGCATGAATCTGTGTTCTCCCTCATCGAGGACAAATGCCGGAGCAATCATATCAATCCTTTCTTTCAAAGAATCAACAGATGGCTTTGATTTGAAAAAATCCCTGCAGTCCTTATCATCTTCAGGTGACAAAAGTACCTGATATACGCCGATGAGAAACTGCATTATGGCTCCGTCAAAATCCGGGCGAACGGAACTTATCTCAACTACGGGATTGTCATCCGAATCGGACAATAAATCGATAGGTGAGATAGTATCCTGACTCCCGTCTTTCCTCAGAACAGGGATCCATTTCTCCTTTATTAGGTTGGTCATTTAACCTCCTTTTTAATAATACTCATAGTATGAGTGTTCATCTTCTGTACCGTATGCTGAAATTTAATTCAGCTGAGTCATACTATATCATAGTATAACCCCCAATTCCCGATTGTATTTTATCTTTCCACCTTGATTTTCATAGATTATCCAATCCCCCCTCCCATCATTGACAAGATTAATCCGAATGGCATCATGATCATCCGGCTGGCTTTCAACAAGCTCATCAGGTATTTTGCGCAAGGGTATTGAAACCCGGCTCAACATTCCGCCGGAATCATCCCCGGAATACCATAACCTGTTTTCATCAGATATCCAGAGTTCAAGGACAACTGAAGGTTCACCATCTCGTGTCTGTATACTGTCCGAGACGGACCACTTTCCTCTGTCACTCTTGATGCTGTATCCGAGATTGAAGTCCAAAGAACGAAGTTTAGCTTTTAAAGCGGATTTTTCGTTCATTTGTTCGGTTTTCGTGTCATGATCCCTCAGACTCTGCGGAACATCACCGACATTTTTGTCATACACATAGTCGATCAGTTCCCGCGCATCTGAAGGCATTAAGATTTTGTGTTTTGTACGTAATATACTTTCCGTCTTCCACAACTTACCGTGCTCGGCATATACGTACGAACCGCCCGGAAACATTTCGGAATACCAGTCCGCACCGACATTCTCCGGCGAATCCGACAACTCCGGAGCTAAAATCATCATAACCGGATAATCAATTCCCTGCGGGCGATCTCTTTTATGCCTCCACAACCTGCCCGCACGCTGAATAATAAGATCAATTGGCGCTAAATCAGACACAATAAAATCAAAATCCAGATCCAGCGACTGTTCTACAACCTGCGTGGCAATAAGAATCTGCCCTTTTCGTTCTTCCATCGAAGGGGCAATCACTTTTCCATCAGAATCAGTCTCTCTTTTGCCGAATTTCTCCAGAACCTCTTTCTCATGATCAAGACGATCACCAAGCGTGTATCTTGCATGGAACAGAAGAACGTTTAATCCGCGATTTTTGAGAGAAAGGTATTCATCAACGGCATCTTTTACGGTATTGCGTATCCAGCAGGCACATCCGCCTTTTTCGGCAATCTCAATGATTTTCTTCTCAACCGTCTCTTCATCATGAGCAAAGCAGACATTTACTTCCTTATCTGGCGACGGCTCGACAGGAATCTCTGAAAGAATACCCTGACTGTTTACAGATGAGATCATAGGATATGCCGCATTATCCGACACTTTTGCACCATTACCGTATATGTCGATAAAATTCTGCTTGA
>JAFPWZ010000128.1 GCA_017412625.1 Methanomicrobium sp.
ATGAAGTAATAAAGTAATAATAAAGAAATAATGAAGAGAGATAGTATGAATAGTCTGAAATATTCCGTTCCGATACTCCTTATTGCAGTCTTCGCCGCCCTTGTCTGCGGCTGTACAACCTCACAGTCCGCGGGTTCATCCGCGGGAACCTCCTCGGGCGACTACATCCTCGATATTACATCATCCGATCCCGTATGGCATACGAATCCCGACGGTTCCTGCTATTATGTATCGCAGATTGACGTGAAGAACATCGGTGTCAACCCCGCAAAGAATGTGATGGTCAGATGCAATCTCAACGACGAATCCGGCAACACAATCGGCACGGACAGCAGGTATTTTGAGGTCATCGATGCCGGCGACCACAAGGCATTCTCGGTCTCCATCAACGGCGACTGCGGCGGCAAAGGCAAATACACCGTAGTTGCGGTTGCAACCCGGGAAAAACAGTAAACAGTAATATTATCCGCCGATAATATTACCTCCCTTCCCTTTTTACAGAAATTAATCCGCTTTATCTTACTCAGTTTAATCATACTCTGTTTTATCTTACCAGCGGAATTACCTCTCCGCAGTTCCTGCATCTGTCCGTGATGCCGTCACCCGTGCTGCCTTCGCTGACAAGCCCGACCTCGTTCTGACGGTAGCCGTCGCGTTTTATGAGCAGTGCGCCGCATTTCGGGCAGAATGTGTCGCAACCCGCATGTCCCGCGACATTGCCGAGATAGGGATATTTCAAGCCCGCATCCTTTGCAATCGAATATGCCTTCTCAAGCGTAGCAAGCGGCGTTGCGGGCAGATTCGTCAGCTCATAATCGGGATGAAACCTCGTGAAGTGAATCGGCGTATTCTCTCCGATATTACTGCATACCCATTCGCAAAGCCCCCGAATCTCCGATTCGGAATCGTTGAGCGTTGGAATTATCAGATTCACGACCTCGATATGCATCCCGCAGTCCTTTGCCGCCGACGTCGAATCCAGAACGGGCTGTAGCCTGCCGCCGCAGACCTTCCTGTAGAAATCGTCGTTGAATGCCTTTATATCGACACGGAATGCATCGATTATGCCTTTCAGGTCGCGGACGGCATCTTCGGTAAGATACCCGTTCGTGACATAGATTGCCTTTAAACCCTCTTCGTGCGCCGCGATTCCGATATCGACCGCAAACTCGTGCCACAATGCCGGCTCGTTATAGGTAAAGGCAATACTCTTGCAACGGTGTTCGACCGCGTTAAAGACGGCTTTCTGCGGACTTAAACCGTGGAGCGAGTCCGCGGTCGTGCACTGCGAAATCTCCCAGTTCTGACAGTGCCGACACCTGAAATTACACCCGACACCTCCGAGGGAGTAAACCTTAGTCCCCGGCAGAAAATGATAGAGCGGCTTCTTCTCTATTGGGTCAACGGCCTCCACCGCGACCCTGCCGTAATTTTCGGCATAGAGGACGCCGTCTTTGTTGTAACGCAGCCCGCATATGCCGTATCCGCCGCTCTTAATCACGCAGCCGTGACTGCATAAACGGCAGACAACACTGCCGCTGCCTCTACTGTTGCTGTCACCGCTTTTGCTGCCACAGGAATCGACCGCGGAATCGACGGAGCAATCCCCCTTCCTCTCATAAAGCCTTGCCTCGTGCATACCTCTCTTATCTCTGATCTGTCGTCATAATGAATATAAGTATACTAATAAGGGATAATGACCAAATTTTAATAAGCATGAAAAAGATTGTTCTGTCGCTCGGCGGCTCTATTCTGGTTCCTTCCCTGGAATCCAACAGAATCGCTCAATATAGGGATATACTCAGAGAATTATCCGCAAAATACCGGATATATGTCGTTGTCGGCGGCGGCGGAGAGGCACGAAGATACATAAATGCTGCGCGCTCGATGGATATCGACGAAGCGACCTCCGATGAACTCGGAATCCTGATTACCCGAATCAACGCCTCGCTTCTCATGTGGGCACTGGGCGAAGACGCTTACCCCGATATCGCGGAGAGCTACACGGACGCAATAAAGTTCGGCAACTCGGGAAAGATCGTCGTCATGGGTGGCATCACACCGGGACAGACCACGGACGCCGTCGCCGCCGTTCTTGCGGAGAGGCTGAATGCGGACCTGCTCTTAAACATCACGGCAATCGACGGCATATACTCCGAAGACCCCAAGAAGAATCCCGCGGCGAAGAAATTCTCACACCTTACCCCAGACGGGCTCATCGACATCGTCTCCGGCGGCAGAATGGGTGCGGGTGCCAACAACATCATAGACCTCGTCGCCGCCAAGATGATCCAGAGAAGTTCGCTTTCCATGATAGTCATCGACGGCACAAAGCCCGAAAATATCCCGGATGCCCTTATTCGCGGAAACTTTGACGGAACGGTCGTCAGCGACGATATAAAACAGCTTCTGCCGCTCTGAGAATCTCTCGGATCGACATATTTTTTAAGAGCACGGTAGAATACATAATGTCACAAACGGGGTAGTAGGGTAGCCTGGTCCATCCTAGAGCGTTTGGGACGCTTTGACGGCGGTTCAAATCCGCCCTACCCCATTCTTTTTAATAAATTCCGATGAAATCAACCAATGAAATTAATTAATGAAATCAACTGATGAAATCAATTAATAATATCAAATTCCGACCGTTGTCATGAACCGCAAAACATTATCCGAAATTATCGCCGTTCTCAAAGAATCCTATCTTAAACCAGACACAAAACTCAATTTCCTCGATTTTGACAACCCGTTTCAGATTCTTATCATGACCGTTCTCTCGGCACAGACAACGGACAACAACGTCAACAAAGTCAAACCGCAACTCTTCTCAAAGTATCCCGACTGCAAGGCTCTTGCGGCTGCGGATCAGGAAGATGTCGAGGAAATAATCAGGAGCACGGGATTCTACCACGCAAAAGCAAAGAACATAATCGCGGCTTCGAAGATGCTACGCGACGATTTCGACTCCGAAGTTCCGAGAACCATAGAAGAACTGACAAAACTACCGGGCGTGGGAAGAAAGACGGCAAATATCGTCCTGTCCCATGCCTATGACATCAACGACGGCATTGCGGTCGATACTCACGTAAAACGTCTTGCCGGAAGACTCGGCATGACGGAGAGCACGGATCCCGTCATAATAGAGCGGGATCTCATGAAACTCGTCCCGAAAGAAGACTGGAGGCTCATCAACTTCCTCTTAATCTCGCACGGCAGAACCGTCTGCGACGCAAAAAAGCCGCTCTGCGATGAATGTAAACTTAAAGGACTCTGCAGAGAATTCAAAACCGGAAAGAAAAATAAGAACTGAAACTTAAATCATTAAAATCTGTTTTGCCGCCGAAAACGAAACCTGAGTGGAATTATAGAAATTACATGAATTCCGGGAGTTCCGGGAATTATAACAGAATCAGGGAATAGACAAAATAGACCAGTCCCGCGACAACGGCGGCACAGGGAATCGTAAGGAACCATGCCGCAACAATCTCGCGCACGTTTGTCCACTGAACCGCGGACGTATAACCGCGTGTAAGCCCCGCACCCATGATAGCGCCGCTGATTGCATGCGTTGTCGATACGGGAACACCCAGTGCCGTCATGAACGAGAGCACTATACTTCCCGACGCCGCTGCGGAAACGCCCTGATACGGTCTGATTCTTGTTATTTTATTTGCCATCTTATCGATGACCTTCTGACCGCCGAGGAATGTTCCCAGCGAAATCGCAAAACAGGACGTGAGAATAACCCAAAGCGGCACGTTGAAAGAAGAGATCATCCCCGCCGCCAGAAGCATTGCGGTGATGATACCCATGGCATTCTGCGCATCGTTCGCTCCGTGACCGATGGCCTGAAATGCGCAGGTGAAGACCTGAAGCGTTCTGAATCTTTTATCCAGCATCTGCGGGTTTTTCCTGCGGCAGATTTTCATTATGACAATTCCGAAGATGAAAGCCGAGATCATACCCAGCATAGGGGAAACGACAATGAAGATTATGACCGCAAAAAGACCGGAAATCTGGATTGCACCCGTGATAATCAGAATGGGCACCGTAAACGCAATGCCTGCAAGAAAAGAGATTGGTATGTATTTTGTTCCGTCCTCGTTATGCATTCTCGCCGCAAGAATCATTATTCCCGCGGTCACAAAGCCGCCCATGATAACCGAGACTATGAGGATAATCACGGATTGCATGTCGGGGAAGATAATCGCTCCAAAGCCTCCTGCCGCAACACCCGCGCCCACAAGACCGCCGACAAGAGCATGGCTGCTGGAGACGGGGATTCCGAAATGCGATGCCAGATAAACCCAGAGAACCGCGCCCACCATCGCGGAGAATATAAGGTGAATGCTCAGAAACGACGAACTGACAATACTCTCTCCGATAGTCTCGGCAATCGCCGTTGTGAAAAGAAGCGGACCGATAAGACAGCATACCGATGCAAGCGCAA
Source organism: Methanomicrobium sp. (assembly GCA_017412625.1). Classification (GTDB taxonomy): domain Archaea; phylum Halobacteriota; class Methanomicrobia; order Methanomicrobiales; family Methanomicrobiaceae; genus Methanomicrobium. The sequence continues at coordinate 4,448 of JAFPWZ010000128.1, forward strand.
TGGCCTTTATCGGCGAGAGTGCTCTCGTTGCAATAACCGCGGCAATCGAATTGGCAGCATCATTGAGACCGTTGACAAAGTTGAACATTAGGGCGAGGAAGATGCCGAGTCCGATTATGACCATTTCCATTTTTGAGTCTCTTTCGTGGTTTATTTGTTGTTTATCGGTGATTTATGAGTTTACTGGTTTGGTTTACGAGTGCTTTATCGCGATGTCTCCGAGAATATTCGCAACGTCTTCGCATCTGTCGGTTGTCTCCTCAAGAGTCTCATAGACATCCTTCATCTTGACGATCCTGATGGCATCGGTGGTCTTGAAGAGCTCCTGAAGAGAAACGGCAAGGACATCGTCGGCAAGATTTTCAAGACGGTTTATCTCGATACAGCATTCGTCAACGATTGCCGGCTGATTCATTGCCCTTGTCGCGGCAATCGCCTTTTCTATCTGCTCGGTCTGCTGAATGATCAGTTTTGCGGACTCAAGCATGTAATTGTCGGTAACGCCGATATCATAAAAGAACATTTTTCGGGATGCATCGTCGATTGCGTCCAAAACATCATCCATACTGGCTGCAAGCCGCGATATTTCATCCGGCTCTATGGGAGTCACAAAACTCTTGTTCAAAAGCTGATATATCTCGTGAGATACCACATCACCTTCATGCTCATATGACTTCATGAGATGACACATGTTTTTGACGTCATCAAAGTGCTCAATCATTGAACAGAGATGAAGGGCGGCTTTATGTGTTATTGCCGCGTGTTTTTCGAACAGATCAAAAAAAACATTATCCTGTGGAATTAGCCAGTCGCGGAAACTCAATTCGGATGCACCTCGAACGATATGAAATATATTAAAATATGTTCTGATACTAAAAAAAGGTTAGTTATTCAGGTCGAAATTCATCAAAAATACTGGTTTAAATCGTTTGATTTTACACGATAAATGCATCTCAATTGCCCCCTGTTTCACGGATTTGTTTCCGCGGCTTGCTGCTGAAAAATCACAGGCATTATTCACGCCGTGACGGGTTAACCGAAATTTGCTGACATTTCGCAAAAGTATATATTTTCCTCCGAGAATTGTTTATTATGAAAGTATTAGGTATTTCATTCAGTTACAGACACGGAAACAGTCAGGCTCTTGTCGAGCACATTTTAAAGGGCGCAAAGGATGCGGGTGCGGAAACCGAACTCGTAAGATTCTGCGACCTTGAGGTAAAGAACTGTAAAGGATGCGGATTTTGTAAATCTCCGGGTAAAGACACCTGCTCAATAAAAGATGACATGGCAGACCTCTATAAGAAGGTCAATGACGCCGATGCCGTCGTATTCGGCATGCCCGTCTATTTCGGACGCATGAACGCTCCGGCATACACCTTCATCGACAGACTCTACGCCATGCTTAACCCCGATTTCTCACCGAGATTGTCGGGCGGCAAAAAGACGGCAGTGGCTGTCACCTGCGGAACGGGACCAGCTGAGGATATGGAAAAGATTGGCGCTTATATCTCGGCAATCGGCGGATTCTTCGGATGGGAGAGCAAAGGTCTCATATATGAAAGAAACCTGCTGGAAAAGGATGCCATCCAAAAGTGCCCGGATAAGCTTAAGGAAGCGGAGAAACTCGGAAAGTCACTTACGGAATAATCCGAATATAATTTCATTACCTTTTTTGGCACATCACGCGGATATACAAAACCCCCAAAGATATGCAAAACCATTATGTGCATGACAACTGTCAGACAAAAAAGAAGTTTTGACTATAGGATTCTATAATATAAATATCTTTGTATATGAATCGGAAAAGATCGCCCGAAACTGTATATTGTTACGCCTTTTTTTACGAAACCTTAATAAAACGTTAATTTCGGGATTCATAAATAGGAAAGTATATATGGATTTACGTAGTAGATAAGGCAAATCGGAGTGAATATCATGGCAGCAGTTAGGAAGAAAAAGAAGACAAATTCTTCTGATCGCAAGAAGGAACTGTTAAACCTCTTTAGTGATATTTCAGGCAAAACAGAGATTGTAGAACCGATGAAGAAGATTCACGGAACCCTCAGGGATAAGGACGCCATAGAGCGCGAAGTTTCCTTAATAATGCGTGAGATTCTTGATCAGGGACACTTCAAGACCAAGTTAAAGCCGCGCGATCTCGCCTGCCTCGTCTGCGGTTACTACGACGGCAAGAACGACACCGAGATTGCACGCGAACTCGGCGACGAAAAACTCTCAAAGACCGTGGCAAGAGCAAGAGTACGCTTAAAGCTCTTCCGCGATCTTGACTTCAAGATGCCTTTCGAGAGGGGGACAATGGAAGGTCTTCTTGAATCCGGAAAGACAATGAAAGAGGTCAGTGAAGAACTCGGAATCAGCCCGTCGACACTTCGCGAATACCGTCACGTTATCGAGCAGGAAGAGGATGAGACACTCAACCCGTATCTCGAGCGCATCAAGGACGTCATGGAAGACCGCGATTTGACCGAGTCAATGACCGGAACTCTTGCAAACGACGGTCTCTCGGAGGCAATAGACACCACCGAAGCCGAACTCGCGGATCTTACATAAAGATCCGCCTATTTTTTGCTTTTTTAATTTTTACTGATTCACTGCTGATTTACTGTTAATTTACTGCGATATTACTGCTAATTTACTGCGATATTACTGTTAATTTACTGTTATTATGCTCAAAAATAATTGATCGGCAAATCTTACATCAGCAGATTTAATTTTACGGCATTACAACGTATCAGCATATGTCGGAGAAAGATTCCCCGGAGATGCCTTTCTTAAAGGACAGAACCGCAGTCTGCGCCATCGCGGTCATAATTGTCGCCCTTCTCCTTATCTGCATGGCAGACGAGGCTGTGAGACCTGCGGTTACCTCGATATACATGAGCGGAGCCCCAAACGACATGGTATACTTCTCCGACCCGCACTTAAAGGACTATAATCTCGATTATATCAACAAATCAATCGAATATATCAACAGTCTTAACCCCTCGGTTGTCCTCATCGGCGGCGATTTCGTATCGACATACTACGAGGATCTCTCGCTTCAGAAGGTCTGGCACAATCTGAAAGCCCCGCACATTTACACAATCTTCGGCAACCACGACTATCAGACAGGCTCGGGAGGGCTTGCCGGTCCGCAGAAGATGTATCGGATTGCCACGCTTGCGGACACCTCGGTTGACGGATACGATATAAGCATGATAAAAGACGAAAGCACAAATTACACCCTTGCCGATAACCTCAAAACCGTCCTTGAGGATGCGGGAATTACCGTTCTGCGCAATGAGAAAGCTGAAATTACAATCGACGGCATCCCCTTGAGAATCGTCGGTCTCGACGACGGCTGGGCAGGGCTTTCCGATCCGAAGGCGGTCGAAATCTCCCCCGATACCGAGGACTGCTTTACCGTCTATATGGTGCACGAATTCGAGTGCTCGTCCGACTGGGATGCCGACATTGTCCTCTCCGGGCACACGCACGGCGGTCAGTTCGCCGTGCCTCTGTTATACATCCTTAATGCCGCCAAAATACTTCAGATAAGCGGCTTTGTGGAAGACGGCAGCGACGGAAAGACGCCGCATTAC
>JAFPWZ010000017.1 GCA_017412625.1 Methanomicrobium sp.
CGCCTGACTTTTAATCAGGTGGTCGGGGGTTCAAATCCCCTTGGGCCCGCTGTTTTGCTGTGATGCTGTTTTATTGTTAAGTTGTCCTGTTGTTTTTACGGCTTTCCGTCGCTAAAAAGTTTTTTTTAGTTTTTAAGAATTCAGTGACCTTTTGCCGCACAGAATGCGTCATACATGCCGTAAAGCCAGATGAATATGCATATTACGAGCGGTATCAGAGAGATTATCGGCAGACCCACGAGCAGTGAGACGCTTGAAAACAGTGTTATACCTCCGAATATTACCCATAAGACGAATAAAAATACAGCCTTAAGAAACTGTCCCGTATAGAACTGACCGAGTCCGGGTATGAAAAATGACAGAATTACTGCCAGAATTGCCGATGCCATAACTAAAAAAATGATTTTATTATAATAAAAATGTTCTCAAATCAGATTAAAAATAAAATTTATCTGTTTTTTGCCGAACAGTAAGCGTCATACATGCCGTATACCCACAGGAATAAGTATATTAAAAATGCCAGAAACGCAAAGCCTCTGCCCAACGAATATGACAGGTATGTGCCCGTTACATATAATGTGTATGACGCATGCCCGAAAAACATAGTCAGAACGAATAATCCGACTGCTTTCAGAAACTGTCCGGTATAGAACTGACCGAGTCCGGGTATGAAAAATGACAGAATAACTGCCAGAATTGCTGATGCCATAGATAAAAATGATTTCCCCTGCAATAAATAGATTGCCGCTTTTACATTTTGAAACTCAATTCGAACACTCCGAAAATCATTCGCAGACAATGTCGTAGACCGCATGGTGCTGAGTCGGCGAATAGGACCGCACAATCTTCTCGTCTATCCTTCCCGACGTAAATCCGCGGAGAACGGGGAGCATCTCGCCCTTTTCGGACTGCAGTGTATAGTAATGGATAACGCCGCCGGTCTTCGCAAGCGAGAACGCCGTCTTAAGAAACGCCGTTGACGTCATCGGCAGATTCATGATAATCCTGTCAAACGAATGCGGCGCAAGATACCCCCCGAGGTCAAGAGCATCGGCAAGCATGGGTATTACGTTATCGGCGCGGTTAATGCGCAGATTTTCGCAGAGCAGTTCTACTGCGCCCGGGTTTATGTCCCCCGCATATATGACCGAGGCTTTCTTCGAGAGCGCAATCGGGAAGGGACCCACGCCCGTGAACATATCCAGAACACGCTCGCCCTCTTTCATCAGCCCCAGAATTCTCTGACGCTCGTTTGCGAGGCGTGCGGAGAAGTATGCGACCGCAAGATCTATGGTGAAACGGTTATTGTATTCGATATAGTTTGTTCGGGTCGTGTCCCTGCCCGCAAGGACCTTGAATTTCTTTATCCTGTATTCCCCGAAGACGGGGCTCTCGCAGTGAAGGACGGTATGGATGGACGGCCGCGACTTTAAGAGATATTCGGCTTCCTCCCTGTCATCGTCCTGCATGATTGCGATGCCGCCGATGAGCTCGTGGCGTGCGGGCTCGCGGCCGCGTTCCCGTGACTCGAACTCGTATCTGCCGATATCGTAATCGCAGCCCAACTCATCGGGTAAGGTAATCTCATCCGAGACTATCGGAAATACCAGAAAATCGCCGTCGGCTATGGGTTTCAGATTGGGGCACCACTCGCCGCTTCCGAGAAGATACCTCCTGAAACTCTCGCCTTTTGATTTCGGAACTTTAATTCCCCACTGACCGACCGTCATGAAACCGTTTAACCGTCATAATATAGTATCTGATAGAACAAATAGTTAGAGAATGAAAGAGTATATCGAGAGGCTCAGAGACGGCAGTCTGAAGATGCATGCCATTGAAAGTGAGGTTGAGGACACTGACAGGGCAATCGCGATAAGACGCGCATTTATCGAAGAGGAGACCGGCAATTCCTTTAAGACCGCGGGCAGCTACTCCATGTCGACGGAGAGGGCGGCAAGGAAGAACTGCGAGAATATGATTGGTGCGGTTCAGATACCCCTCGGAGTCGCGGGAAAACTGAAGGTCAACGGCGAATACGCAAACGGCGAATTCTATATCCCGCTTGCAACGACGGAGGGCGCACTCATCGCCTCAATCAACCGCGGCTGCAAGGCGATAACAAAGGCGGGCGGCGCCGATGTGAGGATTCAGCGCGACGGCATGACAAGAGCGCCCGTATTTGCGGCAAAGTCCGTTGCACACGCCATGGATATAATCCGCTGGGTGGAGTCGCACCGCGATGAGCTCAAAGCCGTTGCCGAGTCGACGACTTCGCACGGAAAGCTCACCGATATCACCTGTTTCATAGTCGGAACAAGCGTATACACAAGGATTGAGTTCTCCACAGGCGATGCCATGGGCATGAACATGGTGACCATAGCCTCCGAGAAGATAGCGGAGGTAATCGCGGAAAAGACCGGCGCCGTCCTCGTCGCCCTCTCGGGCAATCTCTGCTGCGACAAGAAACCCGCGGCCGTAAACCTTGTCATGGGACGCGGAAAGACCGTTGCCGCGGGCGTTTTCCTCTCCGACGATATGGTAAGGGACATATTCAAGACGGATGCGAAGACGATGATGGAGGTAAACAACCGCAAGAATCTCACGGGCTCGGCACGTGCGGGCGCACTGGGATTCAATGCCCATGCTGCAAACGTCATCGCCGCCATGTTCCTCGCATGCGGTCAGGACCCCGCTCATGTCGTCGAAGGCTCGAATACAATCACGACCGTAGATCTGGTCGAAGGCGGCGTCTATGTCTCGGTTACGCTCCCGTCACTTCAGGTCGGAACAATAGGCGGCGGAACGGGTCTGGATACCCAGCACGAATGCCTCTCCCTCCTCGGCTGTGCGGGCGGCGGAGAGAAGTCGGGCGATAACTCGAAGAAGCTTGCCGAGATAATCGCATCCGCTGTTCTTGCCGGCGAACTCTCGCTTATAGGAGCTCTCGGCGCGGGTCACCTCGCACGCGCACACAAGACGCTCGGCAGATAATTCAAAAAATAACAAATAAAAATCTAAAAATCTACAAATCTAAAATACTAAAAAATTAAAAACAGGCGCAAGGCGTCAAAACCGATAAAACAGTCAATAATGCGTCAATGAGTCAAAAACTCATTCGCAATAATCAAAACTTTTCAGCATTATAATCGCATCTTCGCCGTCGGGGTAGTAGCCGCCGATGAGAAAGACCTGCGAGAAGCCCATTTTCTGATAGATGCGCTGTGCCGTGATATTCGAGACTCTTACCTCCAGTTGCAGACCTCCGGCACCGAGGACGGCGCATTCGTATTCCACACGCTGAATCAGACGCCCTCCTATCCCTCTCCCGCGGAACTCGGGCGCAACCGCGATATTCATGATATGGCCGTAGATTGTACTGCCGCCGTCCTCGATGCCGGCGCAGACGAAACCGACAATCTGTCCGCAGAGATCGGCGGCAAAGAATGTCCCCGGATAATAGAAGAGTGCGTCCATGAAGCCCTTCTCGTCCCACGGGTTTTTGAAATACTCCTTTTCCATCGCCGCTATTGTCGGAATATCCTTCATCTCGACCCGTCTTATTATGATACCGTCTGACACCGTTCTCAAGCCCGCCGAATATCTCCGAAGCCTGCCGCGGCAGGCGAACTCGGATATGCATATTAGTCGTAATGAGAAATAAATATCACATAAATCTCAGGCGAGAATATCCGTGAGATTCCTGAGAAGATATGGTGAGACAATGGTAGACATATACAGTTTTCCCGCACTCCGTCCGATAAAAGAGAAAGCAGAGGCAGTCGCATGCGTCCCTTACGACGTTGTGACCGCAAAAGAAGCCCGCGAATGCATTGAAAAGCACCCGCAGTCGTTCATGAGAGTCACGAGACCCGACTCTATTATGCCCGATGTCGACCCGAAAGACCCGAAGGTCTACGCCGCCGCGAAAAAAACCTTTGAAGAGATGATTAATTCGGGTGTCTTCGTCCGCGATGACAAACCCTCGATATACGTATACCGTGCGGATTACGGTCATGCCGTCTATACGGGTTTTGTCGCCGACGTCTCGGTAAAGGACTACGAGGAGAACAAAATCCGCCGTCACGAACTCACCCGCTACGATAAGGAGGAGGACAGAACAAACCATATCGATGTTACAAACGCAAATACAGGGCTTGTCATCCTTCTCTACCGCAATATCGACAAAATCTCCGAATACATCTGTTCTCTTATCGAGGGAAAGGATGCCGACGGCACTGCATCGGGGGATACCGGCGTAAAGCACGAGATCTTCAGGATCAGCGACGAGAAAGTGATCGGAAAAATCATTGAGACCTTTAAGGGCATAGACACTCTCTATATCGCCGACGGCCACCACAGGGCAAAATCCTCGGTGAACGTGGCACAGAGGCGCAGAAAAGAGGGCCGGGACACGGAAGAGTCCGAACGTTTCATGGCGGTAATCTTCGCTGAGGACACCGTAAGAATTCACGGATACTCGCGCCTGCTCGCGGATCTGGGAGAATACAGCGAGGAATCCTTCATCGCCGCCCTCAAAGAAAGGTATACCGTGACGCCGTATGACAACCCCGACAGGACAAAGTCGCGTATAGTTCCCAAGACCGTGCAGACCGCAGGTAAGCCGCTTCACATCTTCCACATGTATATCGGCGGCAGGTGGTATGAGCTGACCGCGCCCGTAAAGGCGCCGGAGAAGATTATCGAGTCGCTTGACGTCTCGGATCTTCAGGAGAGAGTTCTTGACGGCATGCTCGGAATAAAAGACCCGCGCGGCGATAAGAGGCTTGATTTCATGGGCGGTTCATATCCGATATCCGAGCTCGAAAGACTCGTGGACGCGGGCGAATACATTGCCGCATTCTCGATTCAGCCCGTAAGCGTCGGAACCGTCCTCGATGTTGCCGACCGCGGCGAGATAATGCCGCCGAAGTCCACATGGTTCGAGCCTAAGGTTCTCTCGGGACTTGTGATTCACACGCTTGAGTGACGGAGATCTATACAGATCATCAATAAAATCATAAATAGAATCATCAATTCAATAATTCTTTTATTTCAATAAACGACAGAAAAAGAGGGGTCAGACATTTCCGATATGATTAAGGATGATTCGGGTCTGATCTCTCTTGATTTTATCGTGGGGTTTACAGTTTTTCTGGCGGCATTCATAGTCGTAATCAGCATGCTGCCGGGAGTTTACGTCAATATCCAGAGTTCATCCGCGGACTCCGGCCGCGACATGACGGCATACAGGACCGGCGTAATCCTTGCCGAAGATTCGGGTATCTCTTTAAACGGCATACCGTGGGAGCAGCAGCCCCCGATGCGCCCCGAAAACATCGTAAGATTCGGTCTTGCCGTCTCAAAGGAGACCCCGAATATCCTCTCGCCCGAAAAGACAGAGCGGTTCTTTAACGTTCCCGCGTATTTCAACCTGACCGCCGATGAATATCGCGGGAAACTGATGTTCGGAGAGCGCCCGCGCAGCTTCAATATCTCGTTCAAAGAGGACGGCAAAGAGACTTTGTATATCGGCGACCGCGTTCCGGACGGCATGTACGGGTTTTCCAAACGATATGTGAAGGTAAAGGGTGCGGGCAGGCTGGTTGTGCCCGCCGAAAATCTCACCCGCGACGGCGTGAACATAAAACTGCCCGAGGGTGCGGACGAATACATCTGCGGGAACACAACCTCGTTCATCCTGTCCTATGCGAATCTCTCCGACAGGTCGGTCCCGCCGGCATACAGGATTGATCCGAAGACGGAGAGGGCGTTTATCGTGATCGGAGGCATAAACACGGTTCTGGGCGCTCAGGACGGGATATCTTCGGCGGTAATCGGGAGCGTCGAGCTTTTGAAAGACGGCGATCCGATAACGGCGGCGGATTACGATTACGGCGTAAAAGGCTCCGCATATTCGTCATATCCGTCATACCCGCCGTATATCTGCAAGGTTGACGGCGTTCCGGTTGAAAACGGCACTGAGATACCTATAAAGGATGCGGATGTTTTGGAGTTCGTACTCTTCCCGAACGCGATGTATTTCCCGAATCCCGACTCAAAACTCGAGATTCTGTTTGAGATGCGGTATACCTGTATCACGGACGGCGAATACCGTTTCATTCAGGGCGAGACCGATTACGGTTATGACTCGCCGTATCTGGTTCCGCCGCATCTGACCGACGGCGTTCTGGAGGTCTGTATATGGTAAACGGCGTCCGCAACGAAATTTCTGCGGGCGTTTCTGCGGGTATTCCTGCTTACGACCGCGAATGCGGTCAGCTCTTCGCCATGGAAGGTCTGATTGCGGCGGCAATCATGATCACTGCCGCATATCTGGCTTTGGGGACGGTGATTCCGCATACAAACGCCGATATGCACGTATCCGAGATGCAGCTCAAGCAGATTGGAGATGATATCCTGTATATGATGGATCTGCCCGACGGCAACGGGGGCAAGGGGTATCTGGAGTCCGTCGTGTATAATGCGAGCCCGAATCGCGGTCCTGTCGCAAATTCGCAGGCATGTGCCGCGTTCAATGCCACTTTCATGAATTACCTGAGAATGAGCACGGGGGCGACGATAAACTTGGACACACTGCGTTATTCCGCGGCGATATACTGCGTTGACGACTCGGGAGAGGTAATACGCCTGCCTTTCGCAAACTTTGGCGACAACCCGTGCAGAAACCCGTCGGTATGCTGTGCAAGGTATGTCGCGGCGGAGGACTGGGGACTTATAGGGCAGAGTTCTTCGGATACCGTCGTCAGACTTGAAGTTATGATATGGAGAGATTAAATGAGGTCAAAGACGAAGATATCGGACGATAACGCCGAGTGGATACTTCTTATGGGTTTTGTCGTAAGTTTTGCGATAATCTTTCTGGCAATCCTGCTCAACCTTTCTGTTGCCGCGGGTCAGACTCCCTCGGATTCGGTCACGGAGTTTCCCAAGAGTCAGATCCGGGATATTCGGGCGGAGCTGACCGATGCCGCGGTCAAATCGGAATCCGAATCCGATTTTGAGGCAAAACTGGATGCAATACGAAAACTTGCGCTCGCAAGGGACAACGCGGTCGTTGAAGCAAACCTCACATACGTCGGATATGCGGATGCGGAATACGGTTACGCGGAATTGACCGTGCATTACAACAACGGAGTTACGGAATATGACGGGACATACCTCCTGCCGAAGAAGCTTTGAGAACGAAGAGGCGGTCATCACCGCCGTTGAATACGTCCTCATCACCGGCATACTGATGGTTATGCTGATAATTACGGTTCTGACCGTAAATCATCTGTTTATTGAAGGACCTTCGGATACGCTGAGATATAATTCATATCTCGATGCGGGCGAGAGATTGAGCACGAGAATGGTCGATATGGAGATGCTCGCACCCGAATCGGGAAGAATTGTCACGCGATTGGATATCCCGCGGGAAATTGCGGGAAAGGGCTTTAATGTCAGCCTCTCTCCAGAGATCTCCGGAAGCGGTGATCTGCGCATGATTGCGGTCGGCGACGGGCGCGTGACCTGTTTTGTGCCCGCAGGCGGAATCGGGGACGGCGTTCTCAAAGGAAATTTCACGGGCTACGGGTATACTCTCGAATACGATTCGGGAGGGAGATGATCGCGGATATGTTGCAAAGAACTGAGTCGAAAAATGCCTGTCTGCGGACCGTAAAGAGCACTGGCATCACGGGCAATACGGGCGAAGATGCCGTATCTGAAGCGATAGGCTATATTCTTATTTTCATGATTACGGTAATCGGAATTGCGATGATAACCGTCTGTGCCTATCCGATCCTTCTCCAGTCGCAGATTCATGCGGATGAGCACTCCGCGGAGCAGACCCTGGTCACGCTTCGCAACGATATCGGGGCGCTGACCTTCGGCAATGTGCCGTATCGCGAGACAACCGTCCGAATCGCCGGCGGAAGCCTTGAACTCATCCCTGCGGCGGATTCCGCGGATAAGTTCGTGCTGGAGTATCCGCTGGCCTCGGGAGGTGTCGTGACCCGCGATTTCGGCACGGGGGAACTGCGCTGCAGCCAAAACGCCGTGACGGGTGCGGGGACTGCCGTATTCTCGCTTGAGAACGGCGCCGTTCTGAAGAGGGAAAAAGGCGCGGCAGGCTCGGTCATGACGGCAGAACCGCGGTGGTATTTCGATACCTTCGACGGCGAAACCTGCGGCACCCTCGTCATCATAATGACAAAACTGGAAGGCGAGCGGCGTTATTCGTCGGGGGGCATCCGTGATATCCGTCTCGGCATGACGACCGCGCCCGCGACCGTGGACGAGAATTACATGACGGCAGAGGGCGGACATGCGCCGCTCGGAGCACAGACAATAGTTCTGGAATACATTCCCGACCGCGATAACGATCTCTCGAAAGGCTGGGAGAACTACCTCACTGGCGGCATCGCGGGAGGTATCAGCGGCGGCGGTTTCACAAAATCGGGCACAAAATACGTATTCGGGAATGTAGGTCGCCTTGTTGTCAGGACTTACACGATTACCGTCGAAGATATGTGACCGCACGGCGCCGGTTCGGGCGGGTGCGGGATCGCGTGGATCGATATATTAAAGTTCACAATTGTTAAATACTATTATTCACAATTGTGATTCACACATAAGATTCAAAGTGAAAGAGGGTAGTCTGAATTGAGAATAGTATCGATTCATGTCGACAGCATGAAATATCGTGCGGTAAGCCGGACGAAGTTCGCCGAACCGCTCGATGATGATGCCGGCAGGGAAGGCAGCATGACGGAAGGCGTCGTTCTCATGACCTGTGTCGAGTTAAACGACGAGTTCTGTCCCGAAGAAGTGGTAAAGAGCGCGGTTGACAACATTTTAAAGCGTCTGGACAAGATAAAGTGCAGGAGGGTCATGATCTACCCGTATGCGCATCTCTCCAGCGGTCTTGCATCGCCGGACCGCTCCCTCGAGATCCTCAAAGGTCTTGAAGCGGCACTGAAGGATGAAGGGCTTGAGGTAAAAAGAGCGGCGTTCGGCTGGTACAAGGAGTTCGAGATGAAGAGCAAAGGTCATCCGCTTGCCGACCTTTCCATGACGATATGTCCAAAGACAAACAAGACTTCGGACTTCAACTGTCACTGCCCGTACTGCCGCAGTCCGCTGAAGAAAGAAGAACTTGCATAGGAGAATCCTGCACGGGAGAAGATGTAAGTAGACAATTCGTTAACCGTTATATCGTTAAAATCGCCGTATCGCAAAATCACATATCGCATATCGCAAAATCGTTAACCATTAAAACGCAATCACAAATCCGTATAATAGGAATAATCTTATTCGAATATAACAGAATTTGGAGTACACAATGACAGAGAGTCACTTAATATACATGGACAATGCAGCCACGACGCCCATGCGACAGGAGGTTGTGGACGCAATGATACCCTATATGAGGGAGAATTTCGGAAATCCGTCCTCATTGTATGATATCGCGAAGACTAACCGCGAGGCCGTCGCACTCGCGAGAAGCCGCGTTGCACGTGCGCTGAATGCCGAAGACAAGGAGATCTATTTCACGAGCTGCGGCACGGAATCGGACAACTGGGCAATCAAGGGAACGGCGTTTGCCAACCGCGACAGGGGTAAGCACATCATCACGAGCGCCATCGAGCATCATGCCGTTCTTTACACGTGTCACTGGCTCGAGAAGCAGGGTTTTGAGGTCACTTACCTGCCCGTCGACGAATTCGGCATGGTAAACCCCAAAGATGTCGAAGCCGCAATCCGCCCCGATACAATTCTTATAACGATAATGTTCGCGAACAATGAGATAGGCACGATTCAGCCGATTGCCGAGATTGGTAAGATTGCCCGCGAACACAACGTACTTTTCCACACCGACGCCGTTCAGGCGGCAGGACATGTCCCGATAGATGTCAGGGCAATGAACATCGATATGCTCTCAATCTCGGGGCACAAGTTCAACGGACCCAAAGGAACGGGTGTTCTCTATATCGGAAAGAGGGTCAAGCTCGATTCGCTCATGCACGGCGGCGATCAGGAGAGAAAGAGACGTGCGGGCACGGAGAATGTCGCGGGCATTGTGGGTATCGGACTTGCACTCGAGCTTTCGGTAAAGGAGATGGATGCGACCACGAAGAGGCTTGACGCTCTCAGAAAACGCCTTGTAGACGGTCTTCTGACGATACCCAAGTCGCGTCTGAACGGTCATCCGACAAAGCGCCTGCCCAATAACGTCAATGTCATCTTCGAATACATCGAAGGCGAGTCCATCCTGCTCATGCTCAACAGAAGAGGAATCTGTGCATCCACGGGAAGCGCCTGTAACTCGGCATCGCTTGAACCTTCGCATGTTCTGACCGCCTGCGGCATTCCGCACGAGGTCGTTCACGGCTCTCTGAGGCTTACGCTCGGCGAGATGAACACGGAGGAGGATGTTGATTTCGTGATAGACGCGGTTAAGGATATCGTTCAGAAACTCAGAAACATGTCCCCGCTGACACCGGATGAGCTGAGGAAATATTGAAGAAATAAAACATAACAGTTTCACAAGGAGGAAAAACATGGATTACAGCGAGAAAGTAATGGATCACTTTGAGAACCCGCGAAATCAGGGCACACTGGAGAACCCCGACGGCATCGGCGTGGAAGGAAATCCGCAGTGCGGCGATATCATGAAGATATACATCAAGGTCGCGGACAACAGGATAGCGGATGTCAAGTTTCAGACCTTCGGCTGCGGAGCGGCAATTGCGTCCAGCAGCATGGCGACCGAGATGATAATGGGCAAGACCCTCGAAGAAGCGTGGGAGCTCTCGAACAAGGCGGTTGCGCAGGCACTGGACGGGCTGCCGCCGCAGAAGGTTCACTGCTCGGTGCTTGCCGAGGATGCGATTCACAGGGCAATCAATGACTACCGCGTTAAACAGGGTCTCGAGCCCTGGGAAGAGAAACCCGGCAAGAAGCACTGTCACGAATCCAAATAAAATCACGAGTCAAAAAGAATACAAAAATACAAGAATAAAAGAATAAAAAAATAAAAAAATATTTTTTTCAGATTATTGTTCAACCCAGCGTGAGCCGTTTTTGAGGTGTTCTTTCTTCCATATGGGCGCACGTGTCTTTATCTCTTCGAGTATGTATTCGCAGCCGCCGAATGCCTCTTTGCGGTGTCCGGCGCCGATTACGATGATAAGGATATTCTCGCCGACTTCGAGGACGCCGATTCTGTGAATTACCTCGACGCTCAGCAGGTTATACTTCTTTTGCGCATCGGCGACAATCTCCTCTATCTCCTTTGTTGCGCCCTCGATGTATGCGGAGAGTTCTATTTTGTCGATTCCGTCGTTGCGGACAATGCCGTCGAAGACCACAATCGCGCCCATGCTCTCCTTCTTGCTCTCTTCAATCAGCTTTGCGATATCGACGTCTTCCTTTATGATTCTGACAGGCATCTTATCCCCCCGCAACCGGCGGATATATGGCTATCTCGTCGCCGTCGGCGAGTTTTACCCCGCCCGCATCATTGCGGTCAATCCTTGCGAGGTTGTGCATAATGAGCACGTAGTCCTGAAATTCGCCGTCCTGCGTGAATACCTCGCCGTATTTTTCGGGATAGCGGCGGCAGAAAGTGCCGACCGCGTCCTTCAGGCTGTTGGTCTCTTTGCCTTCGTATTCGAATATTGCCTCTTTGCCGAAGATCTCCGTGAATCTTGCAAAGAATTTTATCTTTATCTTCATCTTCCGAATCATTCCCTGTAGCATAATATCTAAATATTATACGCACAAATAACTATTCACAATTGTGAATATTGATCATACGATTCATAATGATAAATAGATTGTGATAATCATGCAGTTACCGTGTCAACAGATAGTCTGGGATGTAATTCCGGCAATAAGAGCATCGATTGCGACCGAACTCGGAAATATGGGAGTGAGCAATCTCGAGATAGCGAGGATGCTTGACATAGCGCCATCCGCCGTATCCCAATACCGCTCGAAGAAGCGTGGATACAGGATAGAGTTCGACGACGACATCAAGGAAGAGATCAGGCACATCGCCGACGACCTCAATTCCGGCGCCGAGGTAAGCGTCAACAAAAGAATATGCAAAATCTGCGGTATGATCCGGACCGACGGCGGTTGCGGAACCGAAGAAGCTTAAATCACCTTTTTGCAGCGATATTATCGGGTATTACCGATCCTGTATTGCCAATCGGTTATTACTGATTATCATTAATCACTTTTTTCGGAGATGTATCTGCGCAGGCGAAGCGCAAACAAATCACTAACGAATTACACACACGCAACGAATGACATCTCGAAATGGCATCTCGTGTAACGAAAGAGATATCGTGCAACTAATGTCCGAATGAATGTGAAAAGAAACGTCTGAAAAAAGAATATTTTGGAGATTTACAGGTAGTTGTTCTTCATAAGCCACTCGACCTGCGGCTTGGTATATCTGTAAATAATGTCACACTTGTCATCCTGGAAGTCCCACGGAACGACAACGAGGACATCACCTTCGCGAATCCAGACTCTTTTCTTGATCTTACCCTTGATTCTGCCCACACGGGTAACTCCGTCATAGCTCCTCACACGGATGTGATTGGCGCCGAGCATCAAATCAGCGGTCGCAAACTGCTCTCTGTTCTTTTTGTTAGGAAGTCGGACGCGGACTATGACATCCTCCTCTTCTTCCTCCTGTGGTTTACCTTTTTTTGCTTCTACCAGAAATCCCAACTCCAGTCTGTACTTGTTTGTTTTAATGAAATATATATAATTCTCATCAACGGCATTATATATCGGTTGGGATATCCGCGTGTGCAGGTGCGGGTGCACGGGAAACGGTCCGTCGGGTATTTCCGCCCGTGAAAGCGTATTGCGGCAGAAATAATATCTTTAAGTGCTTATAGACAGGATATCAGTTATCCGTAAGTGTGACTCAAATGATGGAGATATATACAACACGGAAGAACGGCACGTCCGACACTTTACAGTTATGCGGCAGTGCGGAGAAAGGCGCATGGATTAACATGAGTTCGCCAAACGAGGACGAACTCGCGGAAATCTCGGAGGTTACCGGATTTCCGGCGGAATACCTCAAAGCCGCTCTCGATGAAGAGGAAAGCCCGCGTATCGAGTCCGATAACGGCAATACTCTTATCCTAATCGACCTTCCCGAGATCATCGCCGACGGCGACGACAAAATCTATTCCACAATTCCGCTGGGCATTCTCATAAACGAGGACTATATCGTGACCGTATGCCTGCGGGATAACGTCGTCATCGACGATTTCAGAAACGGCAGAATCGCGGGATGCAACACCCTCAAACGCACGCGGTTTCTGCTTCAGGTGCTCTACAAGAATTCACAGTATTTCCTGCGCTATCTTCGCTCAATCGACAGAAAGACCAACGCGGTCGAGGACTCGCTCCACAAATCGATGAAGAACAAGGAGCTGATTGAGCTCCTCGGCATCGAGAAGAGTCTGGTCTATTTCTCAACCTCGCTCAAGGCAAACGAGGTCGTTCTCGAGAAGATAATGAAATTCAGGCAGATAAAGATGTACGAGGATGATGCCGACCTGCTCGAAGACGTCATTATCGAGAACAAACAGGCTATCGAGATGGCAAACATCTATTCGAATATCCTTTCCGGCATGATGGATGCTTTTGCCTCAATCATCAACAACAATATGAACAGGATAATGAAGATCCTCGCTTCCGTGACGATTATCCTCTCGATTCCGACGATGATTGCAAGTTTCTTCGGCATGAACGTCCCGCTTCCGTTTCAGGAAAGCCCGATGATGACCGTTGCCCTTTTCCTCATCTCTCTGGGTATCGCGCTTGCCCTCGGTCTTTACATGCTGAAGAAGGAGTTTATCTGAAAATCGGGTATTTTGCTGATATGGCGTAAATATGACTCCATCGTCAATATCTGTCCTATTATTTTCACCATTTATTGCTGTCTATCCAATTTCATCTGATACTACTTTCCGTCAATTTCATCCGGGACTACTGTCCACCTAAAGTCATACGGGACTACTTTCCCCGCCCGCCCCATAATTTGGGAAATGTGATAGGGTTTAATATTGCAAAAATTAAAAATTTGAGGGAATAATATTCTATCATCCTCAAAAATTGTGAATATATTCGTGACTAAAATCGATACCGAAACCGTGATAAAATGCTGACTTCCATTGAGACATCGCTCCCTGCCGATTTCATAATAAATTCGATAGGTATAGCCGTATTTGCCGTAACGGGTGTGCTTGCGGGCGCAAAGAAAGGCATGGATCTCTTCGGCATCGTTGTTCTGGCGCTTATCACGGCTTTCGGAGGCGGAACCATACGTGACATCATACTCGATGCGCCCGTATTCTGGGTTGAAAACTTTTCATATGTCTATATTGCGATAATTGCGGCAATCGCGGCATTTTACCTTCAGGAACAGTTCTGGAAGACGTATAAGCCTCTGCTGCACTTCGATGCTCTCGGAGTTGCGCTCTTCAACGTCGAAGCCATAGACAAGACACTCGCGCTCGGATACGGCGCCGAGGTTGCGGTCACAATGGGGCTTATCACGGGTATCGCCGGAAGTATCATCCGAGATGTCCTAGCGGATCGTCCGAATCTGCTTCTCAAGAAAGAGATGTATGCAACGCCGATATTCACCGGCGGCATCGTCTATGTGACTCTGCTGATTTTCGTCCCGCAACTCGGACTCATAAATGCGGGCATAGGAATACTTACGGTCTTCGTCATCCGCGTCGCCGCCATCAGATGGAATATCACCTATCCCAAGTTCATGCAGATACCCGAGTGAGCCCGTACGGAAGATGCGCAGACCGCGAATGAGGGTAAAATTTGCAAAGTCATATTATCTAATGATTAAAAATAATAAGTGATATGCGCTATGGCGGGTAGTTGTACCCCAAGGTGATTGTTTTGGTAATTAAGACAGCAAAATCGGCCTTTGAACATTACGACAGGCATTTCGGGAAGAAGAATGTCCCCCCTGAGAAGAAAAGGCAGGACAAGATTGTGATGGCACTTTACTTCATGGGCGATGAAGGAAGAAAGAGCGTTCTGAGACAGGATATAGAGCATAAATGCTCGATTCCGAAGAACGAGATTATGTCGGGTGTCGAGGAACTTACCGAGAAGAACTACCTTATCGACGAATCCACAATGTCGGGCATGAAATGGCGTCTGAACAGGCACGGCATCTCCTATGTGGAGAGCATCGTCGAAGAACTCGAGATGGACAGCTCGGCGTTTTACATTCCCGATTCCGAATAATCACAAGAATAGTCACAAGAATAATCACAATACTGTCGTTAAAAAAGGCATCAATATTTTTTAAGAAATACTCTTTTGTATCGGTTTTATCCGATGTATTCGGTTTACCTGATTTAGCGGTTTTAACGTTTTACAGTTTTTTCAAGGCGCTGCGAATCTCCGCTATCTTATCGCCGGTGAGTTTGCCCTTCTTGCCGACGATCTCGGTCTTGCGCACGGTGAAAATTCCGGAGACTATCAGATAGCTCTCCTCGAAGAGACTCAAGCCCCCTTTCTCGAAGTCATCGAGTTCTACGGTGATTACGGGACCCTCACGCGGAGTGCGGCTTGTAATCGGGCAGATTTTCACCATATCCCTGCCGCAGTCACCCATTACGACGGCGGGGCGGACTTTCAGCTCGCTGCCGGCACCGAGATAAACGGGTGCAAGGACAACGTCGCCGATAAAATACTCAGACATACTCAAACTCCGGCATACTCCTAAAATATCGCTGTTCATCGTTTTACGAATCGTTTTTGCCGTTCCGTATCGTGTCAAATTCGCCGATCTCCCAGCCCAGATATTCGCGTATGACGAGATATGCCATGGCGGGGGGAATAGCGCCCTTCTCCGTGATGATATAATCGACATACTCCGCGGGCGTGACGTCAAAGGCGGGATTGCGTATGGTGACGTTTTTGAGCAGGGCTGCTTTCTCCGCCGGCATTATCTCGGAGGCATCGCGCTCTTCGATATCGATATGCCCGCCCATGACGGTCTTCGGAGCGAACTTGTAGGTCTCGCCGACGACGATGAAAGGAACGCGTGCCTCCTGTGCGCAGAGAGCTATCTGGGATGTTCCTATCTTGTTGATAACGGCACCGTTGACCGTCACGGCATCGCAGCCCGTGATTACGAGAGAGACCTTCTTCATGAAGTATCGCACCGCGGAATCGACTATGAAGTTTGTCTTTATTCCGGCATCGGAGAGCGTTTTTATTGTAAGATAACCCTGATTTCGCGGTCTGACCTCGGTGGCAAAGACCTCGAAGTCCTTGCCCTGCTCATGGGCTTTGAGCATACAGGAGATGGCGGCATTCGAGTTGCAGTGCGTCATTACCGTATCGCCGTCCCTGATGTAGCGTGCGCCGATCTCCGCGATGTTCTGCAGGGCAAGCTTTGAGCTTTCGATGAATTCCGAGGCGTTCTTCTGAAGGAGCCTGTCGGCATCCGCCGTGTCCGTGACTGTCGCGGAGTCGATGCCGCGAAGTGTGATATTGACGGCATTGGGAAGCGAGACCGCCGTCGGGCGCGTGCCTTTCAGTATATCCGCGGCTTTGTGCATGCTCTGCAGATATTCATTCAGCGGCATGTTTCGGGCGGCAATCTCTGCGGAGTATTCCGAGAGTGCCCCCGCGGCGGAACGGGCGATTTTTCCGGCGCCGCGAATTTCCATATTTCGTATTTTTTCGGCGGTATCTGCGACTGACATAACATATTCTTGACCTGTATCCATATAAATAAAGCACTGCGGCGGCAACTTACCGCAGTATTTCCTGCGCAAAAATTCTATAACAGAAAGATCCATCCTTAAATACAGAATGGCTCCCGCAAGATCTTCGAAAATATCTCTGGCAATCCTCGGTTTTATTCTTCTGACCGCCTGCATTTTTGCCTGCGGATGCGTAAACGGCAATAACGGCGACAGCGGCAACGGCGGCATCGGGGATATCGGCGACAACAGCGCGGGCAATCCCGACAATACGGTCCCCGAAGCAACCGTAAGTTCGGGAAGTACTGTAAATTCGGGATCTGCGGGAACCGCGCAGTCGTCTGCGGGTGACGGCACGGGAACGGGCGCCGATACGGGAAACAATGCATATGCAGGCGGTGCCGATATTGCGGCGGACACAAAGGTCTATCCCGTGCTTGTTCCCGACGCCGCTTATGAAGGTCAGACCGTGCGCAGGACTTTCACCACGAAATTCGAGAATACCAAGTTCACGATCGATTTTGATGTCGATATGGCACTGCTCAGGGGCGCACGCAATGCCGACAAAAGTCTGGGCAGAAAGATTGCGAAGGAGTCACCCGAAGTCCAGTATAAGTTCTACAGATCGTATTTCGAAGGCATGGAAAACAGCGATTTCTTCGACGCTCTCATAAAACAGCTCCGTTACATAAAGATCACGGAACGCCTGAGCGACGAGGAATATCTGGAGTATCTGGTTAACTTCGTCCAGCAGATACCCTATAACTCGCCCGAGGGCAATACCCGCTTCCCCGTCGAGGTCATCTATGACGGGATGGGGGACTGCGATGAGAAAAGCATGCTCCTCATGGGACTTCTGGAGAAGAGCGGCTACGACACCGCACTTCTTCTCTTCCCGAAATTGGGTCATGCCGTCTGCGGAATCAAGATTGTCCCGCAGGGTGATGTAAGTTTCACGACGTACAGTGCCGATGACGGCAGAAAATACCTCTATATCGAGGCGACGACGCCGTATTACATCGGACTTTACCCGGATGCCTTCGCAAATACCGACGTTCTCGTAATACCGCTCTCGGACGGCGGCATGCCCTATACCAAGTATAACTACGTCGCATATATCATCGACAGCAAAAAGAAGATTGAAAAGAGGATTGATTTCTTCAAGAGGACGCTCGACAGCTGGTATGACGAGCTTGAAGACCAAAAATACAAACTGATAAATTACAAGCAGTATTACTCGACGCAGCTCGAATACGATACGGCATATCAGAGGTATAAGAACCGCGTTGACGAATACAACAAATATTTCGAGTATTATCAGAAGAATATCGAGGTCTGGAACGAGATTGTGGATCGCCCCTACGATGTCGAGGGAGTTAGGAGAACGATTTTCAACAGCAAGGTCAACGAGATAGAATACTGATTGATTCAGAGGAGCATGAAACCTGAAAAAATAACCAGAAAAAATCAGTTGAGGGAGGTTATTCTCTCAAGGAGCATTCCCTCAACGGCGACCGGCATGTATTTTCTTGCCTCGGCAAGTGCTTTTCCCAGACGCCATTCTTTATCGGCGTAGATTGTATAGATTGTCTCGCCCTTCTCGACTCTCTCGCCGAGGAGTTTATGGATGTATATGCCCGCACCTTTGTCCGCAGGCGCACCCGCGGTTCTGGCAATCGTTATAAGCGCACGGTTCTTGATTCCGACTATGTATCCGCTCTCTTTTGCATTCACATTGAAGGAGTATTTTCCGGGCAGAATGTCATTTGAGGTCACGTTCGGGTTGCCGCCCTGAATCGCGATTATCTCTTTCATCTTGGCGAGCGCTTTGCCGCTGTTGAGGATTTCTTCGGCGAACCTGTAGCCCTCACCCTTCTCGACTCTGCCCGCCATCTCGAAGGCAATTCCTGCCATCGTAAGGCTCTTCTGGGTGAAGGGGTTCTGCTCGACATTACCCTCAAGCGCCCGCAGTGCCTCTCTTACCTCGAGATTTACGCCGATAGAACGTCCGATGGGGGTGTCTCCGAAGGTGATGGCGCATTCTACCTTTACCTTGAAGCGCTCTCCCAGTTCTATGAACTGGCGGGCAAGTCTTCTGGCATCTTCCATGTCCTTTACTTTTGCATCGGCACCGACGGGTATGTCGATGACAACGATCTCGGCTCCGCAGGCGATCTTCTTTGCCATGACGCTGGCCATCATGATTCCGCGTGCGTCTATCTTAAGGGGGAATTCGTGGACGATTATTTTGTCATCGGCGGGTGCAATGTTCGTGGCGCCGCCCCAGACAATGACGCCGCCGACCTTCTCGGTCATACGCTCGATATCGGCGGCTTTGAACTCCACCGGCGCAAGTGCTTCCATCAGGTCGGCAGTGCCGCCGGCGCCCGTGATTGCCCGCGAGCTTGTCTTGGGTATCTTAAGGCCTGCGGCGGCGATGATCGGGACGACAAGGAGGGTAATCTTATTTCCGGGAACGCCGCCGATTGAGTGTTTGTCGACGATCGGGTGTGTATTGAACTTGAGCTGTTCGCCGCTTTTGACCATGGAACGGGTCAGATATTCGACCTCGTCCGTGTCAAGTCCGTTGATGTAGACGGCGGTGATAAATGCGGTTGTCTCGCCTGCCGAGAGGACGTCGTTTGTTATATCTTGGATTATCGTGTTGAGCTCATTTTCCGTGAGTTTTCCGTTATCCATTTTCTTTCGGATGTATTCCAGCGAAATCGGTCTGTCCGCGGCGCGAACCGCAAGTTCCACCTTCTCATCGGCATCAAGCTGGCTGATAAATCCACTGCTGAGTCCGATTGTTCCTTTCTCAATAACGGTGTCCGTGATCTGAATGAATGCGGTAACCGACCTGCCGCTTTCCTCATTGAGCATATTGATTCTTCCGCCGTTTTTCAAGCCGATTTGGTTGGCATCCTCTTTGTTTATGACCGCCGTCTGTATTCCGGCGTCGATCCTCTTTACTTTAAGTTTTACCATCGTTATCTCCCTTTTTCCCGTTTACGTCGCTTTCGTTCTCGTTTCTTCGTGACGTAACGTCTTGTCTCTGTTCCTTGGGTAATGTAGAATAATCCCTGTTATTATATAGCCTTTTACAATCCGAAGATGCCTTTGCGGTATGTCAGGTGCCGTATGCAGGGTATGATTCTTCATCTTGAGGGCAATTTTTTTAAATTATTCTGGCTTAATTTACGTTTTTATCGGATGATTGCGGGTTATTTCAAGTACATGATTTTTTGTCCCATATTCCCAATAAACCGTATGTGAGTTTATGAAACATATCCTGTATCAGATCCAACATCTGATCCCCATCTGATCTCATACGTCGGTAAGGGGGTTTCACCGGCTTTCCGTAGTCTGTAAATGTGGTAAATATTAAGCCCGATAAGCCGCAATTACTTTAAGATGAGGGTTATCTCCTTTATGTCGATAATGGCGGCAATGCCGGCGTTCTTCCTGCTCGTGCACGAGAAACTCTACTCCGGCGGAGTTGAGAAAAAAGAAGTCCCCGATACGGTTTTTACGCATCTGTCAAGAACTGAAGCGGCATTCGACGAGCTTTCGAAGTGTTCTACGCTGCTTGTAGGCTCTTTCGTCCTGGGTTTCATTGCGGACCCGCCGAATGCCAAAGACAAGGCCGATACGGTTTTCACGGAATTTAAGGCGAGTTATCGTAATTTCATCTCGGAGTTCGGGGAATTTGTCGGATGCCTCATGAATCACAAGGATGCGGTATACGACTTCTTCGGCGGCGAATGGCCTAAAGTAGAGCAGTTCAAGTCCCTTTTGGACAGACATCTGCTCGATACGTCCATACTCAACGATACCTCCGAGATGATCTGCGAGAGTATGCTTTTGAAGAACGAAAGAGGCTACAATTCGCGATTGGCGGACAATATGAAGGGTTTCATCGCGGAGGAATTCGGCATGAATTCTCTCGATCCCAATACGATTACGGGTATGATTCTGAACAATGTCTCGGTGGGCTCCCTCTCGGATTGTCTTGCGGATATATCGGACTACGCGGAGACGGCAGTCGAATCCTATGACAATTATTTCTCGAAAGAGAAAAAGACGGACGATTTCAAGTATAAGGGATATCCCGAATACTGAAAAATCAATCAAATAATTTTTCTTTTAATTTATTTCTTTTTTCGACCGAGCATTGCCAGTTTCGCCTGAAGCGGCATTACCAGTTTCATTAAGAAAATCTGGGCCCCGAATGTCGGTCCTTCCATCTCGGAAGAGACTTTTGCGAGCTCTTTGGGAACATCTATCCCCTGCGGGCAGGCTTTTTTGCATTTGCCGCATTTTCTGCACATGCCTGCGTAGCTCCTGTCGGAGAGTACTCCGCCCATTCGGGCAAGATACTGGAGTTTATTCGTAAAATTGCGGTTGAACATGTGGTAGTTGTTGTATGCCGCGAAGCATTCGGGAATATTTACCCGGAACGGGCAGGGCATGCAGTATCGGCATCCCGTGCAGGGAACTTTGATTTTTGCGGCGTATTTTTGCTTTACAGCCGCGATTACGGCGAGTTCCTCTTCGGACATAGCGTTAGGCAATGCGTCCGATGCCGTCGCCGTGTTCTCGTAGATCTGCTCAATCGAGTTCATTCCCGACAAAACAACGGCAATTTCGGGGCGGTTGAGTATCCAGCGGAATGACCATTCTGCAGGCGTCCGCTTTACCGACGCGGATTCAAAGATGTCGGTAACATCTTTAGGGAGGTTTTTTGCCAGAATGCCGCCGTGAAGCGGCTCCATTACAATTACGGGTATTCCTTTCCGACCTGCGTATTCTATGCCTTCCGTTCCCGCCTGCGAGTCGGCGTCTATGTAATTGTATTGAACCTGGCAGAATTCCCAGTCGAAATCGTCCAAAATGTCTTTGAATGAGCGTTTGTCGCCGTGATACGAGAATCCGTAATGGCGTATCCTGCCGCATCTCTTAGCTTCGGTCAAAAACTCTTTTACGCCGAGATTTTTTAGTTTTTCCCATGAATCCGCGGCAATGCTGTGCAGGAGGTAGTAGTCTATGTAATCTGTCTGAAGGTTGGCAAGCTGTCTGTCGAGGATTGCGTCCATGTCATCGCGGCTCTTTACTGCCCAGTGCGGCAGTTTTGTCGCGATATTGGCCTTTTCCCGCAATCCTCCCGAGAGGGCACGTCCGAGAAAGGGCTCGCTTGCGCCGAGATGGTAGGGTACCGCCGTGTCAAAATAGTTGATCCCCTTTTCGATTGCGTAGTGAATCTCGCGGATTGCCTCTTTCTCGTCTATAAGCCCTGCTTTCTGCGGCAGTCTCATGCAGCCGAAACCGATTGCCGAGAGTTTTTCGCCGTCGGGCCCCTCTCTGTAAAGCATACTCATGGATTATTTTATTATCTTAAATATCCTCGCGTTTACGTTTCGTGACGCCGATGGCGGGCGTATGGGGGTATTCTCATGGCACATGTCAAACAATCTCGGCAAATTGCGCATCTGTTTTATAAACCTGTATATGGTTTATTGGCGTCGGCAGCTGGTTAAATGCCTATGCTGCCGCAAAAAAACAACCTTAAAGCATCCTGAAATCGTGCATGAAAATCGTGCCTCAACGGCGTCATATTCGGAAAAAGCATGATAAATGGATAATATAATATGTGCAGGATATATGCCGGATATATGCCGGATATATGCCCGATATACGCCCGATACTTCGCTGTTGCGGGGTAGGGGACTAAGAAAGGATGTCGCCGCGGGAATGCAAAACCTGCGTTTCACTCCCGAATTGTAATTTGAAAAGCGCTGAGGGGGAGATTTGAACTCCCGAGGGACATTAGGTCCCACGGGCTTTCCAGGCCCGCGCCCTACCGGTCTAGACTACCTCAGCATAAAACCGTGCTCTTAATTATTGCACCGTGAATTTATTAATTCTATCCATTTAATGCACCGCAGACGGTGTGAAAAAAGAGGGGATGCCGGTTCGGGGGCTCTATTCGCGTCGGGTCCTGTTCTTCCCCGATTTGCGCAGTTTGTAGCCGTTTCTGTTGTTGACCCTCGGCGTATTCGGATTCGAGAACCAGGGCTCCGAATCCCTCGAATTATCGCGGCGGAATCCTCCTTTCTCACCCTTCTCTCTTCTGCCGCCGTCGTAACCGCGATCCTGTGAGCTGCGGCGTTTCTGACCACTGTTTGCGGAATGACCCGAATGTCCCCCATGTCCCGAATGACCGTAATCTCCGCTCTCGCGGCGGTTTTTGTTGGAGACAAAGTCCTCGGAGAGCGAATACTCGCTGGCATCTATACCCTCGGCGGTAGTGCCGCGGATAATCTCCCTCTTATACTGTCGGTCGAGAAGTTCGGAAGCATAGCTCTTATTGCCCGTTTCGTAGGCTTTTCGCGGTTTATACGCCGCGGCTTTCGAGAGGACGCGACCGCTGGGGACCTCGTCATCCGATGATCCGCGATCCCTGCGATCATACTGCGGTCTTCCCGATCTGCGGTCTTTTAGACCGGAGAACTCTGAATTGTAATCGTTTCTGCCGCGACCTTCGTGTCTGTCGCGTCCGCTATCTCTGCTTCTGCCGTCGCGATTATCCCTGTAGCCGTCCCGGTCTCTGTTGCGGTTTCTCTCGTTCTTTCTGCCGCCGAACTCCTCATCGTCGTCGAAACGGCGCTTTTTACCGGAATCGTGTCTTCCGTAACCGCGACCGTCATAGCCGTCGTCGTAATCACGCCCGTTAAAGCCGTGTTTACCCGATTTGCGCCTGTCGTAAACGCGGTCGTCGTAATCACGGTCATCAAATCCGCGTATGTCGTATCCGCGTTCATTGTCGCGGTTTCTCTCGCGGTATCCGCGGCCGCCGTCGGCATCGTTCCTGCTCTTATTGAATTTGCCTTTTTTCTGTTCGTCTCTCTTAAAATTCGGCTTAATAACCTTGGGTCCGGAATATTCTTTCTTTGTCCAGCCCTTTTCGTAATTTCCTCTTTCCATAATCACTGCCTCCAAATTGAGGACAATACCCGTATCGCCGGGCTTATACTCCTCGGATGATTTGATTGCTCTTCCTATACAGACAAGTTCGTCTTTCTCGGTCATCACCGCGACCAGAGCATCGCGTTTGTAGTTTTCGCGGGAGATAACCCCCGTTCCTGCGAGGGAAGCGCCGCAGCAGAGCGCTTCAACGGCGGTATCGCGAATTTTCACGGTCGGAATCTGCCCGGTAAGGCGTTCTGCGGGCAGAAGCATCGATAATAACGGCTCGGAATTGCCGTTCCGCGCAAAGACAAAAGCATCTTTAATGTCCTGCAAAGTGTGAACGTCCGCGTCCGTAACCGCGCCCGACTTCGTCCGCCTTAACTCCTCCATCTGACCGCCGACACCCAAAGCAAGCGCAATATGGGTGCAGAGCGACCTTATGTAAGTTCCCGCCTCGCAGTCAATCCGAAGCAGAACAAGGCGGTCGGCACAGTCAAGGACCTCAATCTCGTGTATTGTGCGTATTCGAAGCTGTCTTCGGACCGCACTCCTCCGCGGCGGTCGCTGATAGACGCGGCCCGTCATCTCTTCGGCAACCTTCTTCACGGCATCTGGGCTGACATCGGCATGGAGCCTTAAAACCGCGATATACTCTTTTCTGTGCTTTAAAATGACGGGTGCAAGCCGCACGGCACGACCGAGCATTATAATGAGAACGCCCGAGACCATTGGGTCAAGCGTGCCGCCGTGACCGATTTTGGTGACGCTGTCACCGAATATCTCTTTGACCCACGCCGTTACCTGATGGCTTGAAGGTCCCTGCGGTTTGTCCACCGCGATAATGCCGCAGTTCAGGAGTTTTTGAACCTCGGGACTCAAGTCGTTAAAACCCGGATTTAAATCATGATTTAAACCCTGTAAGTCCTGTTTTTCTTCGTTCCCGTCGGTCCCGTTCATCGCATCGCCCGTCGCATTCTCTCGTACTCTCGTATTTTCCAAATCAAAATCTCTTCTTTCAAGTCTTCTTAATATCGCTGTAAATTGTCTTAATCAGCCGTAAACGTCGTTAAGCGCTTTTAACGTCCCCTCAAGCGAACCGTCGCCGACAACAGACGGCGTAATACCGTCATCTCTCATCCTTTTGGCGGTTACCTCGCCGATAGCGGCGGCAATAATCGGTTTTGTTCTGTCCCAGACCGAATATGTAAATGAGTTGGCGCTGGTAAACAGTATCACATCGCATCCAGATAAGTCAAGCGGTTCTTTTGACGGGATGAGTGCATATATCGGTGTCTCGAAGACAACGCCGCCCGCGTTCTTTATCCCTTCCATAAGGTTCGGATTGGGGACATCGGCACGCGGAATGCCGATATTTTTGCCCTTTATCCAGTCTCCGAGATACGAGGTGAAGTCGTTTGAGTAGAACGACGTAAGCGTCTCGCATTCGACGCCGAAGTTCTTTACGGTCTTTGCCGTCTGCGGTCCTATTGCTACGAGACGCGCTTTTCTTCCCGTATCATCCAGTAGCGGCGTTATTGACTGCGCCGGAAGTGCGCTCGTGAAAAATATGCAGTCGAACGCTCCGGAATTGGCTTTGGCAACAAAATCACGGATATTTTCCGGGTATAATTCGGCTTTCATGGGGGATACGGTCCGGCACCCGTGACCGTATTTCCTGCACATTTCGTTGTCCTTTCCGGACTTTTCCTTGAGGCGGGTTATGGCAATTAACATTAAATTCAATTTGGCGCGATCTGATGATAATATTGCCGCATTCGATAACGGTATTCAACGCCGACATTTCAAAATCTCTATATTCCGTGATGACAATTATGCAGAAATATGATCTCTGCCGCAATTTCGGTGATAATCCCTCTCTTTATCGGCATAATTCTGGGCATGATAAGCGGGCTTATCCCCGGGATTCATTCGAATACCGCGGCAGGACTCATTTTATCGGCGGGAACGGGCATTTTTGCGGTATACGGTGATACCGGACTTGCCGTCTGCATGGTGGCGGTCCTAATCGTCCACACTTTTCTGGATATCGTTCCCGGAACGTTTTTCGGCGTTCCCGACGCTGATACGGCGCTTTCCGTCCTGCCTGCGCACAGGTTGTGCCTGCTGGGTCACGGCGAAGAGGCGGTGCGGCTCTCGGCAATCGGCAGTGCCTACGGAACGGTCTTCGGACTCGCAATTCTCTCGGTATTCCTGCTTGTTCTGCCCGCCGTTCAGGACATGATAGACTGGTGGAGCGGCATAATACTGATAATCGTGGCGGGCGTCCTCATAGTCTGGTCGGAATCGCCGGAATGGTCGTTTGCGGTCTTTTGCCTCTCGGGAATTCTTGGCGTGTTTGCCTTTGAGTATTCATGGCTTTGCGTCCCGCTGACGGAGGCAATCAGCCCGTCATCGGCATCGGTTCTGATGCCGCTTTTAACGGGACTTTTCGGCATTTCAGTCCTTATCTTTTCGAAGAAAGGGAGCATGCCGACGCAGACCTTCGACGGACTTCACATTGAGCGGCGAAGCATCCTGAAATGCGGTCTTATCGGGACTTTTGCCGGCAGTGTCGTCGGATGGCTGCCCGGGCTCTCGAATGCCTCGGCAAACGCGGTCATCGCGTCCTTTGTCAGATTTGAGGAGCCGCAATACTATGAATCGGGGTCAAAGTCCGCAGTGCCCGCAGAGTCAGGGGAGTCCGGGGATTCTGATGATTCTGCGGTTTCTGCGGTGCCTGAGAGCAACGGCAGACCGGACGGCAGTCGGGGATATATAATAGCCGCAAGTGCGGCGAACACGGCGAATGCGTTCATATCAATCGGTGCCTTCTATGCGATAATGCGCATGAGAAACGGCGTTATGGCGGCGTTTTCGCACCTGAAGGAACTGCCCGAGATGACCTTCGTCATAATCGCCGCCGTAATCGCGGCAATATCGGGTTATCTCCTCACAATCGGCTTTTCAAAGGCGGGCAGACTGTTTTCGGACCTCAATGTCCGCAGTCTGGGAATCTCGGTAATAATCTTCATGACCGCGGTTACCCTGCTCTTTACGGGCATATTCGGGCTGTTCATACTGATTCTGGCGACCGTTGTCGGCAGTCTGACGCAGATTATCGATATAAGGAGAGTTCCGTGCATAGGTGCGGTTATGATTCCCGTAATTCTGTTCTCGTTCGGCATTCTATGAGGATGTTCTGAGGATGCTCGGAGTATGCATCCACTGAGTATGCATTTTCCAAGTATGCATTTAATCATTCCTCGGGACAAATCCATACAGATATGCAGACTGTGCAGTATTGGTTCGGCGACGCGGAGATCGACGACGGCAGGGTTCGCAGCGTAAAATTCCTCAAGAAGAGCGGGTCGGAGGAGTATGCGGAGCGCTGCCGTAATATTGAGTCCGATATGGCGGATTTTGTTCCGCTCAGGGTTGCGGATGCGATTGCGGGCGATAACGGAGATACCGCCGGTTTTAAGGACGAAGCCGAATACTTTGAGACCCTTCGTCTTACAACGATTGCGCTTGCGGAGTCAAAGATAAAGCTCTACTACACCAAAGGGGATATCGAGCTTGTCCAGATGGTGCGTGTGCTCGACGAGATGGACAATGTCATTAATCGCCTGATTGAACGCGCTACTGAGTGGTATATCGTTCAAAACCCCAAATTTTCGCGTAAATACAAATCCGTCAGCGCCAAAAAGATGGTCGATATCATGCGGCGCGAGAAGAACTCTCTCGGCAGGCTCGGTTACGAGATTGACAGGCTCTCGATTGAGAGAACGCGCCTTATGCGCGAGATATCCGACAGAGCGGACATCATCGCTCCGAATTGCAGTGCGCTGGTCGGCGGTCTCGTTGCCGCAAGACTCATCTCTCGTGCCGGCAGTCTGTCGCGGATGGCGATGATGCCTGCTTCCGCTGTTCAGGTTCTGGGCGCGGAGAGCGCTCTTTTCACTCATCTTCGCGGGAATACGCCGTCACCCAAGCACGGCATAATCTTCCAGCACCGCAGAATACACAATGCGGGCATCGGGGTTCGCGGAAAGGTCTCGCGTGTCCTCGGCGGCAAGCTGGCAATCGCCGCAAGACTCGACTATTATCGCGGCGAGATTGCGCCCGAATTCATAGAAAAAGCACAGGAGCGGATAGATTATGTCTTTGCCGCGGGTGATGAAGGGGGCAAAGATAATGGAAATAATGGTAAAGCTGACGGGAAAGTCGACGGCAAAGATGACGGCAAAAAGAAGAACGATAAAAGCGATAAAAGGAGGTCTGCCGAATGATACGGATTGACGGAGTTCTGCTCTCAAAGGGCTCGGGCGGCGTTTACGGCGAGAAGATGATGAAAGGTCTTCGCGTCTGGGACCCGTATCGCAGCAAGTTTGCGGCACTTGCGATGATTAAACCCGAGACCGATCTGGACGAAGACCTGCGGGTTCTCTATCTCGGCGCAGCCAACGGAACCACGGTCTCTCATTTCGCAGATTACGTGAAAACGGTCTATGCCGTCGAGTTCGCACCGCGACCGATGCAGGATCTCATAGAGGTCTCGCGGCGCAGGAAAAATATCATCCCCATAATGGCTGATGCAACAAATCCGCGTGAATACGCGCCGTTTGTCGAGGAAGTCGGGATGATCTATCAGGATGTCGCACAGCCCAATCAGGCGGAGATTGCTCTCGTCAATCTGCCGTTTCTGAAGAAGGGCGGCGTTGTGATTCTCATGCTTAAAGCCCGCAGTGTCGACGTAACGGCGGATCCTAAGGTAATCTTTGAGGATACTATAAAGACGCTTGAGGACGGCGGTCTTATCGTAGAGGATACATGCCGCCTTGAACCGTATCATCATGATCATGCATGTATAATCTGCCGCAAGCCGTGATGGCACGAAGTGGCTCAAAAAAGACTATATTAATAGAATTTATAGTAAATCCCGTAACGAGGTTTGGCATACAGCGAGGTCCTAAAGCATGGTTAGGTATTTCTTCAGTCCGGTATCGGTAATCCTTCTCTTATTTCTGATAGCAGCGGCAATATTCTTAATCCCTTTGCTCTTTCTGGGATTGATAGGAAGTGCCCTCGCCAAGCTCGGTTTCAATATATTCTGGATTATTCTGCTCATCATCGGCATGATCGTCGGCAGTTTTATCAATATTCCGCTGATGAAGGTCAAATCCGAGCAGCAGTTTGTCCGCGTCGAGCACGGGCGGCTCATGGACAGACTTTACAGAGCACCAGAGTTCTCCAACGAGACGGTTATCGCCGTTAACGTGGGCGGATGCGTAATTCCCGTTTTCGTATCGCTGTATATCCTGCTCAGTGCATTGACGTTTGCCGACCCTGCCGGACTTTATCTCCGCTGCCTTGTCGGAACGGCAATAGTCGCCGCCGTCGTCTTCAAGACCTCAAAGCCGATTGCGGGGCTAGGTATTGCGACGGGTTTTCTGATACCGCCTTTATGCGCGCTTATCTGCGGCATTGTGCTCTCATCCGGCGACCCGTTTACCGCGGTCGCGGTTGCATACATAAGCGGCACAATAGGCACTCTTATAGGTGCGGATATAATGAATCTCAAGAATCTCGCCAATGCCGGCGCTCCCGTTGCGTCCGTCGGCGGTGCAGGGACTTTCGATGCGATATTCCTGAGTGGCATCATAGCGGCGTTTCTGGCGTAAAAACCCGTAATACAGAAACCTTATTTTTCGAAATCAGTGCATAATTTCTGAAGAAACTATGTAACTATTTTCAAAAAATTCCAAAACAAGCGATAGTCCGGAGCAGATTCGAACTGCTGTCGCAAGATCCAGAGTCTCACATGATTGACCGCTACACTACCGGACTGAAATAATTGCAACCTGTTAAAACCCTTTACAGGAAGCATTAACATATAGTCTCTTTTGACTAATTAATGTAACTGTTTTTGTGAATTTCATGGATCTTTTTTTGAGCTTGGATTTCCTTGATTATGGCATATTTTAGGATAACGGAGAATAAAATTGATTTAACGGTAATACACAACATTGCCAGCATCGAATTATGCGGATGCGTGGTGTGTCGGTATGTGGATGATTGAAAGATCACTTCATCCGGTACAGTATATAAACTGCTTTTGTGATTGTCGATAACATGATGCTGTCGCATCACCAATATTATCATCACATGCGGACATGTCATACTCGCACCGAAATATCATGCGGTTGTGCAACTCTTTTAGCGATATTCGCATATGCCTGCGATATTTTCACCCGCGATTCACACCTGCGACCACAAAGGATATATTAAGGGGTCTACAAATATTCCTGTATATTCCGTCGTTCGGAGTATGGGGCATAGCGTATTGTCATTCGTCAAATGACGAATCAGATGCGATATGTCTATATGAGAACCTTAACTCGTAAATTAAGGAGGTTTAAATGACAAGCAAAAAATTAGGAATAGCACTGTTATCCCTTGTTGTTCTTGCAATTTTCGCTGTTGCACCTGTTGCTGCAGTAGCCAATGAGTTTGCAACGAACATTACAACAGGCGATACAATATTTGTCGGTGAGTCCGGTTTGAATATTGACTGGACACTCTTACCGCAAAATAATGGTGCCATTGCATGGTATTCATCAGGTGCATCATATGCAGCTGGAGATTCCCCTGCAAAAGTACTGACTCTTACAGACGCGGCAATAAAGAGTTTCTATGTAAATCCTGGAGACTTTGATGGTTATACAGGACCATGGTATTCATATAATGCCACAACGCCTTCAAACACGACACTGGCATTCTATGTTACACAGCCTTCATTATCAGTGGGTATCTACAGAAATGACGGAACAACTTCTGTTGACGGCAAGAAACTCATCGCTGATGAAGCTATGAAACTTAGAATCGACAGTTCGTTCTCAACACTCTTCCAGCGTGCAAGAACGGTTTCAAACCTCATTGATGGAAATGAATATTTTGATTTCTATGCACTTAACCTGACTGGTGATATAAACTACACAGAGAGAAATGTTGCCGGTTATGAGGAGTACAAAGATGCATACAGTGATGCTTTGAATGCTTCTTTAAATCATCCGGAGAATGTTACTGTAATCCTCAGTAAGATCAACCCAGGTATTAATGCATATGGAATAACGCCTAACAATGCGAAGCTTGAGTCATTAATTTTTACAAGTGATGCAAGTATTGTATATCATACATCACTGACAAATCTGCATCCCGATGTGTCTAATTATTATGTAAACTACTACTCAACAGACTATTTAGATGATCTGGAAGCCTATGACCACTACTTCAGCGATCGATCGATCCCGGTCTGGAGTGCAGGACGTATTGTTGATGAGAAAGAGAAGCTTGGTTCTAAGATTCTTACAGGAGAGTATCGGTTCTATGCAGATATTAACATAAACGGTATGAAAGATAACCTCAATTCGATCACCGGTAAGACTGTTTCCAACACTGCAACTGTTACAATCGACAAGGAAACCGTAACAATAACGGCAGACAAAGAGACTGTTATCCGCAACAACGGATTCTCTGTTAAAGTCGAAGGTAATCCGAAGACCGATTATGTTGTCTGGTTCACAGGTGTAAACGGCTATATCTATACAGAAGTCCCTGCATTTATCCAGAATCAGAAAGATGTAGTGGGTATGTCTTGGGATGATGCTGCGAATACGACCTATAAGACCTCAGGTACAACGGTCTCAAGTGATCTTCCTGACAAAGTTACGGCTGAGGGCGTTCTGACCGGCAATTATGCAGTTGTTGCAACGACCGATGCATCAGGTATCATTAACATCGGTATAATGACTAATGAGGATACAAAGGACACAACCTTCACAGTTCGTGCACAGAGAGTTCTTAATCCGAAATTCCCCGATGGTTACAAGCTTGACGATCAGCTTTACGACACAGTAAAGGTAAAGGTCGAGAAAGGAGCAGTTACAGTCTCAGCATCAGGTGACGGTTCATACTATCTCGGTGAAGAAATTACACTCTCAGGTACAAACACCGACTCAGATGACGTTTATATCTTCATCACAGGTCCGAACCTCCCGGTTAACGGCGGTAAACTTGACGATCCTAAGAGAAGCCCGGTAAATGCATCACAGAGTACAAAGATCAATGTTAAATCTGATGACACTTGGGAATACAAGTGGGATACATCCGGTTCAGTACTTGATGCAGGTACATACACTATCTATGCAACTTCTGCATTTGCGTTAAAGGACGATCTCTCAGATGTTGAGTATGACACTGTATCCGTAGTAATCAAGAAGCCGTTCGTTACGGCAACAACCTCGGCATCCACAGTTGCAAAGGGTGACAAACTCTTCATCCGCGGAACCGCAGAAGGTAACCCGACAAAGGGTGTCGCAATCTGGATTCTCGGAAAGAACTACTGGAACGGTGAAGACCGTAAAGATCTCTGGAAATCAACAATGAAGACCGAGACCGTTAACGATGACGGTTCGTTCGAATTTGAATTCGGCACTGCTGATACAAAGAACCTTGCATCAGGACAGTACTTCGTAGTTGTCCAGCACCCGATGTACAACGGTGAATTTGATGTTAAGACATCAGGTAACAATGATGATCCTGCAAAATCTGATGCAATACAGGTAGTCACAAACCCGAAGGGAGCCGAAACTAAGGATACTGGTGTTGCCTTCATTATCGCAGGTAACAACAAACTTCAGGGTTCAGATGCTGCTGAAGCTTTAATTCAGGCAATCAACTCGGCAAACGTTGATGATACCTACACCAAGCTCACATTCCTGGTTGAAGAGCCATGGATCAGAGTTAACTCCGTAGGTGACCACTACATCGGTGACCAGTTCAAGATTACAGGTACAACCAACCTTGCAGTCGGCGATGACCTCATTGTAGAAGTTACATCATCATCCTTCCAGCCAACCCAGAAGACACAGAGCGGAGAGTTCTCCGGTGTTTCTTCAACCGTAAAGGTTACCGAAGGTTCCTCATACAATGAGTGGGCACTCGATGTTGACGCATCAACCTTCAAGGCAGACGAATACATTGTAAACGTCGAAGCAATTGAAGCAGATGTTACAACAACCACAACATTCAACATCCTTACTGGATCAGCAACCGTTGCACCGACCAGTGCACCGACCTCAGCACCGACCTCTGCACCGACCAGTGCACCCACAACAGCACCGACCCCGGCAGCAACAGCTTCACCCGGATTCGGAGCACTTGTTGCACTCATTGGTCTTGGAGCAGTAGCTGCTCTGATCATCAGAAAGGATTAAATTAATCCCTAAAATCAAATTTTTTTTTTGCGATTTTCTCAGACTTTTATTTTATTGTTTAGCGATTATACTGCTGATGTAATATTCTAATCAATCAGAATATTATAAAACCAATAAAACGAATAGTATTTTATGCACAGTCGTATGATTCCGTTTTTGGTATTGATTGGAATAGTCTTTACATTCGGAATCGTTCAGGCATACGATACGGGAAATAAACTCGCAGTGAATATTTATCCGGGAGATACTGTATTTATCGGCGAATCCGGGTTGAATATCTCCGCTGCTCTCGGTTTGGAGACTGAGATAGCATATTTTTTCGAAGGTTCCAATGTAAAAACGGATGAACCTGAGAAAGTAGTTACACTCACCAATGCGGAAATAAATAATTTTTATGTGGATTTGGCAACATTTGAGGGCTATGAAGGTCTCTGGTATACATATAATTCCTCGAATCCCGCAAATATCGAATTGGCATTCTATGTGGAACAGCCTTCATTATTCATAAGTCTTTACAAAGAGAATGAAACCTATCCTATCGGCGACTATAAGGTCGTTGCCGATGAATCGTTGATGCTTAAAATTGAAAGTCCGTTCGAGAGACTTTTCGAGCGTGCGTCCACCGATGCGAATAAGCCATACGGCGTTTTTGATTTCTTTGCAACCAATACCAGCGGTGCCGTAAATTATACGAATTTATCGGTCCCTGGTATCTACTATGGTCTTGCGTATTCTCAGGCTTTTGAAGCGGCTGATGAGCATCCGGATAATATTACCGTGACCCTTTCCGATTCAATGCCGGGTGTCAACGTATATGCGGTTGCGCCGAACAAAGCGACACTTTCATCCTTGATTGTGGTTCCCGATATATTCAGCCCCGACTATAATGTGGCATCTCTCCAAAAATGGCATCCCGATCGCACCGACTATATGATTAATTACGATCATCCTGTCTGGAGTGCGGGACGTGTGGTTGATAATGAGAATGTTATCGGTCATAAGATTATTACAGGGGAATACCGGTTTTATGCCGACATTAACGTAAACGGCATCAAGGATAACCTAGGCGAAATTGAGGGGGAGACCGTTTCATTCGTTGAAACGGTTAATGTCGAGAAGGAAGACATTACCATCAAGGCGGAGAAAGCAGTCATAACCCGTAATAATGATTTCTCGGTGACTCTCGACGGTACTCCCAAAGGACTGTATGCCGTCTGGATTACGGGCGTAAGAGGGTATGATCATAAAAAAGTGCCTGCGTTCATGAGGGATCAGAACGATGTTACCGCGATGACCTATGCTCAGGCAGTTAACACGACTTATATGTCTAAAGATATCGCTTCCGATCTGCCCCGTGACGTTTATGAAGAGGGTGAGGACGAACATGATTACACGGGCAATTACGCTGTCGTTGCCAAAACTGCGGAAGACGGCACTATTAACTTAGGTCTGATGACGGATGAGAATACAAAGGAGACTATTTTTACAATCCGCGCTCAGAGAATTCCGAATCTGCGCAATCCTTATTCGAAAGATGACCCGAGCGGTTACAAACTTGACGATCAGCTTTATGATTACGTAAAGGTAACCGTGGAGAAAGGAGCCGTAGCTATCTCGGCAAAAGGCGACGGTTCATACTACCTTGGCGACGACATCACCATCTCGGGCACGAATACGGACTCCGATTACGTATATCTCTTTATCACCGGACCCAACCTGCCCGTTGCCGGGGGCAAACTCGACAATCCGAAGGTAAGCCCGCAGAATGAAAGCGACAGCCTGAGGATAACCGTCAATAACGATGATACCTGGAAATATCTGTGGGAGACAACACTGGGTTCGACTCTTGATGCGGGAACATACACAATCTATGCAACATCGGGATTTGCGCTTAAGAGCGGCACCGAAAACACGCTTTCGGATGTGGAATACGACAGTCTAACCATCCTGCTTAGGAAACCCTTCGTTACGGCAACAACATCCGCCGCCACGGTGGCAAAGGGCGACAAACTCTTCATCAACGGAAAGGCGGAAGGAATGCCTTCAAAGGGTGTCGCCATCTGGATTCTCGGAAAGAACTACTGGAACGGCGAGAAAGATGATATCGGAAGTTCGGCAATGGTTACCGAGGGCGTAAACACTGAAGGCGAATTCCAATACGAGATAAGTTCCGCGGTTACAAGAGAACTTGCCTCGGGTCAGTACTTCGTTGTTGTCCAGCATCCGATGTATAATGAGGAGTTCGATGTCAGGGCCGAGGTCAACGAAGATGAAAACGCCGTTGAGGTAATCACGAATCCCTATGGGGCGAAGGATGCGAACGGAATTGCGTTCATCATCGCCGGCGCCGGCAAACTTCAGGGTTCCGATGCCGCGAATGCCCTGATTGCCTCGATAAATTCGGCGAACATCGACGATACCTATACCAAGCTCAGCTTCATCGTCGAAGAACCGTGGATAAGGATTAATACAATCGCCGATCATTACGTCGGTGACAAATTCCAGATTACGGGCACGACCAACCTTGCGGTCGTCGACAGTCTTATTGCGGAAATTACATCTTTATCCTTCAAGCCGACCGATAAGACACAGAGCGGCGAATTTACCGGTATTTCTTCAATGATAGTCATTAATGAGGGTTCGGAATACAATGAATGGGCACTCGATGTCGATGCTTCGACTTTCAAGCCGGACGAGTATATATTTACCGTAGAATCCGTGGATGCGGATATCAAAGCAACCACGGTGTTTAACGTCCTTGAAGGAACATCCGTGACTTCGCAGGCAAACGAACAGGAAAACGAACGTGCAGACGAATCTGTAAACGAAACCGAAGATGAATCCGCCGATGAATCGGCAGACGAGTCGGAGAGCGATTCCGCATCCGCAACTCCATCAGCCTCACCCGTCGCGACGACTGTGCCTACTCCAGCGGCAACGACAGCGCCCGGATTCGGGGCACTGATTGCATTAATCGGGCTTGGGGCAGCGGGGGCTGCGGCTTTTGTAATCGGAAAACATATCCGGTGAGTATTTTTCCGGATTTATTTCATATTTTTTGCACACTTTTTTTAAGACAACCCCCCATTCAATCAGAATATTATAAAAGCTATGAA
Organism: Methanomicrobium sp.; assembly: GCA_017412625.1. GTDB lineage: Archaea > Halobacteriota > Methanomicrobia > Methanomicrobiales > Methanomicrobiaceae > Methanomicrobium. The sequence continues at coordinate 36,145 of JAFPWZ010000017.1, forward strand.
AAGAAAAGTAATTCATGTATAAACGTATAATTTCGGCGTTCATACTGATACTCGGATTAATCCTTGCGGTCGGCACGGTTTCGGCGGCGACAACGACCGTAATAATCACCGTCGTTGATGAAACCAACAACCAGCCGGTATCCGGGGCATCGGTATATGTGGACGGAAGCTATGTGGGATTGACAAACGTTGACGGACAGCTTGAGCATACACATTCCTTTGTATCAACTTACCGTCTCGGCGTCAAGAAGAACGGCTATGAATACTGGAGCAATCAGGTATCTCCGGGTCAGACAGCCGTCAAGGTCGAATTGACGCGCGAAAAGGGATCGCTTACAGTAAACGTCCTGCAATCCGACAATCTCGAGCCGCTCGAGAACGCTATCGTTGAGGTAGTCGGCATCGATGTGGATGCGCGCAAATCCACGGACTTTAACGGCAAAGCGGAATTTGCAGTCTCTTTTTACACTCCGTATGTCGTCACGGTAAAACTGACGAACTATGAGACGATTGTCAAGACGGTCGAGATGTCGGACATATCCAAGAGCGTCGACTACCTCATGCAGAGAAACGATCTGGTCATATTCCAGATCCTTGACGGCGAAAGCGCTTCGAAAGCACCTCTGGCTGGCGCCGAGCTCTACATTGACGGCAAACTCGCGGGGGAGACGGGCAGTGACGGCAAGGTAAACCTCAATCTCGAGCATGAGAAGTCATATCAGATTGCCGTGAAGAAAACCAACTACGAGCCGTTTGAGGAGAATCATTACTTCTCCAGCGATGAGATTATCTATACCGCGACACTCTACAAGTCGCTTAATCCCGTAACCGTCTCGGTATACGATGCGCAGAAGCGCCCGCTCGGCGAGGCCGAGATTTACATTGACGGCAGTCTGACGGGACTTACGGATTCATACGGCAGAAGCGGAGTAAAACAGCTCTCCTCGGGAAACCATGAACTCCTCGTAAGGAAAGCGGGATACAACGATTATAAGGCAAATATTGATGTAAACCCGACAACCGACAACATAATCGTCGAACTTTCGTATTCGTCGGCGAAGATCTCGATTCTCGTCATCGACAAGGACAATAATCTGGTCGGGGATGCTACCGTAACCGCGAACGGCAAGGTTCTCGGTGTCACGGATGCGACGGGAAAACTTTCGACCGAGCTTATAACAAACGAGGATTATGCCTTTACCGTAAAGGCGAAGGACTATAAGGACTATTCCGACATGCGTCAGGTGCCGCTGGGATGTACCGAGATGAATATTACGTTCATCATCGAGAAAGACTCCACGCTTATGACGATCATCGGCGTCATTGCGGTCATTGCCGTGATTGCCGTGGTTGCATACGTCGTCATGAACCGTAGCGGCGGTTTCGGTCGCGGCGGACAGGGCGGTCAGAGAAGAGCACCGCGCAGACGCGACGACGGCGGGCTGTAACCGGCATGATGTCGGTATGGGGACGGGTTAAAGTCCAATCAGAATAAATCCGGGCAGATCTCAATAATCAATTACCAATTCCCAATTACTTTTTTGTCGGAATTTTCGCAGGAATATGGATTAAAGTACTTCATTGTACTGACCAACTGAAAATTGAAGAACTGAAAATCCGAAAAACTGAAAAATTATTGAATCGGGTTAATTGTCGCATAATGCAACCGCGTTGAAGACCGTTTGCACCATGCACCCGCTGTTTTGTTATCCGTTTATCCGATGTGGATATACTTCTGAACAAGCTTTGCAAACTCTTTTTCGTTGCCGAGGAGTTTGTCGGAGAGACCCGCGTCCTTGAATGCCTTTAACTTCTTTGCCTGGGCATCGATGACGCCGGGCGGGAAGATTCCGTCCTTCTCGAAGAGCTTGCGGTTCTTTAAGAGAACATCCGCGGACTCGCTGCATGATGTCGGAAGCTGTCTGAGTTTCTTTAAGAATGAGGCATATTCCTTGTCGAAGATGTTGCCGGACGCATAGAACTTGTCGGCCATCTCGAGAGCATTGGGCATGGAAAGACCGTGCATTGCGCCGATGATTAAGGATGCGACAGTCTCGTAGACATCCGCGGCACCGTCTGCAACACGATACTCAAAGGTCTGCTTGGAAGCCTTCTCGACTCTTCTCTTAAGACCGAAGTTGGCTTCGATTGCCATATCGGTGGAACCTGTCCATCCGAGCGGAACGCGGACAACCACCGAGCGGTTTCTGTCGCCCCAGCAGATGTAGGTCGGCGCTTCCTGGTGCGGAACGAGTCTTAAGTAGGATGTCGGAATCGGGTTGCCGAATGCTGTAATCGCGTCGCCGATGTCGAGGATACCCGCGATCATCTTCTTTGCGGTGTCCGAGAGCTTGCCGTCCTTAACCATCACGTTTCTGCCGTTCTTCTCGGCAAGCATGTGGAAGTGCATTCCGGAGCCTGCCTTGCCGACCGTGATCTTGGGCGCAAAGGAGACTTCGACGCCGTACTGGCTGCCGAGCATTCTTAGGACCCACTTTGCGATGATAAGCTGTTCGACCGCGAGAATCGGGTCGCAGGGGAGGAACTCGATCTCATGCTGCTCGTAGTATTTTCCGTCCTTTGTGAAACAACCGACTTCGGAGTGGCCGTATTTGATCTTACCGCCGGCACGCGCAACCATGAGCAGAGCCTGTGTTCTCATCTCCGCAAACTTGCAGTAGGGTGCGGATTCGTGGTAACCTTTCTGGTCGACGCCGGGGTAGATGTCGTCAACGTCGCTGATTACGTAGTATTCAAGTTCGCCGAGGCACTTGTAGTCCATGCCGGTCTCTCTCTTGAATGCGGTTGCCGCCTGCCTGAGGATATACTCCGGCGACGACGCCAGCGGCTTACCCGTGTTGTCGTAGAACGAACAGAGTATGTCGAGTGTCGGCACTTCCGCGAACGGGTCCATGAAGGCCGTGGAATAGCGCGGAATTACGTAAAGGTCGGAGCTTCCTGCCTCGATGAACGGGAAGAGACTGCTGCCGTCTACCCTTTCGCCGTCCGAGAGAATTGTGTCCAGATACTCCTTTGAAGAGAGAACAAAGTTAAGTGTCTTGAGTCTGCCGTCCGCGGCAACGTAGCGGAAGTTGACCATTTCAATCTTATTCTCTTCACAGAATCTGATAATATCGTCCTTGGTGAAGTCTTTGGGATCTTTCTTAAGGAACTGTACCAGATCGTTTGGATTCATCAAAATTTCAGAGTCATTCATTCATGTAATATGTATGCGGTTTACCGTATATATTCACTGTTAAGTGTCGATTTTATTCATACGTAAGTATAAAAAAGCGGGGCTGACTGCGGTTTTTCCGCGGCTTTGCACGGTTTTTTCCGCACCGCGGTTAAAAAAAGCGCATATGATAAAAGTGTAAATTCGCTTGAGTAAATCGCAGTTATCCCATGAGTTACGGTGAGCAAATCCGGGTCGATTCCGTCTAAATCGTGAGTAAATCTTTTAATGCGGCGGCTCTAACATAGATTTCATGCAGGAAACAGAAAGATACGACGGAATAACGGGACTGTTGCGCCCGTTCAAAAAATATATCGAGGACCTGAAACTGCCCGCCGGCAGTCAGGTTGTCTTTTACGGATGCAGCGGCACATGCCTTCCGATAGTTGAACTTCTGGCATACGCGGCAAGGTCGCTGCCGTATAAGTTTATCTTCGTGCCCTACCTCAGCGAAGAAAAAGCGGTGTATCTCGAATTAATGGAGGATATCGGGATGCAGACCGTGCCAAGCGGAGCCTGTGCTGCAGGCGGCGCCTGCGGACCGATAAAGCTCGATCCAAAGGCAGTCGTGATAATGGGCGGGCTTTCGATGAAGTCGACCGGCATCCCCGTCGCCGATGCGCTAAAGGTAATCTCGAAGTATGACTCAAAGAGAATCGGCGTCTGCTTTATGGGTTTCCTCGAGAAAGAGGGCTGGGCTGATGCACTGGATTTTGATCTGCTCATAGACGCAACCATAAGCCCCGTAAGAGTAATGAAAAAATAGATATGAAAAAATAGATATGAAAAAATAGATATGAAAAAATAGATATTCTTTTTATTTGTTTATTTTTGGGCAGTTTTTTCGGGCAGTTCACACTATATTTGTGTCTCCCGTATTATGCCGCCTTGAAGTCGAGGCAGATCTTAAGGCCGCGTCTGTCGCTGCCCGGGTTGGCGTCGGTAATCGCCACATTGCCGTTATAGCGCGTCATGAGCACCTTGACGATGTAAAGACCCGTGCCTTCGCCTTCCTCTTTGTCACCGTCGTCACTGACGCTCTTATTGAATCGGCTGAAGATATCGGCTTTAAGCTCCTCGGAGATACCGGGACCCTCGTCGGCGACCGAGACGCGGACAAACTTATCGTTTTCTTTGATGCTTATATGAATCTTTGAGTCAATGCCGGCGTGAGTGACGCAGTTGGAGAAGATATTGGAGAACAGTTCGGCAATGAGGTCGTCGCAGAGGATGCGCCTGTCTTCGCCCGTAATCTCGTAGTTGAGACCTTCGAAACTTTTCGCCGCGTCGGTAAGGACCGCTTTCAGCGAGAACGGTCTGAGTCCCTGCGATTTCTGGCTCATCTTTCTTACGGCGGAGACATTCCTGATGATGTCGTTGATGCCGGTGGACGCAAGCATAATCTTCTTGGCGTAGTTTGCTATCTCCTCGTTGCCGGACTCGGCGAGTTTCAGGGCATAGCTCATGATAATCGCATTGGTATTCTTGAGATCGTGCGACATTATGCTGATATAGACATTTGCCTCGTCGTTTGCCCGCACCGTCTCCTTTTCGGCATTAATCTTGTCGTTAAGGGCGATAATCGCGCTGTCCTTCATTCTCCTGTAGGCAGTGACCTCGCGTTTGAGCTCGGTAACGTCCTCTACGACAATCACGACATATGCCCCGTCATCGGTTGCATAGGGCATCATGGTCATTGTCTGGATGCGGCGTTCGCCGGAGGGGAGATATGTCGGTATAACGGCGTCGTGGAACTGCGACGAGAACACGGCGGGCGATGCGCCGGAGAAGATGTCTTTGATGCGGTCTTCGAAGGGCGAGTCTTTTATATTCGGGAATACCTCGTCGAGTCTCTTTCCCGCGACCTCATCCATTGACTTACCGGTCCAGTAACTTATAAGTCTGTTCCAGAACGCTATCCTGAAATCGCTGTCAATGACGCAGATGCCGGAAGGGAAGAGTTCGGTAATTTTGAAGCGGTTGCTGTCTGTCATAAGCCCTCAGGAGAGAATCTCCTTTAATTTGTCGAGCAGAATTCTGACCTGACTCTCTTCGAGAACCATGCAGATTCTGCCTTCAATCTTTAAATCTCCCAATTCGACGCAGATTGTCGTCATCTTGACAAAAAAGTCCGATACGTATTCCCCGTGATTCAGGAGCGATACTATCGAACCTTTCTCATAGGAGGGGAATGTATAATCAAGATTGCTGTGCAGGGTATTTCCGACGGCGATCATGATGCCGTTCATGATGACAGATCCGACCTCTTTTAAGGTCTCTATTCTCAGTCTGTCAAGTTCGGGTGTTCCGGCTTCTTCGCCGCTGAGAGCCATTACGAGTCTTGCGGCGCTCTCAATCGGAAAAGCGACTCCAATCATTCCGCGGAGATCGCCGGAGAACTCCATTCCCACATTTGCGCAGATCTCCTCAAATGATTTGGGGGGAACTTTCAGGAATTCCTTCACGGTATGGATACTGACATCGGTGACTCTCATGGAGATCTCCGATTTCGTAATGCCGTTTATCATCCGCTCGGAGCGTTTCAGACAGATATTCAGGATAACTTTTGCTCTGTCCGCCGCTTCGGCAGTCATCTCAACTTTCATCAATTCACCTGTATACCTTACCGCTGACGGAAAGGATCACTGTCGGTTATAACTTCGGTAAAGGATCATTAGAAGTGTTTCTAAATAAAGGTATTCGCGAAGATTATTTATAATCGTTCATACTTTTTCAAAAATTTTCAATCTGCGGTAATATCTGTCCGTTAAGGAATCCGCGGATTGCGGGACTTAAAAAACGAAAAAAAATTTAGATGTAGGGGTTGCGAAGACCCTTGCCGACACCCATGGTTGCACGTGCTTCGAGTGTCTTCTTGTTCCTGTCGATCTTGCCTGTTGCAAGTTTCGTGACAAGGTCAAGTCCGGGTTTAACGCTTGCGATGTCCTTGGTCTCGAAGTAGCCTGCCGCTACTGCCTTGGACCAGACATCTTCTCCCTTCTTGGTGCGGACAAAGACCGTGCTCCATCCGTCGGGGGTTCCTACTGAACCTGTTGAAACATCAGCGAGGTTTGCTACGTAGTCAAGACATACGTGGCATGCCGGCTGCTCATATTTGTGTGTTGCTCCGAGCGGAATCTGTGTAACTGCTCCGCGTTCGGTGTACACTGTGAATTTACCCTTTCCGATATCCATCTTAACGGCGTTTTCCATCTTTGTATTGCAGTGGTCTTCGACGATTGCCTCAAGACCCTGGTACGGGAAGTTCTCCATACAGAAGATACCGATTGCCAGTGCAATCTTGTCGGGCACTTTCCTCATACCGATCGGGTAGAGCTGTGCCTTTCTGAGTGCCTGCATCTGACAGGGTGTACCGACGATACCGACTTTGTCAAGACCGTATGAACGTGTTGCCTCTTTGATAAGGCTCATGTTCGGGCTGATTGTGTATTTTGTACCGCGTGCTGCAAGAAGCTCGGCTTTTGTTGTTGCAACGATGGGCTCCGGCTTGAACGGCTCATCGCCCGGTCCTGCAACGATTGCTCCGTCGATGATGCCGTTCTCGAGCGCATATGTGAAGAGCTCGGTTACGATACCGCCGTCCTGTGAGCATTTAAGTATGTCTGCATCTGTCGCACGTGCACATACTGCTGTCTTGTAATTTCCGAGAACCATTTTACTGACCTCCTTTACCCATTACAGTTGCGATAAGTTCTCCGATTGATTCGAACTGTCCTATGACGTCGAAGCTGAAGAAGCTTCTCGGGCACTGTGCATAACATGCACCGCATTTGATACACATCTCGCGGTCAACGTTGGGCTTACCTGCCTGCATTGATACTGCACGGACAGGACATGATGCGGCACATGTTCCGCATCCCATACAGAGACCCTGGTTGATGACATCGACCATTAAGTCGCATCCGCAGGCTTCGGTTCCGCGTTTCGGAAGCTCCATGAGCGGCTTTAAGTAAGCTGCCGCAAGGGCCTTCTGTGACTCGTCGCCTCTGAGAAGCAGGTATGCCATTAAACAGACATTTCTGATTGCTTCCGTGCCCGGCGGACATGACGGGAGATAGAGATCCACATCGATTAAGTCGCCGATAGGTACGAATGACTCATGCTGGGGCTGGTTCCACTGACCGCCGCGGCTGAATCTTGTTATGTTTCCATATGCTGCACATCCACCGAGAGCAACGACAACTTTCGATTTCTCTCTGGTTTCTTTAATTTCTCTAACGGAACACTCATCCTGGAGACAGACCGAACCTTCTACCAGTGCTACATCCATCTCTGGGATGTGCCTTACATCTGCAAGTGTAAGACAGTAGACAAGGTCAGCGTAGTCATCCAGAATCTTGAATAATCCCTCGTAGTTATCTGCAAGAGATATAAGACATCCGGTACATCCGGACATATGAACGTGTCCAACGGTAATTTTTTCTACCACAGGCTTATCCTCCTTTATTTTTGCATCCTGTATTCGATTAACCTTCACATCTTCGGGTTTTGAAGCAGGCTTTGCGGCTGCCGTTTTACCTGCAGCGGGCTCGCTTCTCTTCTCGGGAGCTGCTTTTGATTCAGCTTCCTGATCACCCGTGAAGATCTGTTTGAGACGTGATAGCAGTCCCATAATCCACCCCTACTTCGGCAAGTGCTAACTGCATTGCCTTCGGAATGGCCTTTCTTACGCTTTCAGTGACCCAGAACTCCGCGTCTTCCGACTCGTTGTCGATCTGGGATATGTCAATGCTTTGCGGCTGGCATCCGAAGATAACCACATCGGTTTTCTGTGCTATCTCCTGCAAAGGCTCTTTGAGTCCCCATGAATGAGGATCCGTATATGCGCCCGGCATCAGAATGTCGGGTGTTGCACGGGTAATCTCTCCGGGTTCTCCGCCGAAGTCCATTATATCTATGATTACCATCTTTTTCACAGGCATTTCGGACTGTGCAATCATGGTAAAGAGAAAGTGCGGACCTGCAAGACCTGCGTCCAGAACTTTTACGTTATCGGGGAGATCGAGCTTCTTCAGTTCCGCAATAACGGCGGGACCGAATCCGTCATCGGTCTGGAGCGGGTTTCCGCATCCGATAATCATGTTCTCCGCATACCAGTCAGACATCAACACTCACTCACTGAACAAGCTTCTGGGCCACTACCTTCTTCTCTTCATCGACCACCATCATGTGTGTTGCGCATGATACACATGGGTCGTAGGCACGAACAATGACCTCTGCAAGCTGCCACGGCGCTCCTTCGAGTGCACGGCTGACTGTCGGGAAGTTCCATGTGGTCGGCACAAGAAGTGAATACCACTGAACACGTCCGTCTTTGACCTTTGCAAGGTGTACATCTGTTCCGCGCGGAGCTTCGTTTGCTGCCCATCCGAGTGAACCGTCACCCTGCGGGATCTCATCCGCTACGACAGGTCCTGATGTGTTGAGTGCGTCAACTGCATCCATCATTGCGTATAAGCAGTCCGGATATTCCATCTGACGGGCGATCTGGAGTCCCATTGCGCCCTTTCTGTCATAGTTGCGGAAGATTGCAAGACGTGCACGCGGACCGACCTCTACAGGTGCTCCGTCATAGAGAGGAACAGCCGTACAGGCTTCCATCTGCGGCCATGCTTTTGCACCCGCGGGTGTTGTTGCCTTGTTCGGGTAGTTGGGGTCATCGAGTGTGATGTCCTGCTGTCCCATGTACCAGTCCCACGGTCTGACTTCTGTCCAGCGCTCGGGGAACCACTTGGGGTCCGCGTCAAGGTTTGTGCTTGCGTAGAGCGGGTCTACAGCCATGTAACCCTGGTCGTGGAAACCGAACTTCTCGTTCTTCTCGACTTCGTAGCTGCTTGCAACGGATGCAGTGCTGCGGTTGTCCCAGTCCTTGAAGACGGAGATCATGAAGTCCATGTGTGCACGTGCAAGCTCTGAGCCCTCTTTTGCGAGGTCATAGATCTTGGATTTTGCACGCGGGGTGATATTCTTGTACATACCGCCGATACGGGGGTTGCTCGGGTGAATAGGTTCACCGCCGGCAATCTCGCCGATGGTCTGTCCGATCTCACGGAGTCTCTGGATACGCAATGCAACTGAGCGTACGGGTTCCTCCTTTGAGAACGGGTTGATGTGAATATCAGTTCCCGGAAGATACATATCCGGAAGTGAAAGGATGTTATGCAGTGCAATACTGTGCAGTTTGTTTGCACACTGCAGGATTATACGCAGAAGGTATGCATCATCCGGAATTTCACAGCCGATTGAACCTTCCATTGCCTCGATACCGGCAAGGGTGTGTGCAACCGGACATATTCCACAGACACGCGATGAGATCTTGGGTGCCTGATGCATTGTCTTTCCAACTGCGAGTTTCTCGATACCCCTGACAGGTGTAATACTGAGCCAGTCTCCACGTTCGATTATGCCCTCATCGTTTACTTTAAGGACAAGTTTCGTGTGACCCTCATGTCTTGTGGTTGGGGAAATCTCTACAACTTTCGACAAATTAATCGCCTCATTTAAATATTTTTGTTCAAATGTCTGTACTTTGGTGTAAAAACACACGTTAAATTTATTGCAACACACGTACCTGAAACCATACGGTTCAGTACGCTAAGTAAAATTTCAGTGTTGCTTTAAAAAAGGCTTTCGTTGTTAACGCAGGATTTTGCTACGTTTTTTCAGTTTCGTGTTACTTTATGTAGCAAAACTACCGACAATGACAGTTTGTTAAGCTTAACAGGTTTGATAAATATATTTTGTGGCTGAATTTGCCTTTGAATTGCAAATTCAGGATGTTTCCTGGAGTTCTGCACGAAGTTCCGCGATTGTTGCTTTTCGTTCCGCGTATGCATCGTGCTGGTGTATGCTTTCCTTGTTTGTCTGGCGGATTCTTATAAGCGAGTCGCCGGGGAGGAAGGAGAAGTCGTTTACGACACGTTTTGCCATCTCGCGGACGCAGTCCTCGACGAAGCGTGCGTTTTTGTGGGCATTGAGTACGACATAGCTCTCGTCGCCGCGTTTGAGGAGCTCGTATATTTTTGCGCTCATGGAGTCCTTAAGGATTGCAATGATGTCTTCGAGGTTGACGCACTGGTCGTCGTCGGTCTCGATGCAGAGGAAGCCTTCTCCGCGCTGGTTGTGTGTCGCCATCGGGACGGCACGGAGGAACTCTTCGATCTTGGAGTCCTCGATCTTGAGATCTCTGAGTTTTGAGGCGGCAATCTCTTTCATTATATTCTGTGCACAGGGACATGCCGTAATGCCCGTGACCTCGGCTCCGATGCTCTTTCTGACAATCGGGTTTGATTTGTTTCTCTGCGCAATTGCGCTGGCGACGACTTTTACGACCTCGTCGCATTCCGTTCCCGAGACAGGCGTCTGGCGTCTCATCATGTAGGTGCTGTTCATCCTGACTTCGGTGCGGTCGGAGTATTCGTGGTGATCCAGAAGTTTTCTGGCGACCGAGTTGCATACGTCCTCGATGCCGTTGACCTTTCCCTGAACCGCCTGCTGCAGTACTTCGTCGATTACTTCGAAGTTGCGGGACATGTTGGCGCCCTTGAGGCTGCTTGGGAGGTCGACGAAGACATCGAAACTGGATATGAATATCACGGGTCTCTTTCCGGGTCTGGCAACTTCAACGAGTTTTTTGACGTTCTTGACGCCTACTCTTGTCAGATTGATTCTTACTTCCGGCAGAGTAGACTGGGTGTCCGGTAATTCCATTGATTTTTACCTCATAGCTGTGCGCACGCGGGAAGCGGCGGGAATCTTCGCACCATGGCCTCCGTTGAATTTTCTTTCGGAGCGGACGGTTATGATTGCGGTTTTGACCTGTTTTTTCCGCAATTCCGAATCACTCTCAAAGATCCCGCTGCGCATCTTTGTAGTGCTTTATGTTTTTGTAATCAGTGATATAATATTTATGAAAATGCGTTACACTCTTACAAATGAGTTTACTCGATAATTCGGTGATTATATGATAAACAGGGATGTTCTGGCGGATTATTTTTCCGAAAAACGCGGCGGCGGAAATGTGTGCGTGATTGGATACGGCGCGGAGGGTGCCGAATGTGCGGATTGCCTTCGCGGGATTGGTATAGATGCGGTTGTGGGCGTCCGCCCCGGACCCAGCTGGGAGAGGGCGTCAATTGCGGGTTTTGAGGTCTATTTCATATCCGATGCGGTCGCTATGAGCGATCTCGTGCTGATTACGCATCCGCCCGATATTTTTGAGGCAATTTTCCCGCGTTTCATAAGACCTTATCTGAAAGAGGGGCAGGAACTGCTGTTTACCGACGCGGGCTGCCTTGAGCTTATGGGCCGCGGTGATTTTGCCTGCCCCGAGGGTACGGGCATTAAGTGCATTGAGTAAAAGTGCATTGAGTAAAAGTGCATTGAGTAAAAGTGCATTGAGTAAAAGTGTATTGAACAAAAGTGCAAAAGTGTATTGAACAGTGTTCGGTACGAAAAAGTATTATTTTTAGTTTTTAACGCCGTCTCAGCCGCTTTCAGAATCTCATGAGCGCCGTTGTGGAGTTGTACCATTCGTCCATCTCGGACTTTGAGATTGTTATTGCAGTGCCGTCGGCCTTTATCTTCATGGAATCGCCGCCGACCGTTCCTATTTCTCTTACGCCTTTGGGGGTCGCTCCTTCGTATGCCACGAGGAATCTGCCGTAGGACTCCGAGAATAATTCGGCGAATGCGCCTGCCTTTGTGCCGTTTACGTCGATGCTGCACTGCGGCGCAAACGATGCGAGCGTTCCGACAAGACCGCCTCTGGAGATATCGGTCGCGGATTTTACGATGCCTTTGTTGACAAGTTCGCGGACTTCCTTAAGGACGGAGACGTCGGGAATCGAGGGGGCAGTGCCGCCGCACTTAGTTACGAGGTCGAGCATCGAGCCGCCGTATTCTTCCTTTGTCTCTCCGAGGATTCCGAGTTTCATGCCCGCGGTCGGTCTGACGAACTTTCTGACCGCACCTTTTCCCGCCATGCCTATGGACGGGGTCGGCAGGATGCGGGTCTTGAGCTCGTCGGATTCGTTGTAGAGGGAGACGTTTCCGCCGACTACCGGGACGTCGAGTCTGCGGCACATGTCGCCCATACCGCGGACGCACTCGGAAATCTGCCAGAATATCTCCTCGCGGACGGGGCTTGCGAAGTTGAGGCAGTCGACGACGCAGAGCGGTTCGGCGCCCATTGCCGCGAGGTTTGCGGCATTCTCGTAGACCGTGTTTGCGCTGCCCTCATACGGCTTGAGTGCAATCTGACGCGGACAGCAGCCGCATGTGAGGTAGAGACCCGCATCGCCGAGTTTGACGCAGGCGGCGCCGCCTTCCTTCGAGACCGTTCTGAGTTGAACGTCGCTGTCGTACTGGCGGAAGACCCATTCCTTCGAGGCGATGTCGGGGTGCGAGATGATAAGTCTGCAGAGCTCTTTGATATCCGCGGTCGGTTTCTTATACGCTTTTTCGGCGGAGTAGGGCTTTGCGGGCCATGACTCCTCGGGATTGCCGCCGACGAGAAGGTCGATGGGAAGGTCGCAGACGGTCTTTCCTTTGAATGTGACGATGTATCTCGGCTCTTTGATGACCTCTCCGATGTCGCTCCATTTGAGGTCGTATTTCTCGATGATGGAGGTCATGAGCGGGATGTCCTGCGGCATTACCTCGATGAGCATCCTCTCCTGTGACTCGGCGAGCATAATCTCGACCTCGTTCATGCCGTTCTCGCGGAGGTGAACCTTATCCGCCTCAATCCTTGCGCCGAAAGAGCTGGACATCTCGGAGGATGCGCCCGCAAGTCCCGCGGCACCGAGGTCGCGGCACGAGAGGACCTTGCCCGTCGCCGTCATCTCCATGGTGGCTTCGATAAGGAGTTTTTCGGTGTATGGGTCGCCGACCTGAACGGCGGGTCTGTCAGCCGCTTCGGCATCCTCGGATAAGTCGCGGGATGCGAAGGATGCGCCGCCCAGTCCGTCCCTTCCCGTCGATGATCCGTATAGGAGCAGGCGGCTGCCGGGGGTCTTGACACGCGCAGTCAGGTATTTGTCCGGGGAGACGACGCCGACGCAGACCACGTTTACGAGCGGGTTGCCGCTGTAGTTCTCGTCGAAGGTGAGTTCGCCGCGAACGACGGGTACGCCGATACAGTTTCCGTAGTCGCCGACGCCGGCGATGACGTGCTCGAAGAGGTAGCGGTTCTTCTCGCCTTTAAGGTCGCCGAAGTAGAGCGGGTCCATGAGGGCGATGGGGCGCGATCCCATCGAGATGATATCCCTTACGATACCGCCGACGCCGGTCGCCGATCCGTCGTAGGGGTCGACGTAACTCGGGTGGTTGTGCGATTCCATGCCGATTGCTATCGCGATGTCGTCGGAAAACGCGACAATCGCCGCATCGTCGCCGGGTCCCAGCAGGACATTTTTGCCCGTGGTCGGCATGGTGCGCAGAAGTTTCTTTGTGGAGCGGTATGAGCAGTGCTCACTCCAGAGGTTCTCAAAACACGCCGCTTCCAAATCGGTGAGTTTTCGTCCGATTTTATTTTGAATGAATTCAACGTCACTCGAACATAGCATAAGTACAGAAATTATGTGCCTTAAGAAAAGATAATACGTGCAGATTAATGTGCGGATTAACGTGCAGATTAATTCCCATAACGAGTAGTTATTACACTATAAAATCCAACAATATATTCATGACCGATCCATACGAGGCTCTATTGAAGCACGCATATACCAATATTACCGAGAAATCCGGCGATGAGGGACGTTTTATTGTGCCCGAGGCGAAGGTGTTCGTGGAGGGTAAGACGACCGTTATCGAGAACTTCTCCGAGATTGTCTCGGTGCTGCGCCGCGAGCCCGACGGCGTCCTGAAATTCATCTGCGGCGAACTGGGTACCGCGGGCAAGAACGAACCGACACGTGCGGTATTCAACGGCAAGTTCGACAAACAGCAGATTGCGGGAATTATCTCAAAATACGTCGAGGACTATGTCATCTGCTCCGAGTGCGGAAAGCCGGATACCAGACTTGTGAAAGAGGGAAGGACGATTACCCTTAAGTGCGATGCCTGCGGCGGTCACCGCCCGATTCGCAAGAGAAAGGCAAAGACCGAGAATATCTCCGAGCAGGTCGAGGAGGGCATGGAGATGGAAGTCGATATCCAGTTCCTTTCCAAGCGCGGCGACGGCGTTGCCAAGATAGGCAAATACACGCTCTATGTGACGGGAACAAAGCCCGGTCAGAGAGTGAAGGTAAGAATCACGAGAGTTGCGGGATCGATAGTATTTACCGAGAAGATGGCGTAATCAAGGCTGTCAAATATTATACATAAATTAATACATAATTCATTTTTTACCGCGCTTTCACGGGTGCGTGTGCATGCGGGATGCCAATATTATATCCGCGACCCGCATTTTATGGGAATCTTTTACTTAATGAAAATCGTATATGTATGGTATCTATGGAAATAAAGATCATCGAGCTGACCGAAGATAAGGCAAAGCTTACATTTGTCGGTGAAAATCATACCTACATGAATCTGTTAAAGGAAGTCATCATCACCAATCCCGATGTGGATGTTGTTCAGTATTACAGCGAATATACCTTCTCGGATCCGATTCTTCTCGTAACCACAAAGAACAAGAAGAACCCGATTGACATAATCAAGGCCGCCGCTCAACAGATTTCAAAAGACTGCTCTTCTCTTCTCGCACAGATTGAGAAGGCATAAATCATTTTTAACACGATTTTCAAAAACGAATTTTCAAAAACGAAACTTAAAACGAGTATTATACGATTTTGGGTGATTTTCAGACGATTTTCGGACGATTATCCTACTATTTGCGATGTTTTTACGATATTAACGGTTATATCTCGACGCTGAATCCGTCGTGACAGACGTATTTCCAGTCGAGCGGAATGTTGTGGCTCATGTGAACCAGATGGAACTCTTTGGGTTTCACGCGCCTGGCAAACGCAATCGCCTCGGCGTAGTTCATGTGCTTTCCGATATGGATTGTGGGATTCATGAGGGCGTCGATGAACATGATGTCGCAGTTTTCGAAAGCCGCGACCGTCCTGTCGCTCAGGACGTCGTTGGTATCCGAGGTGATTCCTATTTTTTTGCCGTTATACTCGATTATGATGCCGCAGGTGTACATCCCCGGGTGGTTGACCTCGACGAAGGTGAACTTTATGCCGAAGAGCTCGAAGGGAACATAGGGTTCCTGCGGGAATTTTCTGAAATCGATAAAATGGAAGTATTTTGCGATGTCGTCCATCGCTGTCGCCGCCGCATACCCGGGCGGGAACTTCTGAATCCTGTAGAATTCGTTGAAGCCGGCGATATGGTCATAGTGCGCGTGCGTCCATAAGACCGCGTCGATCTTTGGGCTGCCTGCGAGGAGAAGCTGTTTCCTTAAGTCCGGCGACGTGTCGATGAGGAGGTGGTGTCCGCCCTCCTCTATGAGATATGTCGAGCGCAGACGTTCTTTCCCCTGCGCAAGCGCCGCTTTACAGACATCGCAGTCGCAGCCTATCTTGGGTGTTCCCACCGTATCGCCCGTGCCCAAAACCGTCAGCTTCATCCTTCGCACCCTACATGGAATAACGTAATAAATAACGTAATTATCCGTTATTGTTTATTATCGATTTAATCTTTGTTCTCAGATTGAGGCGCCGAGGCGGATGTTTTCGCGGTCGCGGACACTGCTCATGCCCTGCTCGATGTCGCCGTCGTCCATGACGAAACTGTCGCGCATCAGTGCCGAGATAAGGGATTCCTTTATCATAATCTTGAGGTCGGCGCCGCTGAAGCCTTCGGTCTCGTTGGCAAGTCCGTCGTAGTCGCAGGTGCAGTCGAGGCAGCGCGTGATCTTCTGAAGAATCTCCCTTCTCATCGCAAAGTCGGGCAGCGGGAACTCGACGACGTCGTCGAACCTTCTCCATGCCGCTTCATCCAGCATTCCCGGGTGGTTTGTGGCGCCGATGAGCAGAACGCCGTTCTTGACGAAGCTGATTGTGTCGATGTTCTTGAGGAGCATGTTGACGGCACGCTTCATTGCGCCGTTATCCTCGGTAACGCGGCTTCTGGCGACGAAATCGAACTCGTCGATGAAGAGGATGCACGGGGAGAGTCTGCGTGCGAGGTCAAAGATTCGGTCGATGTTCTTGGAGGTCTCGCCGAGATACTGTGAGGTTATCATGGCGAGACGGACTTCGAGAAGCGGCATCTTCAGTTTCTTTGCCATTGCAAGCGCAAGCGAGGTCTTGCCCGTTCCCGGGGGTCCGACGAAGAGGAGCTTTCCGAACTCGTAGATCTTTCTCTCGCGGAGGAAGTCCAGATTCTTTAAAGCGACGTCTATCTTCTTTATCATCTCTTCCTGGCGCGGTGTGCAGACGAGGTCTTCGAGCGACATCTCGCCGTCCTCGGAGGCGGAGAAGAGTATGAGGTTTCTTGCCTGTTTGAGTTCTTCGTCGTCGCCGACAATCTCTTCGAGTTTGGCGTCGAGGTAGTCTTTCGACTCGCAGTAGCGCGGCGTAAGTCTCCTGGCTTCTTCGTAGGAGATTCCGGGCGTCTTTGCCTGCTCGTAGTAGTATGAGAGTGCGGGGTTTTCGGCTATGAGGTCGGAGAC
>JAFPWZ010000018.1 GCA_017412625.1 Methanomicrobium sp.
AGGACTCGATAAAGAAGATTGAGGAGATATCGCGAAGGGGCAGGAAACGCGGTCTGGGACTCATGGTCGCAACCCAGCGTCCGGCGATTGTGACGAAGAACGTGCTTTCGCAGTGCAACAACCAGATTATCGGCAAGCTCTCGATTGATAACGATCTCAAGGCCGTGGGGCTTTTCTTCAGTTCGAAGCAGGAGGTCGAGGAGCTTACTACGCTTAACCCCGGCGATTTCTATGTGATGGGCAATCTTGTGCGCGAGAAGACGAAGATGCGGTTCGGAAGGCGCGAGACCCAGCACCGCGGTCTTACCCCGCTTCTGGAGTACCGCGAGATCTCGACGGAGGAGGATCCGCTGCCCGAAGATGAGGATACTTTTGATTCTGCCGACGATTTGCCGGATTCCGATGACGGGGATTACCCGGGCGCGGATGAGTTCGACGGCGACGAAACCGGTTATGACGGTTTTTCCGCGGGCTCAGGCGGCGCTTACGGCGATGACGACTCGGATACGGAGATTATAGAGAGCATTGACGACGATTCCGAGGTTCTGGCAGGTTCCGGCGGCGGCGATGCCGTCATAGACTTCATAGGCGACGATTCCGACGGGATTACCTTCGACGATAACTTCTCGGGTTCGTTCCCGGAGGATTCCGCGGAGCGTGAGGGCAGGAAGAAGAAGGGTGCCGCGGATATTGCGGATTCGGATGCGGAAGGTTCCGGCGGTGTTGTGAGCAGCGAGGTTCTGCCCGAGGTTGCGGAGAAGTCGCCCGCTAAGAGGAAGACGACGAAGGCGGCGAAGAAGGATAAGGCACAGGCGCCGGAGGCTGCGGAGAAGAAGTCCGCAAAGAAGGTCGGCATTTCCAAAGGAAAGCCGCTGGTTGCCGAGCGCGTTAACAAGGAGGCTATTCTGCCCGTTCTCGAACGCGAGGAGGCGCTCGGCCGTGCCTCGGGACGGCTTAAAAAGAAGAAGTTCGGTTTCGGCACCGAAGAGAGGCTTCTTTCGGCGGATCTTGTCTATATTCCGCTTGTAAAGGTCACGGTGAAGTATATCGGCGGCATTCTGCGCAAGGCTCCCAAGAGGACATGCTATCTTATCGACGGTCGAAACGCCAAGGCTGTCGAGATTGATTCGGGTCTGAAGTACAGACCGTTCATTGAGGAGTATGTCGGTCTTGATGAGGCGTGCGTGGAGATTCTTGATACCATGCCCATAAAGGGAGAGACTGCCGCGGAGATTGAGGCGGGTACAAAGCATTCCAAGAAGATAGTGGATAAGGTCATCTCGACTCTCAAGGATAAGAAGCTGATTACGGAGTCGGATACGCTCGGCGAGTCGGAAAAGCCTGTCTATGTTCCGCTTGTCGAGAATCATCTGCCGGCGATGAAGCCTCACGAGGTCGTGATTGATCTGAAGATGGGGGAGATTGACGGCGGCTATGTCGAGAAGAGGCTTATAGAGGAGAGCGATGTGAGAACGGTCTTTAAGATTATCGAGGCGACCTCGGAGATTGTCGGGTTTGAGACGATTTATTATCCCGTCTATAAGGTCACGGCGGCATGCGGTCACGACGAGAGGGTTCTGTTCATAGACGGCGTCAGCGGAAAGGAAGTCGTTTTCTGAACGGAATTTTATTGACACTTTATTTTTCCGTTTTTGTCCGTTTTTTCGTCTTATTTCCTGCCTGTTTTTCCGTCACGGTAATCCGTTTGGATTAACTATTCTGATATCCTTATCACATCGGAATCAAAACGACTGATTATTATTGAATTACCGACAATACCGAATGCATATGGTGAATATGCATCTCAGTCTGAAACAGACAATTATTGCCGTTACCGTGGCAATGGCGTGTTTTCTGCCGCCCTTCATAGGTGAAGCCACCAATATAGTGCTTCCCGACATGCTGACGGGGCTGGGGTATCCGCAGGGTGCCCAGTACTGGGAGATGTACGGGTGGATTCTGACGATCTATCTGCTTACGTCGACGGTATTTCTGATTCCCGCTGCAAGACTTGCCGATAAATACAGCAAGAAGCTCTTCTTCTGCGCAGGCGTTCTTCTTTTGGGGTTGGGATCGCTCGGAATTGGGCTTTCTCCCAGCGGCGAAGCGGTTATCTTTATGAGAGCCGTTGAGGGTCTGGGCAATGCAATTATGTTCGGCACTGCCATTGCTCTGCTGTCGTCGGCAATCGAGGCTGAACTTAGGGGAACGGCGATTGGTATAGCGATGACGGGTGTCTTCTGCGGTCAGCTTGCTGGACCGCTTCTTGCAGGCGTTCTTGCGAAATATTTCGGCTGGCAGGCGGTGTATCTTATACTCTGCCCGATTGCCCTTCTGTCGCTTTTGCTTGCCGTGCTCAGTGTGCCGGGAGATAAGGTGACAGACAGCGGTAAATATGATTCCATAGGTACTCTGCTCTTTATTGCGGGCATGTCGATGGCATTATACGGTTTTTCGAAACTGCCGAACATGACGGCGCTTGGCGTGCTGATTGCGGGTATTGTGATTCTGGCGGCGTTTACGCTGTATGAGCGCAGGAACTCCAATCCGATTGTGCCGGTTGACTTAATCCTTAAGAACCGCAGTTTTTCGTTCAACAACGGCGCGAATCTGCTCTATTATGTCGCAATTTACTCTCTGGGATCGCTCATATCGGTATATCTTACAAATATCTGGCATATTGATGATCCCGTGATGAGGGCGATTATCGTGACGACGCAGGGGCTTGTTCTGGTCTTGTTCACGATCTTCGTCGGCAGGTTCTACGATCACATGCTCTCTGCGAAACTTCTCATTCCGAGTCTCGCAGTCGGTATTATCGGGCTTATTTTTGCCTGTTTTGTCGGTTCCGAGGTGCAGAGTATCGGGTGGCTGACCTCCGCCTGCATAGCGGCGACGGTATGCGCCGTCGGTCTGGGCGTTGTTCTGCTGAATCTTATCGACAGGTTCGTTAAGGATGTTACTCCGAGATACGGGACGGTTGCGGGTCTTGCGGTTATTGCCGCAGGTCTCGTCGTCCTTTACACCTGCGGCGAGGCTGTGGAGCTTTGGAAGATGATTATCGTCGAGGCACTCTTCGGTGTCGGCATTGCGATCTTCGTTACGCCAAACAGCACGGCAATCATGGATTCGGTGACCGAGGCGGAATACAGTATGGCTTCGGGAACGCTTTCTACGACAAGGATGCTCGGAATGGCTGTGTCCATAGGCATTGTTGCGATTTTGAAGAATGTCTTCCTCGGCAATGCCGACGGGGCGGGGATGTCGGATGCTCTGGTTATGATGAACGGCGCCGTTACCGCGTCAATCTTCGTGATAATTATCGCGATTATCCTTTCGTGGACGGCGGAGATGATGGGGAAGAGTGCATAAGAACGAGTGCGTGAGAGCGTCAAAAATCGAGATAAAATATTTTTAAAAATCCTTTTGTTTTCAGTTTAAGTTCGTTATTTTCAGTTCGTTTTTCTGTTCGTTTTTTCTGTTCTGATCTTCGTGTTTCATTTGCGGTCGGAAGCCGCGTAATCGGTGAGCATTGCCCACTCTTTGAGCGTCAGTTCTTCGGCACGCTTCTTTAAGAGTTCTTCGGGGGCATGGGCGATTATCGAGTCGGCGACATCCTTTCCTATGACATGCGCCGAGTTTTGAAGTGCCTTTTTAAGCGTCTTTCTCCTGTGCGAGAAGGCTTCGCGGACGAGGACGGCGTAGAGTTTTCGGTCGCTTATCGGGTAGGTGAGTTCGGACTTGGGCGTGATTCTTACCACCCACGAGTCGACCTCCGGAGGCGGCGAGAAGGATTCGGGACTGAGTTCGAGAAGCGGCATTACCTTCGCATAGGTCTGAACCATGACGGAGAGCCTTCCGCAGTCGGGGCTTCCGGGGAGAGCTATCATCCTCTCGCCGAACTCCTTCTGATACATGAGAACCGCTTCTTTAAAGCCGATATCGAGGAGGCGGAAGGTAATCTTCGAGGACGCGGAGTAGGGAAGGTTGGCGACGACCTTCTCAAAAGGGGGAATCTCGCAGCGTATGGCATCGCCGTGGACGATCTCGAGCCGCTTCGAGGTGATTTCGTCCGCGAACGCCGATTCGAGATGGGGAAGAAGAGTGCCGTCGAGCTCAACGGCGATGACCTTTGCGCCGCGGTCGAGGAGAGCACGCGTGAGAACGCCGCGTCCGGGACCGATCTCGAGGACGGTAACGCCGTCGACGTCGGTGAAGGACGCTATTTTTTCTACGGCATCCTCATCGGCGAGAAAATGCTGATCGTGGGGCGCTCTCATGCGGATTCACGGGTTTTTCACGGGATTGATCACGTTTTTTCACTGTGATTTTCGTCTGATTTATTTCAATGTAAAAATGTGGTATTTTACATTGGGGTCTTCAAGCTCTTCCATTACTCTCTTAATGACCATCTGCTCGGGTTTCGGAACCGATTTTACGCGCTCGGCGATATCCGCAAACGAGGTGAACGGCTGTTTCTCGCGTGCCTCGAGGATCTCCCAGAGAATCTTTTTTCCGACGCCGGGGAGGAGGTGGAGCATATGCTGCTTTGACGTAATCGGAACCGCTTTGTTGAAGAAGTCCACGAATCTCTCCTCGTTTTCCGTCACTATGCGTTCCACGGCATACGGAAGCTCGAGTTTTGCCGTCTGAGTCAGGTCGGCGTAGCCGATGCGGCGTTTAACCTTCTCTATCTTGTCGCGTGCCTTGTCGCCGATGTAGACCTTGTCGTTTACCTGTACATCGGTGACCTTCGGTACGAGTTCAAGAAGTTTGAACTGTTCCGTACCTACGGCCTGAACAATCGGTTCTTTCCTGAACTGCGGACGACGCGGGTCGCCGGCAGTTATGGGAAGAACGTCAAGGATTAAAGCGTACAGCTCTTTCTTATCCGATTTCATGAAAAGCGCCCCCCAAATAAAAGATTAGAAGTGAGTTTTTACCAGATCAAGTATCTCGTCAAGTTCCTCTCCCGATAATGTGAAACGCTCCTTTGCATAGATTGCACGCAGTTCGTCACGCGATTTGGGCATGATGGATGCGATCCTGTATGCAATGTCGGGCTTCATCTTCTCGAGGACGAGGAGTTTTTCAACCAGATCGCGAGAGGATTCCGCAGTCTCCTTGGAGAGGTGATTGGCATGCTCGATGCTGCGCCTTAATTCGTATGACATCTCCTTTCCGGATTCAAGACGTGCCGCCTCTATCTTCTGAAGGGAACTGCGTAATTCCGGAAGTGTAATCCTCTCTTCGCTGATGATACCTTTTACTTTCATGCCAATCACTGATTTGAAAAATGATTATAGTTGTTTATGAGATTTGAGTAATTAAAATCTCTGTGCTCTCAGGTGCTGCGGTAATGAGACTACTGTCTTGGTCAGGTTGCCGTCGGCGATCTCCAATACCCATGCACGTCCCTGTTTTCCGACTACAACACCGGTTCTTCCGTGGAATCTGCGGTGCGGCATTCCTGTCTGAACACTGGGGTTGACTACGATGTGAACTCTCTGTCCGGGTTCAAACTGCTGGATTGCTGTCGTTACGGGAGCCATTCCGCGCTCTCTGAGGTCTTTCTTATATTTATATCGAGTCTTCTTTTTCTGACCGTTGTGATGTGCCATTTTTAGATCTCCGATTAGTTTTCTTGCTTCTGTTTTTCGGGGACGACCCCTTCAACCATTATGACATCAAGACTGGTAACATGAGCGGGGCAACCGAGTCTTTCAGCGAAACTCGGGACTGTCATGCCGTTGTCACC
>JAFPWZ010000019.1 GCA_017412625.1 Methanomicrobium sp.
ATAAGATTGCTAAGCAATAAAATACTGTTATTAAAAATCTCAGATAAAATATCTTATCATAATATTTTATCAAAATATCTTATTTAAATCCGTTTTTTAAAAGTAAAAGGAAAAATGGGGGTTATTTTTTCAGGCAGTCGCGTCAGCAGGAGTCGTTGTGTTTCCTTCCGAGAGTCTCTGCTGTAAACCTTCGGTTGCGCGGATTGAATAGATAAGCGAGCGCATCTTATCGGCGGTTACCGGAGTTCCCCTGTTTGCTTCAAGCTCAAGGAACGGCAATGCGGGTTCGCCTATCTTTATTATAGCAATCTCGGCAATCTCCTGCCCCTGTTTACTGCCGGTCTTAACGACGTTTATCAGTGAGGGCACGGCGCGGGCTTCAAAGAGGCATAAGGTATTCGCCGCCCATTCGCGTTCGGTCTGTGAGCCTGTGTTAAGGACGTGGATAAGCGGATCAATCGAGGATTCGCCGATGGAATAGAGTGCAACGGCGGCATTCATGGACGCCGTTTTGTCGCCGGATGAAAAGACCTTTGTGAGCGGCACTATTGCCTCGTCACCCGCAAGTATGAGTTTATTGACGGCGGCCTTTCGCACCGCATCGTCTGCCGAATAAAGATCATTTATGCTCTGCTCTATTTCGGGATTTACGGGCTTGTCGTTGCCGCCGCCGTTACCCGTGCACCCGCATGTAAGTATAACCGCAAATATGACTGCGGCAATCACGGCCGCCTTTGCGGAATTGCGGACTGTGCCGCCGTTATTGAGAAATTTGCCGATATCTCTCCCGTCATCACGGATTTTTGTCTTCATATCTTATCTCACCGTATTTTTCTGCTATTTTTTAGAATTTCACTACAATATTATACAATTTCTACATTTTTCTAAAATATTTCTGCAATATTTCTACAATATAATTCACTTCACTATATGAAATAATTACAGATACCCTCAGCCTTTGATGTTTACTGCACCGTTCCGCGTATAACTCCGCGGTTATACGGAAACACCTTGCGGATAGTGAAAATTAATATAAGATTTAAGCATTAAGATAGAATATATTCTGATAAACAGAATAGATTACTTGTACAATCTGTTTTAGAGGTAGCTTAAACCAATGGATTACAGTTCGGTATCGGTGGCGGGAAAGAGAGAGCATAACGAGGACTCATCCATCGCCGTCCCCATCGGTAAAGGAATACTGCTTGCAGTCGCCGATGGTCTGGGCGGACATGCCGCGGGCGAAATTGCCTCGAATATTGCCGTAACCAGACTGAGAACTGTTTTTCAGGACGGATACCGCGAGGGCATGGCGGAAGACGAGATAAAAGAGCTTCTTATCCTTGCTTTCAAGGAAGCGGACAGTGCCGTCTGCGAGAACGCCGTCGGCGACCGAAAAGGTATGGGCACGACTCTTGTTGCCGCATTCGTCGAGAACGGGACGGTTGTCTGCGCAAATACCGGAGATTCGCGACTCTATCTCTACAGCAGTACTCTCCGTCAGATAACCGTCGACCATTCTCTCGTTCAGGATCTGGTGAACAGGGGTCTGATTGAGAGAAAATCGGCAAGGTTCCATCCGATGAAGAATATCATCAACCACTCGCTCGGAGGCGACTTCAATGTCGATACTTTCTGTTTCAATGCGCAGGAGGGGGATGCCATTCTTCTCTCGAGCGACGGTCTTCACGACTACCTCGACGAAGATGTGATTGAATCGGCATTCGACATTAAATCGGCGAACGGAATTGCCAAAACCCTCATCAAAGAGGCTTTTGCAACCTCCGACGACAACATCACCGCGGTTGTGCTGAGATTCTGAAAAAATCCGAAAAACCGAATCGGAAGATGAATCGGAAAGAAAGTTAAAAAAGACAAAAATTGAGATATATGTGATAAGATGGGCGATTCAAACGATAATACGATTGCAATCTCGAACGATCCCGACTTCTACGAGGATCTCTCGGAATACTTAAACGTGCTCTCGAATCCGACACGCTTAAAGATACTCAAACTCATTGAGCACCAGCCGAAAGAAGTGCGCGAGATTGCAAAAGAGATAGACACAAGCTATGAGAATACCAAGAAGCACCTCGATAAGCTTCTCAACACCGGCGTCATCAAGAAAGAGGCGGGAATGGGAAGAGAGACCTCAAAGGGAAGTCTTCCCGTCTGGAAATACTCCCTTATCCCGGGCGGCATGGAGGGAATCATCAGAAATCTGAGCATATTCAGCAATATCGACGTCAGAATCGGGGAAGAAGAGCTCAATCAGAAGCTAAAGGCTGTAAGAAGCATGCTCGAGGAAGAGAATAAGACCGGCGTTCCCGTATTGATCGTCCTCGGCGGCGACGACGACGGCAAGGCCTGGCCGCTCAAAGAGAAGGAGGTCAGAATAGGTCGCGAGGATGCATCCGCGCCCGAATTCCTGAAGGACGAGAACTTCTCGATTGCTCTCTCGTCGGGCTATGAGGCGGTATCGCGTGTCACGAAGCCGCACGGCATCTTCAAGCTTCGCGGCAATGAGTGGTACTACGAGGACTGCAGAAGCACGGGAGGCAGTCTTATCAACAACAAACAGCTTTCGCCCTCAAAAGAGTATCCCATCCGCAACGGCGACATGCTTGACCTTGCACGCGGCGCAAAAGGTGCAAGACTCATCTTCAATCTCAATTGATCTGCAGATTCAATATATCCGATATCATCAAAAATATCAATTAAATTTTTCCTAATATCACGGAACCGATCTCATGCGGGTTTTTGAATCGGCAGTTAAATGATACTATAATGACATATATATTTTCATGATATTCCCTGTCTCCCGGCGGGCTGTCCGAGTCACGGTCCCGAAGGTTTCGGGGAATGCGGCAGGGGTGTATGATGAATATGGCTGTAAAGAGAAGTTACGGGGCGGAATCGGTCGGCAATATCTCCGTAATCCGCGGTCTGTACATATTCCTCTTTGCATGCCTGCTCCTGTCGGCATTTTTTGTGCCGGTATCAGCCGGCGATGTCCGCATAGGTTCTAATGTCTATTCCACGATTAACGAGGCGCTTTCTCATGCCGCGCCCGGAAGTACCGTTGTTGTCTACGGCGGGGTATATCCGGAGAATATAGAGATTACAAAATCGGTCAATCTTGCCGGTGTTGCCTCCGAAGACGGCTCAAAGCCGGTAATCAATACGCAGAAAGGAAATTACGGCGTGCATATATCGGGCTCGGACGTAACCTTTGAGGGCTTCAAAGTAAACGGCAATGCGGTATGCGCAGTGCTCGTAAGCGGTGACAACTGCAATATCCTGAATAACGATATAGAAGAGACCTCTCTGGGAATCACCCTTTATTCGTCCGCGGGTACCACGGTTGCGAGGAACACGATAAGCGGTCACAGGGTGGGTATCTATGTCGACGACTCGGTTGACTGCGCGGTATATCTTAACGATTTCGAGAATATCGTCAACGGCAAGTCCGTATCAAAGAATATCCGCTGGTCCACCAACGATCTGGTCTACGGTTACGAGGGCAATTCCTTCACATCAACGCTGGGTAACTTCTGGAACGATTATTACGGCGAGAACAGTCCCGAAAAGTCCGGTGTCGGCGAGAAACCCTACGATCCTTACGGCGCGGGTCAGTACAATCTCCAGAACCAGTTGATAATCAACAATATCAATCTGCAAAATCTTGCCACTTCAAGCAGGTTCTGGCAGAATCTCTTCTATTCGGGAAACAATCTTGTCGATTCGTCGCCGCTCATATCCCATAACGCGGAGTATGTCCTCTACGGACCTGCGGGCACGACAGTCCCCGATGCGACGCCGACTCAGCCGACGCCGTTACCTACGGGCACGCCCGCACATGAGTTGCCTCCGGATAATTCGACAAACAGCACGGCAACGCCGAATATTCCCGACGGCGTGTTGAATCCGAACACCCCTTCAGGTCCTACTCCCGACACACCGAACGGTCCCGACAATCCCGATCTATTTGATCCTGACAATCCCGATTTCCCCGGTCTTAACGGCTATAACGGCTCGTTCAGACCGGATACACCTTCAAGACCCACACGTGTGGTCTTCATAGATCAGTCGCCGTTCGAGATAGTCTTCATACTGCTGATAATCGCGGGAATAACCGCCGGACTTATCGGGCTTTCGTTCGACTACGGCTCGCTGGCGGCGGTAAGAATGAAGAGAGGTCTTGAACTAGTCTTCTTCGAGCTGGTTTATGCGGGACTTGCGGTTGCGCTGCTCTACGCATTCATATCCTATACATCCAGACTAATCTATCAGGGCGTCAGTTCGGGTTATGCCGAGGTCGGCTTCCTGCTTCTTACGGCGTATATCATATCTTCGTCGCTCCTCCTCTCGTTCGGACATCTGCGCTCGAAAGTACCTGTGGGACTGTTCAGAATTCACCCGGTAATCTCGATAATCGCGTTCGTAATCTTCATTCTCTTCATTTACAGCTCGGATGTTGTGCTCGGACCGATTACGGGTCTTGTGTATCCCGCATCGCTCCTGCTTTCCGCCGCGGTTCCGGTGGTCTTCGCCAGAATGTTTGCGGATACAATCGCCCTCTGGAAACTCCGCGTCTTCGACACGAATCTTACGCAGTATATTTCGGGGCACGGCAACGCCGATTCTAAATCCGACGATGAGACCGTGCTGTTCATCGACGAGAACAACATAATGTCGACGAGTCTGGGTTCGACCTACTTCCCCGAAGTCCTGAACGAACGCTATCACAATGTGGAGTTTATCGGAAAAGGCGGCATTGCAAGAGTATTCAGGGCGCAGCGCCGCACCGACGACATGACGGTCGCAGTAAAAGTGCCGATAAACTTCGATGAGGCGACGGGCAGGATGTTCATGAAGGAGATGAAGATCTGGGACGGTCTCGATCATCCCAACATTGTCAGATTCTACTCCGTCAACATCCTCCCGATTCCGTTTGTGGAGATGGAATATGTCCCGAGGGCACTCGCGGATATGGAGATGCCACTGCCGCTCTCCGATGTTTACGGGATTATCCTGGGCATAGCGCGCGGGCTCTCCTACGCACATGCGAGACAGATAATCCACCGCGACATAAAGCCGCAGAACATCCTCATA
>JAFPWZ010000020.1 GCA_017412625.1 Methanomicrobium sp.
CTTACCTTGATGTAATCCGGAAAAGATTCCGAAGAGCGTATAGCGTAACTGTCATCCGCGGATAAAGTCTCGCCCGCCTCCGAACGCTTACGCAGCCTTTCAAGCTCTCCCGAGACCATCTTTTTCTGAATGGGACCGAGGCGGTCGGTAAACACGGTGCCGTTCAGGTGATCGAACTCATGCTGAAAGACTCTTGCCGGAAGGTTCTTCAGCTCTTCCTCAATAACCTCGCCTGTCTCGGACGTATACCTGACATTAATCTTCTTGGGCCTTCTCACCTTTCTGTGAACCCCCGGGAGACTGAGACAGCCCTCATCCATCTCAATCTGATTACTGCCGAAGGAAACAATCTCGGGGTTGATAACCTTACGGACCTTATCGCCGGCATCCATCACAAAAAATCTGCCGGAGATACCAATCTGCGGTGCGGCAAGCCCGACCCCCCTTGCGTTGCGCATGAAAGGCACCATCTCGTCGAGCAACTTCACAAGCTCCGGCGTAATCTCAACCGGCTTTGCGGTCTCCGCCAGAACCTTATCGCCGAATATTCTTATCTTCATTGCATAGTATTCGACGCCGTAACTGATTAAAGTGGCGAGGGAATCGCGTGGAAAAAGATGCGGACACATGCCCGGAATTATGACAGAATGCCGATTCAATGCAATATGACAATCAAATGCAAAACAATGCGATACAACAGATGATTGATTAATGATTCAAAACTGTGAAAAGAGTGGACCCATTGGGATTCGAACCCAAGATCTCTGCCATGTCAAGGCAACGTCCTAACCAACTAGACCACAGGTCCATTGCACTGTGTGCTTTAATAAGTATGTTCTTGACCTATAAAAATATTCTTTTTTAGTACGGGATTGGATTTAAAACTCATTAAAATCTGCAAAAACACAAAATAATAAATTATCGGCGGTTCTTCTTCAGATACCTGCGAACCTCTTTGTCGATATCGCTGCCGAGCCCGTCCTCATCCGAATCATAGTCCGAATAAGGATCGCGGTCATCATCGTCATAATACGAATCTTCGCCGTTATCGTTATCATAATATGAATCGCCGTCATAATCCGAGTCATCGCCGTATGCATCCTCGTGGTCCAATGAATCCTCATCATAATCATCTGACTGATACCTGCATCTCCTAGCCATACCGTTATCTCCATTTTGCGGACAACCCGTAAAACCCGCTGTATTGTGACGCCGCGCCTCATAACGGGCATCGGACAGGCTTTACATAACCATCCGCATATTTTTCTAAATTATGATAATCGCCAATACTATATATATTCGTGTATCATGCCCAAAAAAAGAAACTGCATATAACACTGAAACAACACTGAAACGGTCGTCATAGTGTGGATTAAAGTGCGGATAAATTTGCCTCAAAATCTCGGAATGCAAAAACAAATAAAACAAACTTTGAAAAAACTCAAAACAGTGAAAATTCCTCAAAAGTGCTGATATCGGGATTTGAACCCGAGTCGCAGGAGTGAGAGTCCTGCATGATTGGCCTCTACACTATATCAGCACGATACGGTGACACCTGCGCAAACAATTCGCACAAGATGCTTTTTCTTATTCGCATAAAAAATACTTAAACTTAATGATTATACTGCGGCAAAATCAGAGTTAAGTGAGAATAAATCTCCCGACTCTGCAAACAATAAAAAAATATTGTTAGGGTTTTTCTTATACAAGATGGAGGAGTGGGTGAGTGTCCACCTGAGGCTCGAGACCGAACTCTTTTGCAGCCTCTGCAAGGACGATATCACTGAATGCAATAGCGGTTGATGCCGCCTCACAGTTCTCGATAGGTCCGTACATGATAAGGTCGGCACCGAGTGTTGCTGCCATGATGTTACAGCCGATATCAGGTGAAGACCATGCAGCCTGTCTGATACCCTCGAATCCGCCGAAGTGGTGGTGTGCCATCTGCTCAAGGAGGAGATCCTTACCTTCATACTGCTCGCGAAGCGTGGTCTTTCTCCAGCGCTTTAACCACGGCCATGAAACCGTCATGTTGTGGTATGCACCGCCGGTCGGTAAACCGTGGATTGCCTTACATGC
>JAFPWZ010000021.1 GCA_017412625.1 Methanomicrobium sp.
TAAGCTCTTTTCCAGATCTGCTTATGGCAATGAAGACGAAGTTTTTGACCGAGAGATCGCGTATCTCCTTCTCGACGCAGGGTGCGCCTTCATCGACGGTCATTTCAAAGATGGTGCCGCCCGGAATCGTGGCGACCTGCTGCATATCCGGAGATTCCGACCAGTAATAGAGTCTGTTGGCGACGAGCTCATCGGGATTTTCGGTAATCTTTATGCCGACCTCTTTGAACAGGTCGGAATGTCCCATCTGATTGACGATTGAGACCACACTCTCGACATTATAGCGTTTTGCGAGCCAGCATGTCATGAGATTTACGGCATCGTCGGCGGTTGCGGTGACGATTGCGTCCGCCCTGTCGATACCGGCATCCTCAAGAATCGCCTTGTCTGTCGCGTTTCCGACGACGGCCATGACGTCATAATGTTCCAGAATCTCATTACAGCGCTCTTCTTTCATATCAACCACCGCGATACTGTCGCCGTGTTCAGCCGCGATTGATACAAGCGTTCTTCCTATTCCCCCGAGACCGACGATAATGATGTACATATTATTCTCTTATTAAGCGGCATTCCATTAAAAACTGTTCGATTGTTCCGCCGCGATGTGATCACAGGCAGGATGCGTGACCGTATAACACCCGATGTTCGAAATTGTGAACGCCAATCCCGATTTTAAAGTGGTCGAATTCGACCACATTAATCGAAGCCTAAACAGTATAGACATTACACGGTATACACTATTACACTGTATACACTTTTACACAGAGTGCAAGTGAATTAGGATTCGAGACCCGAAGAGACCTGTTTGCAGTGATAATCAATGCTTATAAATATAATTCATGAACGGCAAATACTAAAGCGTGATCTGCGGAATTGATGAAGCCGGAAAAGGTTCGGTTTTGGGTCCCATGGTAGTCGGCGGTGTTCTGGGCGTTTCCGCCGAAGAGATGAGCGGGCACGAGTTTGCCGATTCGAAGACGCTCACCCCGAAAAAACGCGAAGAGTTGTATGACGATATCGTCTCGCGCTACAAGACCGCGGTCGTCGTCCTCGACGCCGTTAAAATCGACGAATGCCGCAAAATCCATTCGATGAACGAGATTGTCGCCATCTGCCATGCGAAGACCGTTGAAAAACTGGAGCCGCCGGAAGATTCCCGCATATATCTCGATGCCTGCGACGTCAATGAGGTAAGATACGGCTTTGAAGTCGGCAGATATCTCTGCGAGTTCAGCGAGACAATAGGTTCGCGGATTAAATCCGGCAATACCGAGATAATCTCGGAGCACAAAGCCGATATGAAATTCCCCGTCGTAAGCGCGGCGTCGATAGTCGCGAAGGTGACCCGCGACAGACTCATAGAGAAGCTCTCCGAGGAATACGGCGAAATAGGGAGCGGATACCCTTCCGATCCCGTAACCATGAGTTTCCTCGAGAGATACATGAGAAACGAGGGGAAAACTCCGGCAATTGCGCGGCGAAGCTGGAAGACGGTCTCGAATGTCGAGGCAAAACTCAGACAGAGGACACTTTTCGATTATTGAATGCCGAAAAATTGAGTATCGGAAAAATCAAGACCGGGAATCTAAAAACCGGGAATCTAAAAACCGGGAATCCAAAAACCTGGAAACCGAGAAGCTGAGAAACCGTGAACCCGAAATATCAAAAATAATCGGGACGCGGACACTCATACATGCGTAATTTCATCATATAGGGAGTTAAATTAATACAGAGATGGATTGGCTAATAATTGCACTGCTCGCAGTTGCGGTATATCTCATGATTGTCGAATATATCCGAAACAAAAATCTGTTCCCGGATTACGTCATGTTTTACGGTCCGATTCTGGCGCTTAAGACCGACAACGTAAAATTCTTCGACAGGTTCATTCCGTATACGCGATTCTTCAGGGCATACGGAACGCTCGGCGCACTTATGGTCGTGGTCGTATCCGTTCTCATGTCAATCCTTATGCTCCTTACTCTTTATAGGACGGCAATGTCGCCGCCGCCCGCGACGGGTATCTATGAGCCGCAGAATATTCTCGCGATTCCGGGGGTTAACGAGTTCCTTCCGCTCTCGTTTGCGGTAGTCTTCGCATTCGTCGTCACTCTCGCCGTGCACGAAGGCGGTCACGGCATTCTCTCGAGAATTGAGGGAATGAAGGTAAAGAGCACGGGTCTTTTATTCTTTGTCATCCCAATCGGCGCTTTCGTAGAACCCGACGAGAAGGATGTCGAGTCGGCATCGCGGAAAGCAAGAATCAGGATGTTCGGCGCCGGCATTACCAACAATATCGCCGTTGCTCTCGTGAGTTTCATCGCGGTGGTTCTGCTCATGGGGCTTGCGGTGCCTGCCGATACCCCCTATGTCAACTCCATCTACAAGGATTATCCGGCATATAACGCGGGACTTGAGCCGAACTCGCTGATAGTCTCCTATAACGGAGTGCCGATATCGACAAGAGCCGACCTCTACGGATACCTCGATAAGACGAAGCCCGGCGATATCGTCGAACTGGGCACGGAGAAGAACGGCGTCGTCTCGTATCACAAACTCACCCTTTCCCGGTGGCCCAAAGGCTCGAATAATGAATACGGATTTATGGGTGTCGCCTTCTATGATGCCGCGCAGGTAAAGAAGATCTTCAATGCGATGAGCCTCTCGCCGATTGGACCCATATTCTTCGTTTATGTGCCGATAAACACCATGATGGACGGCAACAGCATGGGTCTGGGTATCCTCGCCTTCGATTCGCCGGAATACATCTGCTGGGATGTGCCTTTCGCGGGTTTCTGGGCGGTCGTGCAGATATTCTTCTGGTTATTCTGGCTGAATTTTGCGGTCGCGACCTTCAATGCGCTTCCTTTCGTTCCGCTGGACGGCGGCTACATCATGAAGGAAGGCGTTCAGCATATCTTTGAGAGAAGGAACTACCCCGAGAGATACGCGAATATGGTAGTGGCTTCTCTCAGCTGGTTCATGATAATGGTGGTCGTGATGATAATCTTCATCCCCTACCTTTCGCAGATTTGACATCCCACAGATGTGACATCCTCATATGCGGATGTCCGTGATATGCGTATGTCAGTGAGGTGCGTATGTCCGTGAGAATACGGGGTATGCATGGAGAATGCGGTAGGAGTGCAGTGAGTATGCGGGGAGATTGCGGTGAGAATGCCGCTGATTTTCGGAGTAATGCCCGAATAATGCTGTATTGCCCCGATAAATCATCGCGGACGCAATATATCTCATATTGGCAAATTTCAAAAATATTTCAAATATTGTTAGGAGTTGGCAAAGTTTTTTATCATTTCTTGACTCACTTATACTTATACCAGAACTGAAATTTTCTCAGTAATACAATTTCAATCATCAAAATTTGGAGTATAGGGCAGGGCATATGATTGATCCAAACCGAAAGATCGCTGTTCACCATATCGGCGATGAGCATAAGGAACTCCTGTATAAACTTGCGGAAGAGCACGGGACTCCGCTTTTCATTGTAGATCATCAGCAGATCGAGAGGCAGTACTGCGAATTTGCGTCGCGGCTTCCGAACGTTCAGGTCTACTACGCTGTCAAAGCGAATCCCGATCCCGAGATAATAAGGACTCTTTTCGATACCGGCGCAAGTTTCGACGTATCCACAATGAAGGAGTTCAATCTCGTATACGAGAACATTAAGGATATGCCCGAGAATGAGCGCCTTGAATGGATTAAGAATAATATCATCGTCGCTAACACAATAAAAACCGTGGAGTTTCTTGAAGAACTCGACAGGTTTTCGCCGCTTCTCACTTTCGACAATGCCGAGGAACTGAAGAAGATAAAGGCGCATTCGCCGCATGCGAGACTGATTCTCAGAATCCGCGTTCCCAACACCGGTTCGCTCTCGGAGCTTTCATCGAAGTTCGGTGCCGACCCGGGTACTGCGGCTAACCTCATCACCGAAGCCTATGTTATGGGCATGAAGGTCGAAGGTCTGAGTTTCCATGTCGGCAGTCAGTGCGTGAACTTTGAGAATTATATCGTGGCTCTTGAGATATGTTCGCGCATTCTCAGGGAATACTACGAGCGCACGGGTCAGAAGATGAGGATTCTGGATGTCGGCGGCGGTTTCCCCGTAAAATACAACGATTCCGTGCGTTCCATACGTGCGCTTGCCGTCCTCTTCAACGAGGAACTGAAGCGTCTGTTCCCGCCCGACATCATGATAATTGCCGAACCGGGACGTTTCCTTGTGGCAAATGCCTGCGTTCTCGTCTCAAAGGTGATCGGAAAGGCTGTCCGCGACGGCAAAATCTGTTACTATATCAACGACGGAATATACGGAACATATTCGGGGCTTGTCTTCGATCATATCAAATATCCTATTCTCTCATTCAAGGACTCCGAGGTTACGAAGCTTTCTTCGGTCTTCGGTCCGACCTGCGATGCTTTCGATACCCTTACTCTCTCGGCGGAGCTTCCGGATCTTAAGATCGGCGACCTTGTCTACACGGAAAATATCGGTGCTTATTCGATATCTTCGGCGACGTCGTTCAACGGTTTTGAACCGGCGAAGGTGCTCCATATCAATATCGACCGAAGACCGATTGATTAATTCCTTTCAACCCGATTTTCCTTTTATTCCTTATTATTTGCCCGGTTATATTTCTACGATTTACCGGCAGTCACGTCGTCGCTGCCGCAGTTCTCGCCGTTCTTTATCGCCGACTTGAATACGCATCGTTTAACCGATTATATCCCAAAATTAAATAATGTGTAAAACGAGTTATATGAGAATGAAAAGTTCACATACAGCATTTTCAGCACTTTCCGCGGCGGTATTGCTCATTGCTCTGCTGTCTGCGGGATGCACGGGAACAGGAAATAATAATCCGGGCACCCTTCCGACACCGACAACCGCGGTTTCCGGGGATCTTATGAACTCGGGCATGGTCGGAACATGGCAGGCAACGCTTAACATACCGAAATACGAGAATCTGACCGACGTCATCTATTCTTTTAACGCCGACGGCACAGGAAAAGCATACTACTATCACCAATGGAATGAAAATGTGAATGCCGCAGTTCCGTTTACGTGGACGGTTTCAAATCAGAAACTGAATTCCTTTGATTTGGTCTACCCGACAATAAATTCGAGCGAGACATTCACACTTCTCGATGACAGGAAGACCATATATGACGGATATGATCGATACAAGAAAATTGATGCAGATGAAGGTCTTATTACAGGTACCTGGAAGTCAGTCAGTCCGTATCACAGAGATGATAAGATGTATGATATTTCCTATACATTTAATGCGGACGGCACCGGCAATGACGCATGGTACCTTGACGGAAATATGACAGATTCGGATTCTATTATCTGGGACTTTTTATACCTGAAAGACGATGGCGAATATGTCTATTATATGGATTATCCGAAGTATCTGGCATACAACATTCAGGAGTTGTACTATCTTTCGCCAAAGGATATGATCCTGAAGGACAAATATAATATGACATACCTGCGCGAATGAGCGTAAGGGTGATTCGGGATCAGAACACTCCCTTAAAAACAACTATCTTTTTTTCGAACCGATATATTACAGAGATATCAGAGATGTCCAAAGTTATCCGTATTCAGGAAGATGCCGAAGAGATAGCGCTGTCTTACGGCTCAAACGTAAGCGAAGGCATACGCACCATGGAAAAGCTTCTGAAAAAGGCGAATAAGAAGGATTTTGATCTCGAGGATATCAGAAACGTAATCCGCGATGAGCTCGAGAACATAAACCGGTACTGACCGAAGGTCTCTGATGGCGCAGAAGACGGAGAGCATTGAGGCAGTGATTGCCCTTGAATGGGGCTTTAACGAATATCTCATCAATAACAGGTATAATGAGATAAGGGATGCGGCGCCGTATCTGAAGTATCGCGGCGCCTCAGCCGAAAAGGCAGTGCTCT
The DNA here is from genome assembly GCA_017412625.1 of Methanomicrobium sp. Lineage (GTDB taxonomy): Archaea > Halobacteriota > Methanomicrobia > Methanomicrobiales > Methanomicrobiaceae > Methanomicrobium. Next base: position 5,956 of record JAFPWZ010000021.1, read on the forward strand.
TCAGGATCGCCGTTACCCGCGACGATCTCAAAGACCTGTCACGCATTGTCCTTGATGCTGTCGGCGACCCGCATTATCTGACATTCTCGATAAACGGACTTTTTAAGAGGAATCGGGGCGGCGTTACGGAATTACTCTATAACTGTAAGCCCGATGCCGCGACCGAAGACAGGATTGTGCGGCTTGCCGCAGCTTTAAAGGAGTCAAAATTCGCGGACTCCGTCGTGACAGCGGAAAACGGCATTCCGATTGCGACCGCGGACAATTTCGGCGATGTCGAGTCGGTTTTATCCGCCGCGGACGAGCGGCTTTCTTTTTCCGACCGCGTCAGACTCGCTCTGCTGAGACTGCCTTTTTTCGCGGGGAAACGGAATAATCCCGCATATAAGCCGCGAAAGTTCTGCGGGCGGTTCGATCTGACCGAGTTGAGCATTTTTGCCGACGGAAAACGCTACAAGACCTTTGATCTTACCGCCGGCGCTCAAAATACGCAGGGAATTGATCCGCGGCATTCAAAGAAGGAGGGGTATGCACGGTATCGCAAACTCAGGGGGATTGATGCCGCAGATGTCACAGGAACCGCGGAATCCGCAGATGTCGCAGAAACCTCAGAAACCCCGGATGCCGGCGAAGATTCATCGTTTGCCGCAGGCAAACGCGAAAATGCCGTTGCCGACGCCGTCACCGAATATGCCCGCTCCTCCCGAATCATGCTCATCTCGGATCTGCACCTCGGCAACGCCGAGATCATATGCACCATGGCACGTCCGTTTGCCGACCGCGACATCGAAGAGATGAACCGCGTTCTGATATCGAACTGGAACAGGGCGGTTAAAGACACCGACCGCGTCATATTCCTCGGCGATCTTACGTATAAAGCCGACCGCGAAACCGCAGAAAATTTCCTGAAGGAGCTCGCCGGCAATATCACGTTTATCGCGGGTAACCACGACCGCGACATCAGCGGCGCCGTTGACAGCCATACCTTCGAATACGGCGGTTACAGATTCTTCTGCGTCCATAACCCTAAGTTTGCGCCGAAGGACTTCGACGGGTGGGTAATCCACGGGCATACGCACAATACCCGAATGTACAGGTACCCGTTTATCAATGTGAAAGAGCGGACGATAAATGTCAGCTGCGAACTTATCGGTTACCGCCCCGTGAGTATTGATACGATAATCCGTGCGATTGAGAGATGCCGCGACGAAAAATGGGAAAGGGCGGATTATCTGGAGGATATTTTCTGATATATTCGCTCAAAAAACTCAATGTCTAAATCTTTGAATTTTTTGAAACACCAATCCATCTCAATCAGTTTAAGAAAGCTGTCAAAACCATATGGATATTTATTAATTCCTTCAAATTTCCGTTCCTTGCCATCAGAATACTTAAAAACAACCGACCATTGTGAATCATTAATATTCCAACTGTTTTTGTATTTTCTTTTCCATTCGCCAATATGAAGACGAGTTAGTTCCTCCAGCAATTTTTTCTTCGTCATTCCGTCAAAGAATTTTCGATCCGTTTCATTAGGACACGGGAAATTGATTGTAAAACTTCTATCAACATGAATTTTTTCGTTATCAAATGTAATCTTCCTTATCTCATTCCCATAGGTATTTCCGCTGAATTCTATCTCAATACTCTGAAGATATCTCAAGCGTTCATTAAATTTTTGATCAGCGATTTCAACCTTTGTGGGTTCATATTCCCATCCCTGTAATTTAAAATACTCCCTTATAACATTAAGTTCATATCTGCGCATACCCAGTGATCCCTCGCGCGTTGGAATGTGATAAGGCATCATATGATCATTTAGACTTGTCATTTCGAGTTCTTTCTGAATGCGAGTGATCTCTCGCACAATATCATTAATTTCATTCTGTGCATCCTCCCTGCTCATCCCCAGTAGGTCTTCAGCACGATGCCATTTTGGTGATATTTGCATCTTTTATTCCTCCATTTTGCGTTAGGCATGCTCCTCTTTTTTGTGTATCATTCTTCGTATTCATCAAGTTTTTTCATCCGAACGGCGTAAAGGAACGCATCAAAATTATACGGATAACTGTTGCTTCCTTCGAACCTGCACTTCTTGCCGTCCGAATACCTAAAAACGACGTGCCAGTGATAACCGTCTAAAGCAATGCAATAATACTTCCTTTTCCATTCGCCAATATGGATCTCGGCAAGTTTATCCAGAAGATCACTTTTATTCATACCGTCAAAGATTTTCTGACTGTTATCGTTGTTAATCGGAATCATATACGAACGGAATCTTTCCGTGAGAATTTTTTCGTTATCAAATTCAATCTTCCTTATCTCACCTTCTTCAAGAAAACCTGTGCCGTATTCTATCTCAATACTCTCAAGATCCTTCAACCGATCATTGAATTTCTTATCGGCAATCTCCGCCCGTGACGGCTTGTATTCCCAACCCTGTGATTCAAAATATTCCTTTGCAGCGTCGAGGTAGCCCATGTTCCAACCGAGTTTGACATAGTCCGACGGATCCATCATTTCAGCTACCTCTGGAGACTCTTCAATAACTCTCTTAAGGTAGCTTATCTCCCGACGAAGTTTTTTGACCTCCCTGTCCGCCTCTTCCTCGCTCTTCCCTTCCAGACTGAAATGTACATAAGTCTCCGGTGATATCATCATTGTTATCTATCCTTTTTACCCCAATCCCATGAGATTAAATTAGACATTCTCTTCATAGAGATGATAAATCTTTTGGGATGACAGTGCCGTTTTTGTGCCGCAATTTCATAATTCAAATATATTTTGCCGCAAGTTTTTTTTTCTAAATTCCGCAAGTCTAAAAAAATCGCTGAATCCTCATCATACACCAGTTTGGAACGGTTAGGGATCTGTTTGCGCTGATAAGTTTACATATTTCTATATATGATCGGGTGAATGGTGTATTATGAAATTAAAAATATTCTCTCTGATGATTATCTGCATTATGTCTGCATTTCTATTATCCGCCGGCTGTACGGTCAGCGTCGGCAACGGCGCCGATGTAAATTCCGGAACCGACAACAACGAATATAACTTCACTGACCCGTACGATCTCGACTCCGACTTCACTTGGGTGGACAAAAAGACGGAATACGATCTTACAGGCACTTATACGACGCCGGATGATGACGTTCTGACATATAAGATAAAATTCGACACAATCAATAATTCAAATGAAGTTTTGCTCTCCAGGGGGTCAAAGAAAGACTTCAACTCAATGACCGTGACGTTATCGGGAAAGGTAACGAATTCGGGAACGGATCGCGTGATTACGCTGATTAACGATGCCGTATACACTCTGTCGGCGTCAAATGTCCTGACCACGCCCGAAGGCTACACGGTGCAGATGAGACCAAACAACTGATCCAATCGGTTCAACCGATCTCATTGATTCAACCGATCTCATTGATTCAATTGAGCACATATATTCAATAGATGTCATCGATTCAATTGATCTCATGGATTGCGGTCGTGACCTACTCATAAAAAAGACCTTTTTTTATTTTATAAATGTCTGCGCCATTCTCTTTGCAAGAATGCGAAATAATATATTTAAGTCCGTGTAAACGGAGAAACATGAAAGGAAAATATTTTTTGGTAACGGTTTTATGCATTATGTGTGCATTTCTCTTATCCGCGGGATGTGTTTCCGTAAATACCGACGTAAGTCCGTCAAATTCTGACGGTGATTATCCGTCATATTCTGAAGGTGATTACGAATGGGTAGAAGAAGATATAAAATATGATATTGAAGGATCTTACGATGAACCCGACGGTGTTACTTTAGTCTATAGGATCAAATTCAATGCGGGAAACGGTGCAGATGGGATTCTGTTCTATCAGGAAACCCTGAAAGATCAAGTCGGAGTAATGTCCATGACGCTACCCGGAAGCATCACCGTGTCGGGAACGGATCGTAAGATTGAGACATCTCTCGGCGACACCTATTATCTTTCGGATTCAAATGTTCTGACCACGCCTGAAGGCTATAAGGTGTCGATGAAATCCGTTAAATGAACTCTCATAATTTATCTGTTCTGCGGCGGCATAACTCCGATCAGAACAGATAACCGCCTTTATTTTTTCACTTTCAGCAATCAGTCGCAATATATTCTGCTATTCTGTTATGTTCTATTGCATTCTGTTATTCTATTGGATTCTGTTATTCTATTGCATTCTGTTATGTTCTGTTATGACTACTGCATATTCTTCGGGCAGAAAAATCCTGTTTTTTCAAGGAATGCCTTGACCGCGGCAATACCGCCGTCGAGATACATCGCGCCGCATATCGCCTCAACGGATTCGGCAAGAACACGCCCCGACGTCCAGATATGCTGCTGTTTCTCGCCCTTTCCCCAGAGCACGTAATTCTGAAGACCAAGCCCCGAAGCGAGGTTTCTAAGCCGCGTCATATTAACCAGATCGGTCTTCTTTGTCGTAATCACGCCTTTATCGTGGTCTTTGTTTACGATAACGAGCCTTTCTATCACAACGACGTCTATCACGGCATCTCCGAGCGTGGCATAAGCGTCCATGTAATCGTCCTCGGGCAGATTGTTCTCTTTTGCGTATGCAAGCCGCGTCAGTGCCCTTCGGAGAATAAGTTCGTCATTGAATCTGTAATCGATAAGTTTCTGAAAAAGAGTAAGATTGAATTCCGTAAGCGATTCCTGCGGCATCTCCGTTTCCCGTGTTATATCGGGATATGCCACCGCAGACAGCCCGAATACGTTCGCTTTCGCTTTTTGGACGGCTTTGTCTTTTGAAATAACCGCGGGCTTATTGTTGTTTGCAGGCATCATCCGACTCATATTAACTCCGATTGGTAACTCCCCGGTATCGCTGTCAAAATCATTTATTTTTCAGCGCCACAATCTCGGCAACGCCGGTGAGCTTCCAGATATTCGCTCTTTCTTCGGTCGCAATCGACTCGAGGGACTCGGTCGGCTCGTGACCCAGTGCCGAGAGGATATTCTTCGAGAGATTCTTCTCGCGAATCATGTCTATGAACATGCGGCGTATCTTCTTCTTCGTAATCGAATCCTCCTCCTGAATCAGATAGCCCTGGAGCGTGACGAAATTATACTCGGACAGATCCGCGGATATACGTTCAATCTCCACGGAAACATGAGGATCGAGTCTGTAGAGGTCGTTCTTTCTGCCGTACTTGGTTGAGAGGAAATAGAGGAATTTGCCGTCGAAAACATATAAAAATGGCGCCATATATGGATATTTTTCGCCGCGGAACGCTATCCTGCAGACATATCCTTCCATGATAAGACGGTTGTATTCCGCAACCTCCATCTTGGGTATCTTGACTATATTCATATTGCACCTTTGGATAGATTGATTGGTTTTTATTGATTAGTTTTGCAGTTGATTCATACGGCAATAAAGGTTTCTATCTTTGGCGGAATCATCGTAGGGACCTTCTTCGGCAATCCCGTTAAACAAAAAATCGCGGTTTAAATCCGTAAAAAGTCAAAAAATAGGGTTGTATGTGGGTGCTGTTTTTTTGGATTTTTTTTGGATTTGTTTTGGATTTTTTGGGGAATTATCCCGGAAGTTTCTCACTTATTCGGCTCGTTTCACGTTTCGGGTGCGGACTCGTCCGCAGGTGTCGTGGGGTCTTCGAGGCTCTGAATATTCTTCTCGATATTCTTCACATACTCGGATGCATCGTCTATTCCCTCTTCGGCAGGCGATTTGCCGAGTATGGACTCATCAAGATCGAACTCCTTCCATGAGTCGTCCGCGAAGTCCTCGTCCTCGGCGCCGAGGAACTTGGCGCTCTGCTTTATGAGGCTTGAAACTTCGAACGGGAAGATAATCTTTGTCGCCTGTCCGTCCGCCATCTGCTGAAGTGCGTTAAGGGAGAGGACCGTTATCGCCTTCTTGTCCAGCGGTCTTGAGCCGAGCGAGAGGATTCTCAATGCCTGTGCTTCACCCTGCGACTGAAGAATCTTGGATTTCCTGTCACCTTCGGCTCTGAGGATCTTTGACTGGCGGTCACCCTCGGCTTCGAGGATCATGGACTGGCGTTTACCCTCCGCGGTCAGGATTGCCGAGCGCTTCTCACCGTCGGCGCGAAGGATTGCGGCACGGCGTTCACGTTCCGCGGCGGTCTGCTCGGTCATTGCCTGTTTTACGGCGCCTATCGGGTCGACTTCCTTAATCTCGACACGCTCCACCTTGACACCCCACTGGTCGGTCTCTCGGTCGAGGATGTCGCGGAGCTTGTTGTTTATCAGTTCGCGGTTGTAGAGCACCTCATCGAGTTCGAGGTCGCCGATGATTCCCCTGAGGCTCGTCTGTGCGAGGGCAACGGTTGCCATGCGGTAGTTTGAGACCTCGAAGTATGATTTTTCGGGGTCGATTACCTTGACATAGACGATTGCGTCGACGTTTGTCGGCGAGTTGTCCTTTGTTATTACTTCCTGCTTGGGGACGTCCATGACCTGCGTTCGCAGATCCACCTTGATTATCCCGGTGATGAACGGGATGACCCAGCGGAATCCCGGGTTGAGCCTTCCGATATACTTTCCTAGCCTTATCTGAAGTGCCTGCTCGTAAGGCTGAACGATTACCACACCTTTTGCAAATATGAAGACTATTGCAATGACCAATACAATTGTTAATACCGTGTCCATTTTATCACTTTTTTAAATATACTCTGTATTTTGTTTTTAATGTCAATCCGTAATCAGTAATCTCTAAGTCTCTGAATCCGTAAATCCGACAATCCGTCGCCGTCAATCCGTAACAGTAAATCCGTGAATCCGTCAGTACGTGATAATCGCGGTCAGCATTCCTCCACCACGACGTGAACGCCTTCCGAAAAGACTACCTTTACCTTCTTCCCCGTCGGTATTGTGCCGCTCCCGCATCTGGCGCTCCAGTCGGTATTTTCTATTCTTACCTTGCCCGAGATGCCGTTGCTGTCGACCTCCTTTATGACAAGACCGGTCTTGCCGATGAGAGAATCTTTGCTCGTGGTCTCGGGTTTTGTGCTCCCCGAACCTATGAGGCTGTAAATCCAGACCGAAAGCCCCGCTGATATGAGTGCGGTTACGACCGCGATTACAATCAGCAGCGGCGACGAAAAGATATCCGGAACAATGAGAGAAACAATGCCGATGATGATGAGTGTAGTCCCCGGCACCCCCAGGAAGAATCCCGGGTTAAAGGTCTCTATTGCAAGAAAGAGGACACCTATCAGTATCAGGTACCAGCCTACCGAGATAATTCCTTCTATCATAATATGGTAATTGATTTTCTGTTATTTATCTTAGTAGGATGCTTAAAAAAGTGAAAATAAGGATATTGCCGCCGCGGAAAAGTGCGGCGGTTCATTCGTCGGATCAGTCGGTCAGATACGCAATCCTTGAGCCTTTCGGAATGCCGATGTCCCCGGAGATGGGCACGCACTTGACCATCATGAGGTAGGCGACCGGCGGCAGTTTCATGACCTTTTTGTATTCGCTCAAAGATTCGTAGTTTGCCATGCCCTTGGAGATGATGAGCGTCGCCTTTGAGATCTCCTCCTTAAGTTCGTCGCTTATCATATGAATATTGAAGCCGACCTCGGGAATCCCGTCAGTACTCGTGTATACGGCGTCGGCGACCTTATCCATGCCGAGTTTGACGGCGTCGCTCATGGTCGCGTCATTGATTATCGGCGCACCCTTGACGACTACCGTGACGCGGCAGCCCTTATCCTTCAGATATTCGACGAGTTTTCTGTCGAAGACGATCTCGCCGCAGTTGTCGCAGATAAATACGGTTCTTGCGGCAAGTTTCTCGATTCTGTCGCAGTCATCGACGCTGAAACCTTTCTTAAATTCGTCCTTGAAGAAGCCGGTGAAATCATCGGTGACCACATGCTCCTTCGATCCGAAATCGAGGGTGTTTCCTATAACCGCCGCCAGCGCACAGTCCCTGAAGGTCTTAAGGCTGCCTCCGACGTCGGCGAGAAGTTTTTCCGCCTCGAGATTTGTCCGCTCTTTAATCTCCACATAGGGATCGATATGCTCAATCATCCGGCAGGCAAGCCTGTGAACGCGGCTTGAGAGTTCGGGTGAGGGAATATCCTCCGAAAGACCGCGTTTAAGTTCGTCGCGACAGATATTGACGACGTCCCGGACGCGCTTTTCGTTCTCGGGATCTGAACAGTCCAGAACAAGACGGCATTCATACTCGATTCTGGTTAAAAGACATCCGAAACAAACTTCTCTGATTCTCATGTTCCGATACTCATGAAACAAAAAAATTCCAAAAACTCTGAAAACAACGTATGGGGCCACCGCGATTTGAACGCGGGTCAGAAGACCCCCAGTCTCCTAGGATGGTCCAGGCTACCCTATGGCCCCTGATGGCACTTTGCGCAGATCCGCATTTCGGGCACTTGTTGCCCGTGCTGTTGCGCTGTGCTATTACATATTGTAATGTATAGTTTATCTATTTTGCCTATTTATTTCGTAGGCCCCGCGTTAATCCCCGCGGATAATCGTATCCGCATCATTTATTATTGAACTTTTCAACGTCTTTTGAGAGAGTATCCAGCTTATTGCACGTATAATGTATTGTGCTGTTCATCTCGTTGACATCGACCTGAAGTAATCTCATGCGCTGCTGCATGGCGTATATGATGTAAAGCAGGAAGACAATTACCAGTCCGAACAGTACAATTATCAAGTATTCGGCAGAGATTTCAATCATACCAATTCACCTCAGACATTTGTAAGAGACATTTGTAAGAGACATTGTAAGAGACATTTGTAAGAGACATTGTAAGATGTGTCTTTAATGTCATATAGGTGGAAGATAATTTCAATCTGTCTATATGAACATATCTGATAAACCTATCATAATTTGTAATCAAGTTTTTTTACCAAGCGGCATCGGCATAGGAGATTTCGGGGGTTGGGAAGGTCCGGGAAGTTACGGACGGGTTTGATATCGGGTGCGGCAGGTCGGAAATAATCCGTGACGGGTGATGCGGATTGTCGACCTTCGGGGATTATGCGGTTAATTTTATACAGTGTCTGACAAAATAAATCGCGGTCGTGTGCAAAAATACGCGGGCAAATCTTTGTCTGTTGGGCGAAAAGTGCCCGAATAATGCGAGTCGTAAAAACAGGTTTCATAATGAACCCGAAAACGCGGTTGCGCGTCGCTTTCTGATTTTCCATAGTGCACATATAAAAGAAACACTGCAAATAAACAAGTTTTATATACTTATCTCTCATTGTAATAATGCTGAATAGATTGTATAATCAGGGGGCCTATAGCTCAGTTAGGCAGAGCGCCTGACTTTTAATCAGGTGGTCGGGGGTTCAAATCCCCTTGGGCCCGCTTGCCACGTCAATTATGACTCAAATGTGGCGTTTTTGGTATTTTTTCAATGGTGATGCATCTGAACAAAATCTTAACTATAAAAGGGGCTATCGATGGGCACCGGTTTTTCCGTAATTAAACATGTAATGGTACCTGACCATCAAATTATGACTGCCGAAGAGATCGAAGAGTTACTCGCGGCATTCAAGATCACACGCGACCAGCTTCCCAACATCTATCATGATGATCCTGCAGTAAAGGAGATTGGCGCAAAGATCAACGACGTCATCAGGATTGTTCGCAACAGTAAGACCGCAGGTAAGGCTGAAGCGTACCGCATAGTAGTAAAGAGACCAAAGAAATGAACTCCTTCAGCAAAAAGGGGTGTCCCGATTGTTAGATCGTAAAACTTTATCCGAGGCATATTTCTCACGCGCCCACGTAGCGCGACACCAGCTGGATTCATACAACTTCTTCCTGGAGTACAACCTTCAGAAAGTCGTCGATGAACAGAGAATTATTGAAACCGACATTGCACAGAGGGGCAAAGACAACGATAACGTCTGGGTTGAACTCGGCGAGATCCGCGTCGAAAAACCCGTAGTCCGTGAAGCCGACGGTTCGCAGTCCGGACTGTATCCGAGTGAAGCACGCTTAAGAAACCTGACCTACGCCGCACCTATTCAGCTCGACATGATTCTGTGTCAAGGCGAAGAGAGACAGGAACCTATTGTGACCACAATCGGTCAGCTTCCTGTCATGGTCGGGTCCAAGGCATGCAACCTCTGCGGACTTTCCGACGAGGAAAGAATCAGTCACGGCGAAGACTCGCACGACCCGGGAGGATACTTCATCATCAACGGCTCGGAGCGCGTTCTCATGACACTCGAGGATCTTGCGTCCAACAAGATCATGACCGAGTTCACCGAGAGATACAATGAGCGTATCTACGTCGCAAAAGTATTCTCGCAGTTCCGCGGATACCGTGCTCTCGTCATTGTCGAGAGAAACAAGAAGAACCTTCTCGAGGTCTCGTTCCCGTCCGTTGCCGGTCACCTGAAGTTCGTTGACCTTATGCGTGCACTCGGTCTCAACGGCGATCAGGAGATCGTGGAAGCGGTCTCGACCGACGAAGATATCCTCACGTTCATGCTTCAGAACCTTGAGGAAGCAGAGTGCGACAACACCGAGGAAGGCATTATGTATGTCGGAAAGAAGCTCGCACCGAACCAGACACGCGACTATCAGAAGAAGCGTGCCGAGTTTGTTCTCGACAGCTATCTCCTCCCGCACTTAAACGAGCTCATGCCCGACGGTCTCAAAGAGGGCGACGAGGGCTACGAAGAGGCATGCGAGAGCGTGCGTCTTGCCAAGGCTCACTTCCTCGGCAGAATGGCGGAGGCCTGTTTCGACCTTGTTCTCGACAGAAGGAGAATAGATGATAAGGATCACTACTCGAACAAGCGCTTAAAGCTCGCCGGCGACCTTATGGAGGATCTCTTCCGTATCTCGCTCAACAGACTCACACGCGACGTCAAGTATCAGCTCGAACGCGCCAGCATGAGACACCGCGACCTCTCAATCGGAACGGCGGTGCGTGCCGATGTCCTTACCGAGAGACTTCTTCACCCGCTTGCGACAGGTAACTGGGTGGGCGGAAGGACGGGTGTATCCCAGCTTCTCGACAGAGTCGACCACATGGCTGTCATCTCCCACCTTCGCCGTGTAATCTCGCCGCTTTCACGTTCACAGCCGCATTTCGAGGCACGTGATCTTCACCCGACACAGTGGGGAAGAATCTGTCCGTCGGAGACTCCTGAAGGACCGAACTGCGGTCTTGTAAAGAACTTCGCACAGATGGTCGAGATCTCCAAAGGCGTCAAGGACGAACAGGTAATCAACAGAATGCTCTACAACCTCGGCGTTGAAGAGCTTAAGAGGGAAGTATTATGAGCACAGGTCATAAAAAATCGAGAGTATTCGTTAACGGCGCTTTAATCGGTCTCTGCGAAGACCCCGTTAACCTTGTCGCCAATGTCCGCAGGATGCGAAGACGCGGCGAACTTCCGATCGAGGTCAATATCTCATACAAGGAATACAACGGCGACATTATCGTCCATACCGACAGGGGACGTGCACGCCGCCCGCTCATCGTTGTCGAGAACGGAAAACCGGCAATCACGGATGAGGATATTGAGAAGTTAAAGACCGGCGAGGCCAATTTCAACGACATGGTCTCAAAGGGACTTATCGAGTTCATTGACGCGGAAGAGGAAGAGGATCTCTATATCGCGGTCAATGAAGAGGATATCACACCCGAACACACCCACCTCGAGATCGACCCGTCGCTTATCCTCGGTATCGGAGCGGCTCACGTTCCCTTCCCGGAGCACAACGCAGCTCCTCGTGTAACAATGGGTGCGGGTATGATTAAGCAGGCACTCGGTTTCAGCGCTTCGAACATGAAGTTAAGACCGGATACACGCGGTCACCAGCTTCACTACGTCCAGAAACCTCTGGTTCACACCCAGACCTCAAAGATCATCGGTTCGGACGACAGAGCCGCCGGTCAGAACCTTGTGGTCGCAATTCTTTCCTACGAAGGTTTCAACATTGAAGATTCGCTCATCTTCAACAAAGCCTCAATCGAGCGCGGTGTGGGACGTTCCCACTTCTTCAGAACCTACGACGGCGAAGAGAGACGCTACCCGGGCGGACAGGTCGACAAGATCGAGGTCCCCGACGAGGAAGTCTCGGGTGCACACGGTGTAGAGTCCTATCAGAACCTCGATACCGACGGTATCATCAACCCCGAGACCTTCGCAGCCGAGAAAGCGGTGCTTATCGGTAAGACATCTCCGCCGCGTTTCCTCGAAGAGCCGTCGGGAGAGCTTATCGCCGTTGAAAAACGCCGCGATACCTCGGTTACGATGAGGAGCAACGAGCACGGTATCGTCGATACCGTCATCATCACCGAGGGTGAGAACTCCTCAAGACTCGTCAAGGTCAGAACGAGAGATCTCCGTATCCCCGAGGTAGGCGACAAGTTTGCATCCAGACACGGACAGAAGGGAGTCGTAGGACTCATAACGCCGCAGGAGAACATGCCGTTCACGGAGTCGGGAATTGCACCCGACCTTGTCATCAACCCGCACGCAATTCCGTCACGTATGACAATGGGTCATATGCTCGAGATGCTCGGCGGCAAGGTGGGCTCACTTGAAGGCAGAAGAATCGATGCAACCGCATTCAGCGGAGAACGTGAGGAAGATCTCCGTGAATCCTTAAAACAGCTCGGTTTCGCGAACAACGGCAGAGAAGTCATGTATGACGGTATTACGGGACGTCAGTTCAAGGCGGATATCTATGTCGGCGTCATCTATTACCAGAAACTCTACCACATGGTCTCTTCGAAGATGCATGCACGTTCGAGAGGTCCCGTTCAGGTTCTCACACGCCAGCCGACCGAAGGACGTGCCCGTGAAGGAGGTCTCAGGTTCGGAGAGATGGAACGTGATGTGCTTATCGGACACGGCGCTGCAATGGCACTTAAGGAACGTCTTCTGGACGAGTCCGATAAGGTCGAGCAGTATGTCTGTGCAAAGTGCGGTATGATCGCCTTCCTTGACAGAAACAAGAATACGACACGCTGTCTCTCATGCGGCAACGAGACCGATATCTACAGCGTTGAGATGAGTTATGCATTCAAGCTCCTTCTCGACGAGATGAAGAGTATGGGTATAGCCCCGAGAATGCAGCTTGAGGATCAGGTATAGGAGAGGAGGAAAACAGAAATGACAAGTCCAAAGAGAGTCGGAAAGATAGAGTTCGGTCTTCTTTCGCCGAAAGACATCCGCAAGATGAGTGTCAGAAAGATCATCTGGGCGGATACCTACGATGACGACGGTTTCCCCTATCCCCAGGGTCTGATGGATCTGCACCTCGGTGTAATCGACCCGGGTCTGCGCTGCAAGACATGCGGCAACAAGGCGAGCGAGTGTCCGGGACATTTCGGACATATCGAGCTTGCCAAGCCCGTTATTCACGTAGGATACACGAGGCTTATCAGGAAACTTCTGCGTGTAACGTGCAGAAACTGCGGCCGCCTTCTCTTAAGCGCCGACGAAATAAGCAAGGTTCTCGGTCCCGAGGATGAGAGAAACGACGATACCATCTCGGAGAAGGATATCAAGAAGGAGCGTGTCTGTCCGTTCTGCGGCGAGCAGCAGCTCAAGATAAACTTCGAGAAGCCGACGACGTTCTCCGAGGCGACAATCGACGAAAACGGCAAGAAGAGCGAGCAGAAGCTCACACCGGCGGATATCAGGGCACGCCTCGAGAAGATCCCGGACGAAGACTTAAGGCTTCTCGGAATCAACCCGGCGGTCGCAAGACCCGAGTGGACATGCCTTACCGTCCTTCCGGTGCCGCCCGTCACCATGCGTCCTTCGATTATTCTCGAGAACGGTCAGCGTTCCGAGGATGATCTGACGCACAAGCTTGTCGATATCATCCGTATCAACCAGCGTTTCAAGGAGAATCAGGATGCGGGAGCGCCTCAGCTGATCATCGAGGATCTCTGGGAGCTTCTCCAGTATCACGTGACGACCTACATGGATAACGAGGTCGCGGGCTGTCCGCCGGCACGTCACAGGAGCGGAAGACCGCTCAAGACAATCTCGCAGCGTCTTAAGGGTAAAGACGGACGTTTCAGAGGTTCTCTCTCGGGTAAGCGTGTCAACTTCTCCTCGCGTACGGTTATCTCGCCCGACCCGAACATCTCGATTGCTCAGGTCGGCGTTCCGCTCGCTATCGCAAACGAGATGAGTTTCCCGATCCGCGTTACTCCGTTCAACATCGACGAGGTTCGCGCAATGGTTCTTACGGGACCCAACCGCCCGACGCTCAATTCCCCCTGCGGTGCGAACTATGCCATCAGACCCGACGGCAGACGTGTCCGCCTTACCGACCAGACAAAGGAGAACATCGCCGAGATGCTGGAGCCCGGATGGACCGTGGATCGCCAGCTGAGGAACAACGATGTCGTTCTCTTCAACCGTCAGCCTTCTCTGCACAGGATGAGTATCATGGCTCACCACATCGTCATCATGAACGGCAGAACATTCCGCCTCAACCCCGCGGTCTGTACTCCGTATAACGCCGACTTCGACGGTGATGAGATGAACCTCCATGTCCCTCAGACCGAGGAGGCACGTGCGGAGGCCGAGCTTCTTGCAAGCGTTACCGAGAACATTCTCTCGCCGCGTTTCGGAGGCCCCGTTATCGGCGCAATCCACGACCACATCTCGGGTATCTTCCTGCTTACGCACGAGAAGCGCTGGTTTAACAAATCCGCGGTTCTGTATCTGCTGATGAACAGTCTGCCCGACCACCTTCCCAAGCCCGACAAGGTTGAGAACGGCGTCGAATACTGGACAAACAAGCAGATCTTCTCGATGATTCTCCCCGACGACCTCAACATGGTCTATCGTGCAAGTTCGTGTCTGAACTGTGCGAAGTGTAAGAAGGAGAAATGCGCCGAGATTCCGAATGCGGATAACAGGAACAGTATTCAGGATGCCTATGTCAAGATTGTCGACGGCAACCTCATATGCGGTACCATCGATAAGAAGTCGATAGGTGCGATGGCGGGTGCAATCCTTCAGAGAATTATCAGGACGCACGGTCTCGAGAGAGGCCGCCAGTTCGTCGACGATGTCACGAAGCTTGCAATCCGCGGTATCATGTATGACGGTTACTCCTTCGGTATCGACGACGAGGACCTTACAAAGAACGAATACGGTATGATCGGCGAAGCTCTCGACAAGGCGGAAGACGATGTGGAGCGCCTTATCAGGTCGTATGAGGAAGGCACTCTTGAGCCTCTTCCGGGACGTACCCTTGAAGAGACGCTTGAGATGAACACCATGCAGGTTCTGGGTAAGGCACGTGACAGTACCGGTAAGATTGCGGGAGGTCACCTCGGTCTTTCCAACAGCGCCGTGGTAATGGCGGTCTCGGGTGCGCGCGGTTCGATGCTTAACCTGACTCAGGTTGCGGGTTGTGTCGGACAGCAGGCTGTGCGCGGTGCACGTATCAATCGTGGATATGAGGGCAGGACACTGCCGCATTTCAAGAAGGGCGATAAGGGAGCGACGGCTCACGGTTTCGTAAGGAACAGTTACAAGAGCGGTCTGACTCCGACGGAGTTCTTCTTCCACGCTATCGGAGGTCGCGAAGGTCTTGTGGATACTGCGGTCCGTACGTCTCAGAGCGGTTACCTGCAGAGACGTATGATCAATGCGCTTCAGGACTTGAAGGTCGGCTACGACGGAACGGTCAGGACTTCCGGCGGCAGAATCATCCAGTTCAAGTACGGTGAGGACTCGACCGATCCCGCGAAGGGATGTGCGGGTGACCCCGTGGACGTGAAGGGTATTGTCGAGAGTATTCTTAAAGAGGAGGTCAGAAAATGAAACAGTCACAGAAGGATGTTATCGAGGCCGCCGATCTCCCCAGAAAGACCAAGGACGATCTGCTTGCGTATATCGGCGACAAGGATCTCTCCGACGAGACCTTTAACGCGATTATGGACAGGATTAACATCGAGTATGCGAACTCGAGGATTGAGCCCTGCGAGGCCGTGGGTATCATAGCGGCGCAGTCAATCGGTGAGCCGGGTACCCAGATGACAATGCGTACTTTCCACTTTGCGGGTGTGGCCGAGATTAACGTTACACTCGGTCTGCCGCGTCTCATCGAGATTCTTGATGCGAGGAAGATTCCGAGCACGCCTTCCATGACGATCTATCTTCAGGACGAGTACTGCTGCGACCGCGAAAAAGCGCGTGAGGTCAGCTGGCAGATTGAGGCGGCACATCTCAGCGAGTTCGGCGAGATTGTCACCGATATGCTCGAGATGAAGGTCCGGGTCAGGATCAACCGCGACGTCTGCAAGAAGAGGAAGATTACCGTCGAGGAGATCTTCGAGCGTGCGCCCCGTAAGATAAGGGACAAGAACCACTACCGCGATTTCGAGTGCGAGGAGGATCTCGCCGATGCCACTCTTACCTTCATTCCGAAGGATCAGGACAGTTATCAGAACCTCTTTGCCCTTGCCGAGAATGTGAGGAAGGTCATCGTTCAGGGTATCGATGATATCGAGCGTGTTGTCGTCCGCAAAGAGAACGAAGAGTATATACTATATACTGAGGGGTCTAATCTTAAGGACGTATTTGAGGTTGAAGGTGTAGATACCACCAGAACCAGAACAAACAACATCGCTGAAATCTCCGATGTTCTCGGAATTGAGGCTGGCAGAAATGCCATCATAGATGAAGCATTAAACACACTTCGCGAGCAGGGTCTCGATGTTGATGTCAGGCATATCATGCTTGTCGCCGATATGATGTGCATAGACGGTGAGGTTAAACAGATTGGTCGTCACGGTATCGCGGGCGAGAAGGAGAGTGTCCTTTCCCGTGCTTCCTTCGAGGTCACTGTTAACCACCTTCTCGATGCGGCGGTCGCAAACGAGACCGATATCCTTGAGGGTGTCACCGAGAATGTCATCGTCGGTCAGCCGATTCAGCTCGGTACCGGTGATGTAAAGTTAATAGCGAAGAAGAACTGAAGGGGTTTAAACCGAGAGGTTTAATAACCTTTTTTGGTCTTCAATGCTAATAATAAGAAGAACAAAAACACACAACCAAAAATTACCAAATTGATTCAAATTTAGGAGAATTTCAATGGATTTCGAAACGTCATTAAGACGGGCAATTAAAACCGGTAACGTCGTTATCGGTCAGAATGAAACAAAAGAATGCATCGCAAGCGGAAAAGCAAAACTCGTGGTTGTCGCGGCAAACTACTGCCCCGATGATTTCGCGGCATTCCTCAAAGAGAAGAATGCGAATGTCTACACCTATGAGGGTACGAGCAAGGCTCTCGGTATCTCATGCGGAAGACCGCACTTTGTAAGTGCTCTTGCTATTGTCGATGCAGGCGACTCGGATATCCTTTCAATTCAGAGGGCTTAAATGGGCGAGATTGTCTTGAACGAGCAGAGTCTTCAGCTGATGAAGCAATTCGAGGACATCACCGGCGCGGGAAGCCGCGACTGTATCATTGATGAGAGGAACGATCGCTTAATTTTCGTTATCAACCCCGGCGACATGGGTCGCGCAATCGGAAAGCAGGGTGCAAGCATCAAGAAGGCTTCCGAGGATCTCGGTAAGAAGATCGAAGTTGTCGAGTTTTCGCAGGATGCAAAGCAGTTTATCAAGAACTGTTTCCTTCCGGCACGCGTTAAGTCGGTCGAGATTACCGAGAACGAAGAGGGCGAGAGTGTCGCCAATGTCGATATCGAGGAGGAAGACCGCGGTATCGCTATCGGCAAGGGCGGAAAGAATATCTTTAAAGCCAACAAGCTTGCCGAACGCCAGCATGACATTGTAAGCGTTCAGATCCTTACTGATGAAAATCAGTAAATAATCATTTTTCGAAAAAATTATTGATTCAGTTTTTACTGATTTTTCTTTTAATGCCTGTCCGTATTGTTGCGGGCTTTGTTTTCTGATTTATTTTCCGGCTTTCAGTTCCGGTTTATCATTCATATGAGCAGCAGAGTTTTGTGTTGGTTTCCTTCATGTATTTTAACCTGTTTGCGGTGTATTCATCGTAAGGTGAGTCAAATCGCGTCCTGCTGTCTTTTATTACAAAGACTGCCGGCTGCATCGTGTAAGTTTCGTTTATCAGCGTGTCATAATTCCATGCGAATATTGTTCTGCCGAGGACATCCACCGAGTATATTCCCTTGTAATATATCCTCAGATAGTAAATTTCGTCGGGTTTCGGTATCGGCAGGTTGTATGAATCCTCGATGCAGGTCGATGTATGATCGGGTAAATCGGCAATTCTGACTGTTTTATTCCTGCTGTAAATCAGTTCTTCGGGGATTTTATCTATTTCGCATCTTGTTAAATTGTCGGATACGGTCTTTCGAGATAAATTGTATCTTATGTTGGAGAATGCCTCAATGCAATCCACGTTCATTCCGTTTCTGAAATAGAGATTATATCTTAATGTCGCGTCATCCGCCCCGAAATTGAAGGTATAGTTTAATTCGGGTATCTTGGTATTGTTGGCAATGTCAATCTCCGAATGATCCAATTCCTCTATTTTTACAGTCGCGGGCATCTTCTCCGAAAGAAGATAATTTAATTTATAGTCCTTTCTTATGACATTCCAGTCATCTGCGTCGCGAAACAGCCATTCGTCCGAGGAGGCGTTATATTCTATTATAAACGGAATCTCGTCGTCACTGTAATAATCTCCCGGATTTTTTTCGATGACAAAATACGGCTCAAAGGATGCGTGTGTTGATCTGTAACCTGAAAATTGAAATGCCACCAGCATTAACAGTTCCGTGACAACGATAGTTAAGACGACTATTATTACCGCCGCAATCAGAAGGCGTTTGATGTTCATTGTCTCTCCGATAGAACTCTATTTTTCCGATTTATAATACTTTAGAGATCGTCCGGGTTTTGCCGACGGCATTACCTGTATGCAATCAGAAGCAGTCCGTGTCCCGTCATGTCCGGCGGACTTACAGTAAATTTCCGACCTGATTGTGACTAAGTTAATTATGATGAAACAGATATTTAGATGAGTTATGGATTCCGAGGCATCCGATGCTATTAC
This sequence comes from Methanomicrobium sp., assembly GCA_017412625.1. Classification (GTDB taxonomy): domain Archaea; phylum Halobacteriota; class Methanomicrobia; order Methanomicrobiales; family Methanomicrobiaceae; genus Methanomicrobium. Next base: position 25,018 of record JAFPWZ010000021.1, read on the forward strand.
GCTTGACAAATCCGATCTGAGTGCTCTCTCCTCGGATGTCCGCATAGGTATATTGCGGGCGATTGACAGTTCCGAGGACGGAACGATTTCTGCGGCGGCGCTGGCGGATGAGTTGTCAATCGGCAAATCTACGCTTCATCAGCATCTTTCCGTTCTTGAGAACGCGGGAATTGTCAGCGCGGATAAAAGCCGCAAATGGCATATGTATTCTCTGACGCGGAAAGGAAAGTGTATTCTTCATCCCAAGCAGAGTTTCAAATTTATTCTGGCGTTATCTTCATCCGTGTTCTTCGGGTTGTATGGCGTTTATATGCTTGTGCTTTTCTTTAAGGGGATGGAGTTTCAAGGCGGCGGTCACGTTAAGCACCTGCCCGAACTGCTCATCGGCGGCGAGATATTTCTGATTGTTGCGGGATGTCTGATATATCTTGCATTGCGGATAAATAACCGCGATAAATGCAGTTATGCCGATTCTCTTGTGCGCAAAAAGTTGACGGATGAAAAATAGTTTAATCGGTTAACAGTTTGCGGTTTAACAGTTATTTTCGGCATCCTGCGGAGTTTCGCCGGGGTAAAGGCTTTTTTGATTATGTTGTCGCGGCGGGGATTTCATCAAATTTGTGTTCTGTGTTGAATCCGTAAAAGTACGGTGATTCAAACTCCGTCCTGCTGTCTTTTATTCAAATACTGCCGGATATATCAGACCGCTTCCGTTTATTTTGTATTCGTAATCATGAGAGACTATTGTTCTGCCCGGCACATCCACCGAGTCTATTTCTTTGTAGTATATCATCAGGCAGTAAATTTCATTTATTTTCGGAGTCGGCAGTTCATATGTATCTTCTATACAGATTGATTCATGATACGGTAAATTTGAGATTTTTACGGATTTCTCCGTGACGGAAATCAGTTCTTCGGAGAGATTATCCGCTTCCGCCCCCGTGAAATTGTCCGATAGAGTCTGTCTCGATAATGCGTATGTTATGTTTGATAATGCCTCAATGCACTCGACATTCATTGCGTTGCGGTAATACAGATTATATCGTAATACGCCGTCATTAGCACTGAAGTTTAATGAATGGTTTAATTCGGGAATCTTTGTATCATTGCCGCGGTCAATTTCAGAGTAATCAAAATCTTTTATCGGCATAAACGGCTTCATCTTCTCGGAAAGAAGATAACCCGATAATATATCTGTTCTCATCACATTCCATTTGTCTGCGTCCCGAAATAGCCATTTGTCATCGGAACCGTTATATTCGATATACAGCACATCGCCGCCCGATAAGTAATTACCCGGATTTTTTTCGACAATAAAATACGGTTCGGATATCATGACTCCGTGCTTCAAGGTTGAATCTTCGAATAAACCCAAAAATGCCAAATCGGCTATAATTATCACAAATGCCGCTAAAATAATCGCCGTAATTTTGAGGTGAGTTGGGTTCATTCTTTCTCCTATCAGACTGTATTAGGCAGCTCTATGCTTACTGAGTATCCTGTCTGCGGGTGTCGTTTATTGTGTTCCTTTTCTTTTGAGTTTCCAATATGTTTGCGGTAAATTCATTGTAAGGTGAGTCAAACCGTGTTCTGTTGTCTTTAATCACGAATACCGATGTACGTATAGGATCATAAAAATCCGGTTTCGGGATTGTTCTGCCGGGAACATCCACTGAGTCTATGCCCTTGTAAGATACTCTCAAGTAATATATTTCGTTGATTTTCGGTGTCGGCAGGCTGTATGCATCTTCAACAGTGGTTGATTCGTGATCCTGCAAATTTGAAATTCTGATTGATTTATCCTTGCTGTAAATCAGTTCTTCGGGAATATCCTTCAGTTCCTCTCTCGTTAAATTATCAGTTACAGTCTGTCTGGATAAAGTGTATGTTATGTTTGATAATGCCTCAATACACTCGACATTCATTGCGTTGTGGTAATACAAAAGATATCGCAATACTCCGTCATTTGCACTGTAGTTATATGTATATTGTAATTCCGTCCGGGTATTATTTGCCGTGTCGTATGTATGCGGCATATCCTCAGAAAGCATGTATCCCCAAAAATCGTATTTTCTTACGGCATTCCATTCGTCCGCGTCGCGAAAAGTCCATTCGCCCGAGGAGTTGTCATAATCAATTACAAAAGGAACTTCATCAGCGTTCAAAATATTTCCATGTTTTATTTCAATAACATAATACGGCATATATATGTTAACAGTTTCATAATTTTTTGAATTGTCGAATAAACCCAAAAATGCCAAATCGGCAATAATGATACAAAATGCCGCTAATATGATTGCTGTTATCTTGAGGTGATTTGAGTTCATTCTTTCTCATATCAGA
>JAFPWZ010000022.1 GCA_017412625.1 Methanomicrobium sp.
ACAGCCCACAATGAAAAGTATGTGGAGAGTATATTGTAATTGTCCTAGAATTATATATGTTGAAAATAGTGATATAAATATCAAAAGTGGTATTAAAAACAGATATATTCTATTTTTTTTAGCTTTTTCAGACTGTTCGCGATAATATTCATGATAGACTTTCTGATTTTCATTTTCATAATTATCAATATTTTTTTGATTCATGTTATTTTCCTTATATTCAGCTTTTCATCCGATGATCAATCCTTTCGGCATCCCTGCTTTCGTCAACCGAAATGTCTTTGACATATAGTTACAATTAAGGCTTTAAAAAGGATCGCCTGCTCAAAAAAGTCGTATTTTCAGCCCACACCTCAAGACCATCGGATTATAATCCCATGCTTTGCCCTTCAACCATAGGATTATAATCACCTGCCTTTCCGGCACCTGTCCGGCACTCCCGTAAAATTACGTTGCCGTAAAATTACGTCACTTCTTCTCTTCTATTCTCTCTTATTCTTCTCCCCCTCCCTCCGGGAAAATCCACCATGCGGAGACTGCGGCAACGACAATGTATGTCACAACGGGGCAGAACCCGCCGAGAACCATGGCAAGGAAGTAGGTAACAAGGCTGATGATATTGCGCGGGGAAAGGCGGAACTTAACCGCATTCTCCCCTTTGCCCCCGACATTGCAGTTTTCGCAGGCAATCAGATAATACATCAGATGAAACGTAACGCAGGCAAGGAACATATCCGCAAAATACAGCGTCACCGGCATCGGGGAATCGGGATACGAACCCACCCGCGCCGTGCGGCATCTTCAGCTCCGGAATCATAATCGTAATGATAATCGCCAGGACTCCGTCGCTGAAAGCCTCCAATCGGTTCTTCTCCGTAAATGTCACCCCCGCGGCAGTCACCGGTAGACCGCGGTCTGCCTGATGAACGTACCGGCATCGATCTCATCGAAAGCGCGGTTAAGCTCCTCGCGGGTATTCATCACAATCGGACCCGCCCATGCAATCGGCTCGTTCAGACGCTCCGAGCACATAAAGAGAATCTCAATCGGAGAATCCCCCGCTTCAATCCGCACGCTGTCGCCGCTGCCCAGCTTAGCCGCGGTCTTTGCCTCAACCGGCGTTCCGCTCACGACAGCCGCACCCTCCAGAGTAAACACCATCGCCGACCTGTTCTCCCCCGGCACATCCAGCGTCACCGAAGCGTGCGCATCGAGGAAGATATCGTAGTAGTCAAGCGGCAGATACTTCCCCTGAATACCGCTGTGTCCCGCGTAGTTGCCCGCGATAAGCCGAAGCCGCCCGCCGTCCAGCTTAAACTCCTCAATCTCGCTCTTAACAATCCCGTGATAGAACGGCTCGGCAGTCATCTTGAACCTCGCCGGAATATTCAGCCACAGCTGCACCCCCAGCATCCTCTCCGCGGGCTGCGGCATCTCGGAATGAAACGCCCCCGAACCCGCCGTCAGCCACTGAGCCTCGCCGTCATGAATCGCAGCCTTAGTACCGAGATGATCCTCGTGCACAATCGACCCCTTCGAAAGAAAAGTCACCGTCTCAATGCCGCGATGCGGATGCATCGGAAAACCCGCCGTGTAATCCCGCGGATCCGTCGAATCGAACGCATCCAGCATAAGAAACGGATCGTAGACATCCGCCGTCGTATTCCCCAGAACGCGAACAAGGCTCACACCGGCGCCGTCCTTCGTCCTGTATCCCTTAACCTGATCCTCAACTTCTCTCAGCATACATATCCTCCTTTTGCAGATAATCTTTCAATAATACATATAATACCTGTGCATTCCGACAAGCACTCACACATCATACCCGATAACGTCCCGCTCGACCTCTTTAATGACGCATTGCGGAATGTCGCTCACGGCAATGCGTGACATCTCATTGCGCATCGGATTAAAGACGCCGAGATACTTTATACTCTCATAGTAATCAAAGACCGAATGCAGACCCATACGTAAGCGGACAAGCAGTTCCAGCGTATCCTTCTCCGTCACCCCCGACTCCGAGACCCTGAAAGACCACAGAGTATCCCTGCTCATGAAGTCGCCGTCGCCGACGCGGATAACATCCGTATAACCCCCGTCAAAAGTATGGAAAGTCCGTATATGACTGCGGGTCTTCAGAAACTCAAGCGAACGTTCAACCATGGTCATGATATTGTCGACGGCGGCATCATCCGGCACAATCCCGTCAAAGGGTCTGTAAAACTCCGCACCCTTCTCATAACATACGTCAAAACCCGCGAGCCTGACGGCATCGAAAACGTTCTCCCTCTTCGGCGTCTCCTTCCAATCCGCCATATTCTTAAAGCGCTCGAAGATCTCCCGTGCCCGATACACCTCCCCGACCATCGCCGCACCGTACTTCGAAGGCATAAAGACCTCCTCACCGTCGCAAGCGAAGAACGCAAGCCGAAACACCGTCGACGCGACAAGCTCGGGATCGAAATCCGAAGGCTTCAGACCGGCGGCACCCTCGCCGAGCACCTTCACGCTCATAGAATCGGGACTCACATAGCCGCCCGGGGGCTGCTCAACCGAATTAACCCTCTCCGACAGCGAGCACCCGCCGATACCCGAAAGCATCTCGCGGTAATACCACCGCTCCCGATACCCGACAATATCCCTGTCGAGTTTAAAAACGAGATCGGCGGGAATATCCCCGACGGCAATACGGTACACCTCGTTGCGCCGCGGATTGAAGATGCCCAGATACTTAATCCCGTGCTTTCGGGGCATGGAATGCACGGCAAGCCGCCAGTAGATAAGCACACGCAGAGTATCCCTCTCATCCGGCGCCGACCACGAAGTCCTGAAATTCCAGATCGTATCATCCGTCAGAATATCGCCGAACCCGTGCCTCACGACATACGTATAACCCCCGTCAAACCCGACGGGACCGGGTGAACGGACACCGAACCTTTCGGAAAACGCAAGCGAACGCTCAACCATCGCAATAATGTTTCCGACCGTCGCATCATCGGGCGACATCCTGTCAACCTCGGAGTAAGAGACCTCCGCCTTGTAACAGATGTCAAACCCGCAGACATTCACGGCATTGACAACCGAATCCCTGTCAAGCCCCCCGATGCCGGCAATCATATCCATGGCATCATTATCCTTATCCTCAAGCAGCGCGGCATACAGACAGGTATTAAAAGCACTCCGTGCGGGCTTCCCCTGCATAAATCTCCAGAGATTGTAGACCGCAACCTCCGCAAGATCGGGATTGGTCGACTCCCCGTGATCGAGAACCTCTACACCCTCGCCGAGCACGGTCACGGTCATCTTCGCCGGATTCAGATAACCCCCCTCGGGCTGCCGAACCGCCTTAATCCTGTCGGAAACTGTACAATAGCGGGAAAACATATCGGTAAAAAGATCCATCCCAAACCTCCTGCGGTCATCCCCAAAATAACCGACATATACATTGGATACGCGATCAAATAAGATCGTCTCCCCCGCCCCCGGCGCCGCCATCTTCCTCACCGGCAGATCCTTAAGCGGCAATCCCGAACGGAAAACGGACGAACCCCTCAAAACCTGCTCCGAAACTGCCATTAAACTGCTATGAAACTTGCTCAAAACAAAGATATTATCCCATACGCCGCCCTATTTTCAGACGATACAAATGTCCGCCGCCGATTCGAAAACCCCAGCTCCCGAACCGGACAGGGCATCCCGAAACGGAAAACGTCCCAAATATTCGGTTTCGACGATGTTCTTCCACGAATACACACTCGAAGACATCCTGCGCAGTGCCCTCGGTGCCGGATGCGACTCCGTCGAATTCTGGCTGGAAACGCCCACATTCTGGGTCAACGAGATGCCGAAAGACTACATGTCAAACCCCGACACCGCCGCCGACCGATACTTAAAAGAGCTCTTCGGCAGTTTTCCCGAGCTTTCGCCGATAACCGTCCACACCCCCGTTCTCGACCTCAACCCCTGCTCGGTCAACCCCGACGTCGCCCGCGTCTCGACACTCTGGGCAAGGCGGGCGCTGATAACGGCTCACAACCTCGGTGCCGAAGTCCTGACCCTGCACCCGGGACGAAGGACAGCCAAACGGCAGCCCGGGGGCTATGACTACCTCAACCTCTGCCGCTTCCTCGACAGCGTCGATGCCGCGGGAAAGGAACTCAAAGCGAAGAACGGTGCGGGCAATGCCGGCGTAATGGTCGCAATCGAGAACATGCAGCCCGCGATAAACGCACTCCTCACGACACCCGAGCAGATGAAATACTTCCTCGACGGCGGCGTAGACGGCTACTTCAACAACTACGACTGCGAAGCAAAACCCGACGACATCGCATTCAGATACCTCAAAATGAAGGAGCGCCTCCCCGTAAAAGATGACCGCGGCTTTCAAAACGAGCCCCTTTACTTCACCTTCGACATCTCCCATGCGCTTGCAGACAACGGCGCAAAAGCCGCGGATGACGCAATCCGATACATAGACATGTACTTCGACAAAATCGTCAACGTCCACGCCGGCGGCGCCGAATCGGGTCGCGTACATCTCCCCGTATCCCAAAGCCCCGCGGCACGCGAAGTCCTAAAATATCTCGCCGATTGCGGATACACCCGTCACGTTACCCTCGAAATCGACGACCTCAACCTCGGAAAGACCCTCGACCTCAAAGAAAAGAAAGAGTTCATCGCCGGCGAAGTCGGCCTCCTGAAGGCAATCTTTGAAGGATAAGGCGCTCTTTGGCAAAACTTGCGAATTTCAGACAGGTTTACAGAGGTCGGGCAAAAGTCGGCGATTGATGATGAAAAGCTGGCGATTGAGTTGAAAAGTCGGCGATTGAAACAATAAAATCGTTAACTCACAAGCATTACTTGTAAGTTCAAACTGAAATATCAAAGAAAAGTAACGGTTGCGGTATAATTTATCAGCTATCCTTTACAAGATATATAGGACAGCAGAAAACCAGACCCACAAAAGCATAAAATATGATAGACAACCTTAACATCGCTCTTTTTATAATCTGCCTCGGATTATCGGCATTCTTCTCCGGCTCGGAGATAGCGCTCGTCTCAATAAACCACGCAAAGACCAGAGCGCTCCTCGAATCCAGAAAGCGGGGCGCAAAAGCGATAGCCAAACTCAAACAGAACACCGATCACCTCCTCATCACCATCCTCGTCGGCAACAACATCGCAAACATAGGCGCCGCATCGATAGCAACCGCCGTTGCCTTAAACATCTACGGCGACATCGGAGTGGGCATAGCCACGGGAGTCGTAACAATACTCATGCTCGTCTTCGGCGAGATCGGACCCAAGACCTACGCCGCCAAAAACCCCGAGAAAGTAGCCCTCTTCGCCGCGAAATTCATCCTCGTCCTCTCATACATCCTCACCCCCGTCTTCTGGATTTATGACGGAATCAAGAGACTCTTCAGGATCGACGCCGAACTCGCCCCCGCGGTCACCGAAGAGGAGATCAAGCAGTGGATCGACGTCGGCGAAGAAAGCGGCACAATCGAGGAGGAAGAACACGAGATGCTCTACCGCGTCTTCAGATTCTCCGATACCGTCGCCCGCGAAATAATGACCCCGCGCGGCGATGTCTGCATGATAGAGCACACAAAGAACCTGCAGGACGCCGTCGCCATGTTCAACGAAACCGGCTTTACCAGACTCCCCGTCTACTCCGAAGACACGGACAACATCACCGGAATCCTGAACGTAAAGGACATATTCTCGGCAATCTACGAGAAAAACGCCGGCGCAACCATCGACGACCTCGTCTACGAGCCCTATTTCGTCCCCGAAACCAAGAAGATTGATGACCTCTTAAACGAGCTTCAGCACCGCAAGATGCAGATAGCCCTCGTCGCCGACGAATACGGCTCGTTTGCGGGACTCATCACAATGGAAGACATCCTCGAGGAGCTTGTCGGCGAAATAATGGACGAATTCGACGAGGAAGAACCCGAGATCCGCGACATAAGCGAAGGCGTCTACATAATCAACGCCGCAGCCCCGGTAACAAAGATAAACGACGCACTCTCCCTCAACCTTCCCGCCGAAGAATCCTACAAGAGTATGGGCGGACTCATCTTCAACAGACTCGGACATATCCCCAAGACCGGCGAGATAATAACGCTCGACAACGGCATCACCATGCAGGTCTTAAGGATGCGCGGCAGAAAGATCGTCGAGATAC
>JAFPWZ010000023.1 GCA_017412625.1 Methanomicrobium sp.
CGCAGTTATACTTCTCAGTTTTTTCTACCACTCAAATGTTGCCCAGCGATCATTCATATTGGGCAGAAGAAGAGCGAAGAGTTTGCCGCGTATGCTGTATTTGCGCATCTCTTCGTTAAAGCTGCGCTCCTCAACCAGACGGAAACCCCCGACGAGATCTGCAATCTCCTGCCCCGAATCCGTGCCTGACCTGAAATGTGCGTTCGTGTTCTTTATAGTATCATGATGTTTTTCGTTCTTCGCCATTAATTTGCTGTTCTGCTCGGCGATAAGAAGACCGCCGTTCGGGAAATTCTCCTTAAGGACAGTCAGGAAAGAGCGTATCTGTTCCATGGTCAGATACATGAATAAACCTTCGGCAAGGAAAACGGGGCGCGTCTTCTTCTCAGAAACCGCATCCTTAACGGGCTTGCACCACTCAGAATCAAGTGCATTGCCTGCAATCATATTCACCCTGTCTCTCTCGGCAAACGCCTTCTTTCGTGCCGCTATCGTATCCGGCAGATCCAAATCGAACCAGAGGATACTGCCGTTGTCGACGCGGGAGAATCTGTCGTCGAAACCCGCCCCCACCTTGACAATCACGGTATCGGGAGTATTCTTTATGATCTCCTTCAACTGCCTGTCAAGCATGATGGTACGTGCCACCACGCCCTCATGCGAGAAGAATTTATCGTATCCTGCGGTATCGATACCCAAAGTATTGACTATCTCCACGGCTTTGTTGTCCGTTATTCTGGCATTACCGCGCTTTGTCTCGCTTGCCTTAATTGCGAGCGGAATAAGCGCCGTTGTCTGTACATCGCCTAATTGAAGTTCCATTCAATCATCTCCCGAATTTTTGATTTCAGATTGGATCATGTGTATTTCTCCGTATTTCTCGGATCAGGGTCACAGCGTACCCTATCGTTTATTCGTATTTCTCATCAAAACGCAATTGTTTAGGAATTATGAAAAAACCTAAAATTGACCTTTAATTTAAAATTTAAGCTATTTGCGTGGATATATTATGGTCGCGGATCTGATAAATATATCTCATGACCTGCATCAAAATCGTTCGGAAACAGACCTGAAAAAGAAGAATATTCGGAAAATATCGGATTATTAAACAGACAACTCAGTATTTAACGTCATCCGTGCCGTCATCAATCATGTCCCCCATCCCATCCCCATTCTTCTTCATAGCTCATACCCATCAATTCAAGGAAATCGTTAAAGTTATCTGCAAAGTCTTGGGTTACACGATATTCTTTTTTCTTACCGTCGATATACTTGATTACGATAGACCAATATGCTCTGTCATAACTGTAACAACGCATGTAACTATCTCTCCACATCCCCATATGGATGTCACGTAATCCTTCAAGTATCTCAGATTTAGTTTTACCTTCGAAAATTGCCTCTTTTTGTTTTTCGTCATTGTGCGGCGTATACGAAAATATATGCTTAAACTTCATTTTTTCGTCGTTAAAATAGAATATCTTTCCATGGCCCGGTCCCAGGTATTTATGAATCATTACTTCAATACTTTTGATGAGTTCCAATCTGTCATTGAATTTTAAGTCATTTTTCTCTTCCCTTGACAGTTCATATTCCCAACCCTGCTTCTCGAAATGCTTTTTAGCGGCAGCAATATATTCCAGATTATATCTAACCTTACATTCCATAGTAAGGAAATCCAAACTAATGTTATAAGGATCCCAATTGGCATCGATCGTCTTATTTAAACGCCTAATCTCCTTCCAGAGAGATTTTATCTCATCAAGTGCCTCTTCTCTTGTCTTTCCCTCTATTTTCTCGGCAACATAATTCTCATTGAATATTACTTCCTTTACTTTGTGAAGATTCTCAATTAAAAGAGGTATCCCTCTTGAAATCCAAAACTCCCCACTAACACCGCCAGATGACATGCCACCATGTGCAAATCTTTTAACGTACGCCATAACATCACATGTAAGTGGCTGTCCAGTAACGCTCTCAATATATTCATAGACAAATTTAGTTATTCCAAAATCATCAATGTCTAAAGATTTACCTACGCACACATTTTTTATTTCTCTCCATAAATATGGATCTCCACGAAGTCCCCACTGCCAAGGTTCTCTTTTAAAAATAAGTGATAAATCTGTTCCCATAGATTATCCACCGTAATATTATTCAATACAAATGGTCTAAAAAAGTTATTATTCTGAGTCTGCCTTTAACTTAATCACTTTCATGAAATGCCGCAGTCTGAGACCGTTAATAAGAAGAACAAGTCCGATGACAAAGACAATCGCCGATACCGTGAGTATCATGAAATAGACGAGCGAGTACGGAATATAAATCGTGCATATCACAAACGCAAGCGAAATAACGCCGATAATAAGGCGGCTGACGAAACCTTCGGGAACGGCTTTGCGCCCTCTTCCGACGCGAATAAGAAGGAAAATTGCGCTTGCAAACATCCAAACCATAAGAATAAGCGTGAGTATCCGCATCCATGTCATAAGATCGATATCCATGGCGAAGATACCGATTGCCACGATAACGACGCCCCACGGAATCTCGCCCCTTTTCACCTGATTAATGCCGTTTTCCACATTTTCGGGTCTTCTCTTAATGAGATTCCAGATGCCGTCCGCAATTACCAGAATACCGAAACCCACCATAATCAACGGAAGTCCTATACTGAATGCCCCAGAGAAAGCCGCAATCGGGTCATCGAAGATATAAATGCCGAGAAGAAGCATGAATATGCCGGCAATCACCTGAAAATGCCAGGACTGCTTCTGATCTTTCAGGATCTCCTCTATGTCTTTCTTTCCCTTCGGTTTCAGAGTCGAGAACAGTGCCAGAAAGGTATCGCCGATCATAAGAAGCAGCGGAGCATCGTCTATCAAATGCAGAATCGGATGTTTTTTCGGGTCATATCTGTCCAGATGCACCTTCCACTGATCCCTGGTCTCGTGGACATGATACTGCCCCTTCCTGTAACTGCATATTGTCCCGGGGGAGGGTACGTTAAGCGCGGACAGCTCCCAGTCTTTGCCGAGCGGCTCCGTAACATCGGATTTGTCCACGGAAACTTCCCAGACGCCCTTACTCAGCGGTTCCAGATAATCTTCGAGTCTTGACATGGTTCGAATACCTCATATAAACCTCATATAAAAGATGTTTTTGTCCTATTCACCCATGGTATTGAGGAAACTGAGCAGATCGGCAATCCCCGGGCGGATATTTACCTGATCGTACATCACATCGGGAGTCTCGAGCGAGAACTCGTAGGACTCGACGTTCGATGCCTCAATCATGAGGTAATACTTGTGATTCGCAAGCTCAACCTTCTTAAGCATCGGGTTGTCGGGGAGGACTTCGCCGCCGGTGATAACGTCGCCGGTTGACGAGTCGACAAGAACCCAGTTCATGCGGACATAAGCGAGGTTGCCCTTGGGGACAATGGTTACCTTGATTCTCCAGAGGTCGTAGGGAACGCCGAAGATCTCCGAGAATCCCGATTTGGTGTCTTTCAGAACCGCAAACTGCGTCGTCAGGTTCTTGCCCCAGATGGTGTCCTGGAAGAGATCGGACGAGGCATATCCCGTGCTTCGTATATAGTATGTATTGTCGTCGGCAGGATCCACATCACCCGTCGATGTCTTCATTCCCGTCGGGAAACTTGTTCGCGGATAGCCTTTGGCGCCGAGAGCATATATCGTGTTTAGGTCGGTGTTCAGCCGAATCGTCTTGACGCCCGTAACCGGATGGAAATCATATATGTAATGCGTCTTGGGCTGGCAGCAGCTGCCGTCCGTGCACGTGTCGTAGACATACGCCGTGGCGTTCGCTGACGTATTCGAGGCGAGTGCGGGTGCCGTAATCTTCGGCAGGTTCACGACCAAAGCTATGCCCATGACTATTATGATTGCGGCAATAAAAGTAAACCATTCGGCTCTTTTCACAATAATATATCTGTTATGCTTACAAATAAAGATTCTTTTTTTGGCTATCCGCGATTATGCGTTATCTTCGATTTCGACACGGCAGGTCGTTTCACGGCGTTATGCGTTCAAAGTTACAAATCAATAATTTTGGAAATATTATTTCCTTTGGTATGTTTCACTGAAATGTTTTTAACACTATAGTATTGTCTATTGAATAAATTTGATATAGTTCCAATCAAAAGATTACAATTGTGTTAGTATGAACGCCGATGAAATACAGACATGGATTATCTTCTATCTACTCTCATTTGTAGTGCTGCTCCTCACCCTGTTCTTTACGACGCAGGGAATTCTCCTCGGAATAGGGCTGATTCTGATAATCCTCGTCATCGGCGTCAATTTCTATCTCATCATGACCGAGCTGAAGAAGAACGGCGAGAAGAAAGAACTGATGAAACGCCTCTCCAAGCGTCAGGATGCCGTGACCGATGACGGAAAGCCGATTGACGATCTCATTCCCCAGTAATCGACCGGTTACATAATATTTCAAAAACCACTCTTTTGCAGAAATATTCAACACCACACACTATATTTTTTCAGCAATTTTCACGGATTTATTCACCGGCATTTTTTGATGACATATTAATGTCATGTTTGCGGCAATGTCAAAGCACGGCAACACGACAACATGGCAACCCGACAGCCTGACAACCCGCAATGCAACATATCACGCGTCACACGACAACACGCAATCCACATATCACACGTCACATGCCATACGCCACACACCAAATGACACGCGTCACATGTCACATATTACACACAACACGCCATATGCCGCACTGATGCACAAAGGAAATGATTCAAAAGTCTAAAAAAAGGATTTGTAAGATTGTTTGTAAGATTATTGCCTGATTATTTGTCAGATTGTCTGTTCAATTTCAATTCATTATCCGATTATTCAATTATCGATTATTCAATCGCTCCGGTAATTCACCGACTTCATTCACTTGAGTGCGCTCGCGAACTCTTCGGCAAGGTTGTTCATGACAATCTTCATCTGGTCGATTCTGACCTTAAGCTCGGTAACCTCGCCCTGCATGTCCAGAGGCACCATGTTGGTGTTTATTCCCGAAAGCCTGTATTCCGCGGAATAAAGGTTGTTCCTTGCCGAGACGAGCGCATCGTCGGCATTCCTTACCGATATCTCCCAGTTGATCGAATCATACATCGCCGCGTAATACTCCGCGTTATTGTTCTGCTCGATGACATTTGTGAGATCCATCATCGCCGCTATCATATCGATATAGGTGCAGTCGATGGTGCGCATTGTATAGATTGTATAGCTCTCGTATTCCGATGTCGGGGATTTTGCCGAGAGTATATCGAAGATATTCTTGAAGTCGGTCTCGGATCCAAGGAGCTGAGAGCGGATATTGCCCGGATGCTCCGCATTCCAGTTGATGGAGAACAGCCTGTCCTCCGCAAGCGCATTGAGTGCCTTAAGCTCCGGAATCGTTGCATCTTTTTTCTGAGTCCCGGACTGCGTGCAGCCCGCCGAGAACAGCGCCGCCGACAACACGCAGAGACATAATAGAGCCGTCAGAACATTTCTCTGGTTATCTTTCATGAAAACTCCGTATCAAACCGCGGTCTGAATAACAGCCCGTTATATACTTACGTTATCTTATGAAACTGTCAATATATTAATTTTGCAGATTTTGACATCAACCGCGTCATTCGACGGTCTCGATTGTTATCTTAATCTTCTCGCCCTGTCTGAACCCGTGACCCTTGGGGACATCGATATTGAACCAGAGGGCGTGCGGATTTCCGTTTGTCTGCGACGGCGAATCCTGATGCGTGCTCTGATTCATGATGCAGTCCTTTTCCTCATCGACATTGGCAATGAACTCAATATCGGATATAAATTCGATCTTCTTTACAGACATACAGTAAAATCGGTCAGATTGTTATATTTAACTTACGAAAACGTCCGCGAATGCAGATGGGAAACCGAGCAGTTTACGGATTTAAATGAAAAATTTCAAAAGAAAAATTTCAAAAGAAGAATTTCAAAATGAGAATTTTGTAATCTGAATGGTTTAAATGATAAATATTGTTTATTGAAAAGTCGCATCACGCGTATAATGCCGATTGCCTTTGCCGCCCGCTGCTCACCGCATGTCTGTTACGGCAGGCAATTTGCGGCTTATACGGCGCGGGGTGTGACCTTCCATGTTGTGCTGTTTGAGTAGCTCCAGCGCAGAATTTCCAGTTCGGAACAGGTATCTGCGAGTATTGCAAGGTTAGTTCCTACTTCTTTCGGAGACAGACCCAGATCCTTTGCTATATACTTTGACTTGAAGTAGCGCTTTCCCGCTTCAAGACCCGACTTGAGGTAGTGAAGTATTTTTACCTGTGTTAAAGCGCTTCCTGTTTCGGTTGAACCATTTAAGCTCATATGATCCCTCTTTTATGCTTATGATTTATTTGTATCCGATGTTCGCACAAAAGCGGCGTGAAAACGATTCACGGCGGTTTTGCGATATACGATGACATGTATGCCCCTGTCGCAAAACCTGTAAAACAGATGAAAAACCGTTCCGGTTAAACCCCCCTACTTCATTTCCCAAAGAAGTAAGGTATTTGCAGACCGATTTTCCCAATCTTGCAGATATACGAGCAGGTTTGACGCATACCACGCCATGCCTGCTCTCTTCTTACGATTTACTAGTATATATATCTAGCTGATACTTCGGGTTTATTCAACCGGAAATTCGCCTATCTTTCTGACCAGTTCATCGACAACGACGTCTTTCATGCCTTCGACGAACTTTATGGAACCGACGACAAGGTGACCGCCGCCGCTGACACCGCCGCCCTCGATATCGTCACGCATCTCGCGGACCATCTTCGGGATGTTCATGAGGACGCCTCTTGACCTGATGACAGCAAAGTCGGGACCCAGACCGAGTGTGACGACCGGCTTTCCTTCGTTTCTCTTACAGAGAATGTCGTGTATCTCGCCCGAGGTCTTGCCCGGCGGCGGGAAGGTGAAGCGGTGCGCAAATATCTCGACGTCGATTGTGAATAGATGAGCGCCGTTCTGGAGTTTCGTGTCTTTTACATGCGGCATCGAGGCTTTCAGCTGGTCCTCGATTGCGGCGTTGGCCTCGGAGACGAGAAGTTTTACGAGCCTTCTGTGTCTGTCCTCGTTTCCGTTGATATTCAGGATATCCTTGATAATCTCCTTGCCGTCATTGAATCTGAGCCAGAACTGCTCGTAATCGAGTGCAAGAGCGATATCGCCGCACTCCTCCTCGGTGTATTTATCGGCAACGAGCGCCAGATACTTCGCACGTTCGGGGGCTTCGCTTCGGTCGCCGACCGCGGCAACGGCGGGGAAGTGCATAATCTCCTTCTCGATTCCCGGGTGTATCATGCGGGCAAGCTCGGCACCGAGCATTCCTGCGGTAACTCCGAAGTCGCCGCCGACATGATACGGGTTTACGTGCGCAACAAGATACTGGTCGGTCGACTCGTCGGGGTGGTGGTGGTCGACGACGACAATCGGGAGGTCGTAAATCTTTGCGACCTTATAGGAGGGTTCGTCCTCCTCGGTCGATCCGTTGTCCATCATCAGAATGAGCGGGAGTTTCTGACCGAATCTGACATTGTCTCGGAGTGCGAAGTCCAGGTCACGTGTTACGTCCTCAATCTCGTAGAACGGCGCCTTCGAGGGAGCACGTTTGAAGAGGTGGTTCTCGGTATCCATGTCCCCGCCTTCGTCGCGGATAAGGGCAAGGATAGCCTTTTCGACCGATACTGCCGCCACGATTCCGTCGGCATCGGCATGGTGACGGAGAACTATCGGCTGATTGGTAAAGATTGCCTTTCTTATAATCTGGGCAACCTTCTGCATCTCGGGTTTTAACCTGTCGAGGACCTCGCTCTCGATGAGGAAAGGCATGTCCTTGGGCTTTGCTCTCTCTTCGGTGGCCTCCGCGATGCGTTTTCTGACAATCTCCTTCTCTTCTTCGGTCAGAACCTCCATGTGACTGACCTCAATCTGGAGCTGTCCGTTCCTCATCATGACCTCGCCCGAGACCGAGACCATGTCGCCGAGCTCGACTTCGGGATAGGAGCGTTTGCCGGCTTCAGTGAATGCCGCGGCATTCTCCGAACCCGTCTCGTCGACGAGGGTGAATATTGTCGGACCCGATGTCTGCTTTATCTGGGCAACCTCGACATCGAGCATCACGTTTCTGCCTACCTTGTTCTTGAGGTCGCAGAGGCGCAGGGGCACTGCTTTGCGGGAGACCGTTTTGATTTCGAAATCAGAGGGTGCTCTGACCTCTTCGAGGTCGATGTTGCCGTTATCTCTGATATTTTTCACATAAACGTAGAGCGTGTCTCCCTCTTTGTGATCGGTCTTGACGTTGCTTATGTGAATAAGACCTTTAATGCGGTTGTTAAGATAAACGAAAGTTCCGAATTTTGCAAATCCCTGGACTTTTACCTCGTATGTTTTTCCTACTTCAATATCCTCGAGTTCGCAGTTCTGTCCAAGGCGGTATACCAAATTTTCTGTCATTTCTGCTCCAATGTAACACGTCGTTCGTAATTGCGTAATGGTCGTGATTGCGTAATGAATTTGAGGGCATGTCCGTCGTAACCGGACTCACCGACGCGATTATGCCGGATTTATGCCCGATTCTGGCCCGTATCATGCCCGTTTTGATTTGAAATAAGGTTGCTCGATTTAATTATGCTAATTTAAATTCGTTTTTCTTTAAATTCTTATTCAATTGGTTTTGTTGAATCGGTGTAGAATCCGTGTAATCTCTCTGCGGGAATGCCCTTTCAGTTCGTCCCGTCGCACTCGGAATCTTCATCCCTTTGCTTTCTTCCCGAAAGCCTGTGCAGTCTGCACTCGCCGTCGCGACGTCCCTTGGCGATGATGATGTCACCCTGATGGATTACGTCTTTCTTGCCCGGGTGGTATTTCCAGCGTCCGTTGCTGTTTATGGCAAGGACGACCATTCCCGTGACGGTCTCGAGCGAGGCTTCCTTCAGGGTCTTGCCGATAAGATCAGAATCGCTGCCGACCGTGACCCTTGTAATTATCTCGTCGGACTCGCGGACGATTCTCTTGAATACGGGCGGAATCTCGATATCCCTTATGATAACGTCGACAATCGAGGATGCCGCATTGCTGATGTTCTCGGCAAAGGACGAGAGATAGAGAAGACCTCTCAGATACTCGACATTCGAGATTCTCTTTGCGGCTTCCAGAATCCAGAGATCGAGTTTATACCTCATGTCATCCATTCTGGAGTCCAGGGCAAGGACCTCGTCGGCAACCTCGCGGTTGTCGAAGAGAAGAGCCGTATAGGCAAGACCGACGGCAAGCTCGCTCTGATTCTTCATCTCAATCATGAGGGCAACCGCCCTGTCAAGGTCCGAGACGACGGCATCTTCCGGCTCGTCATCGGCATCATTGAGGTCAATGCCCGCGACCTGATAGAACGGGATAACGCCGCCGTCAAGACCCTTTGCGATGAGAATGTCGCCGTCAAGGATTCTTGTGTCCCTGTCGGGATCGTAGATCCACGAGATGCCGCGCCTTATCGCAATGACACGCATACCCGTGGTGCTCTGAAGTTTCTGGTCGCCCAGAGTCTTGCCGTCGATCTGACTGTTCTCCTGCACCTTGACTCTGACCGTGACCTCCTCGGCTTCGGGGAGTTCCTGACGGAGTTTGGCAGGGAATTTTACGTTTTTAAGAATAATTGTTGCAATCTCGGACGCCGAATTTGAAATTCTCTCCGCGGCTTCCGCGACCTGAAGCATTCCGCTCATGGATTCGGCTTCGTCAATGCGGCGTGCGCCGAGGATACTCTGAATTCTCGCCTGATATACAAGCTGATTCATGCTTTCTTCGAGGTTCAAAACTTCATGCGCAATATCCTTATTCTCAAAAAGAATTGCAGAATATGATAAGTCGACCATGAGTTCGGCGATATCCTTCATCTCGATGAGGACATCTTTGAAACTTATCGGCTGATATTCTAATTCCGTCATTATTAATATTCAGTAAATTGTTTGCGGGCAAGATAGATATTTGTAAGTATTGGCAGGCGGATCAAATCGCAGATGATCATATCAGAAGATATATGACGGTGACGAGCATGGTTGCGCCTATGAGGTCTATGAAACTGGTTATCACGGGTATGCCGAAGTTGTCGGGGTCGTATCCTTTTCTGAACGAGATGCTTGCCGTCGTATAGGCGACGAGGTTGACGAAGGTGATGACAATCAGCCCCGTTATTATGCAGATCATGAGCATTACGGCGGCTCCCGGGGAGTTCATGCCGAGCAGTCCCGCACAGTAATCCGCAAGCAGCGCCAGAAAAGGCATGAGAATGAGGACATAGAGATAACTCAGTATGAAATGACCCGCGATCTCCTTTGACGGCAGCAGATGCGGGGTTATCTCACCCATATGCATTCCCGTGGCAAGCCGCGAACAGAGGATGCCGCCGATTGAGCCGCAGCAGCCCGTAAACGGCGTCAGGATTATCAGAAATACCGTGAAGGTCACGAGCATATCGAGATCTTCGGCATAGATTATCCCCGCAAACGTGCAGACAACGGCGAGCGGAATCAGGAGGAGGATCATCTCGCTGCAGATCTCGTTTATCTCTTCGTCCGTGCGGAATGCCGTGTAAAACGAGGCGATGAGCAGAACGGCGACGGGGATTATGAGGAACATTCGCAGACTCTCTTCTATGCCCAGGACAAAGAGCGCCGTTATTATGAGAATCGGAATTGTCACAAGGTCGGCAATCGTGGTTACCGCCGGTGAGCCTATCATGTCGAGGTCAATCTCGTATCTGTAGCTTACCAGAATTACGAGTATGGTAAAGCCCATGACGACGAGGCTTGAGATAAGCCCCGATACAATCGAGATTACCACGAGGTCGACGGGGGATATTCCGTGGAATCCGAATGCCGCAGATATCAGGGAAACGATAACTCCGAGTGCAAACGCGATGATTATCGAGATTGCAAGAGAGGCGCTGATATTCATCCCGAGTATGCTCTTACGGGAAAAGTTGATCTCGAAACCGCCGAGATGCATGGATGAGGCGAGGCGCGAGGCGAGCACGCCCGAGATACTGCCGCGCATGTTGATTGACGGCGGCACGAGGATTAAAAGTGCGGGAAGGTAAGCGATTATGTCAGAAGCACTGCCGAGATAGATACCCGCCAGAATTGCGGCAATGCTGCTTATCAGAAGAGCGACAAGACCTGTTGAGAAGATGCGGCACTGATAAACGTCTATTGCCGGAAATTTCATCAACATCACCTGCCTGCATCGGAATCAAACCTGCCTCTTCTGTTGCCTCTCGGGTAATTATATATTTTAATCATTCAGTCCCGAAACGGAATCTCAATCATGTCGAGATCGTTTGGGGCTATGATCTCGCCCTTATAATTTTGCTCTGCATCCCGTATATGAGTTATCATATTTGTGTAGCGGGAACTGGCATGGACGAGGGCAAGTTTCCGTGCGTTTATCTTCGCGGCTATCCCGCCCGCCTCGCCTGCGGTTGAGTGAAATACCTCTTGTGCTCTCGCTTTTTCCGAGTCGTCGTAGGTGGCGTCGTGGATGAGCAGGTCGGCATCGGCTCCCCATGCTTCCCAGCCGTCGGAATGCGGGCGCGTATCCCCCGAATACACAATCTTTCTTCCCGGTCGCGGTTCGCCCATGACGTCGGAGGGTTTTATCTCGACGGTAACGCCGTCGCGCTCTATCGTAACGGTCTTACCCTGCTGGAGTCTGCCGAAGAGCGGTCCGGGCTTTATTCCGAGTTCAATCGCACGCTCGCGGTTGAACCTGCCGGGTCTTTCGTCCTCGCAGAGGATGTATCCGAGCGCGGGCATGCCGTGTCTTACCGAGAAAGCGCGGACGGTGTAGCCGTCGAAGGGAATCACGGTGCCGTCACGGACCTCGCTGGAGTAGATTCGAAATCCTATCTTTGTATGCGATATGTCCTCGAGTGCGGCGGCGAACTCGTGAACCCATTTCGGTCCGTAGATTGTGAGCGGCTCTTTCCTGCCGTTGAACGCCATTGTCTGAACCAGACCGCATAAGCCGAGGTAGTGGTCGGCATGCCAGTGGGTTATGAAGACGGCGTCGACCGTGAATCCCGTTCTCGCCCGCATCATCTGCTGCTGTGCGCCTTCGCCGCAGTCAAAGAGAAGCGTATCCGAGCCGCGTCTTATCATTATGCAGGTCGGATTCCTGTTCGGGGTCGGCAGTGCGGCTGCGGTGCCGAGAAAGTAGACCTGCAAGGTCTCGCCGCTCATCGGAAGTACCTCCCGATTGCCTCCGAGCTCATCTTTGCCTCTTCGAGATTTCTGCCTTCTACGACGCAGATACCCGAATAGTTCTTTTTGATGACGCCGAATACCTTATCCCAGTCTATGTTGCCGCCGCCTATCGGGAAATGCTCGTCTTTTTTGCCGACATTGTCGTGGATGTGGATATGCTTCGCACTGCCGATGAGCCTGAGGAAGCCGTCGAGTTTGCCGACCGTGTTGGCATGCCCGATATCGATTGTAAGCCCGAAGCCTTCGACGCCGCTGACCATGCCGCTTATCTCATCCGGGTCCATGCAGAGGAAATCGGGCAGATTCGGCATATTCTCGAGGCATGCGGTAACTCCGTATTCGCGTGCCGTCCTGCCTATCTCGATGAGTGCGTCCTTGTGGAGTTTCCAGATCTTGTCGGGGACGAGTTTTGCCGCCGGGGAGAGGTAGCCCGGGTGAATTGTTACCCTGTCGGTAATCCCGGAGGCAAGGCGGACGCATTCCGTGAGCTGTTTTATGGATTCGCGGTATATCGGGTAGTTCATGGAGGCGAGGTTAAGGTCGGCGAAAGGTGCGTGGACGCTGGCTTTAAGCCCCGTTGTCTCAAGGGCCTCCTTTATTGCCGCAAAATTTTGCGGGTTGTCGAGGCGGTAGTTTCCCTCCGCGGATATCTCCCAGCCCGTGTATCCGGCATCCTTTATTCCGTAGACCCAGTCAATCGAGGACCAGATCTTTGCGGAGGATGCAAAATAAAATTCAACGCTCATCTTTTCGGTATTATGCCTGTATTATGCCTGTTTTCTTCTTATTTCGTCGAGGAGTTTCTTTACCGCCGTTTCAAACTCCTCCATTGTGCCTTCATTGGAGAGCACGTATTCCGCCATTCCTATTGCGGCTTCAAGTCCCCATCCGCGTTCTCTGTCGTCGCGGGCTTTGAGACCCTCAACGCTTGAGTTTGCGCTGTCGTCGCTGCGGCCGCGTGCCTTTAAGCGCTCGAGGCGTATCTCGAAGGGGCAGTCGACGGCAATCAGGTTGAAGTTTTTGAAGCTGCTTTGGAAATACAGCACCTCGGAGTCGCCGCGGATGCCGTCGACGAGAACGGTCTTCGAGTGCTCGAGTTCGTCCTCGATGAGCGGAACCGAGAGTTTTGCGAGCGCATCCATGCCCATTCCCTGACGCAGACAGCGTGACATCTCGCCCATGTTTTTGTCGTTCAATGTGAGACCCGCGTCGGTCACGGCTTTTCTTACGACATCGCCCATGTTGACGACGGGGATCTTCATCTCTTTTGCAATCCGCGAGAATTCGCCCTTTCCGCTTGCCGGAAAGCCTACAACACCTATTACCTGCATATATTCACCATGTAAGATATTTCAACTGATTTCAACTGATTATTGCTTTTTGCTGTATACTATGTTATCTTAATATCTATTTTGCTTTATGTAAACGGAATTGCAAGGTGTAATCGGAATTGCACGGGATTGACGCGGTCGTTAATAGTTGCGCCTTGCCTGCGAGATGTCGTTGACGACCATGGTATCGGCGATGGTTATGCGGTTTTTGTCGTAAACGACCTCGCCGTCTTCGCGGGTGCGGATTATGACGGAGCGGTTTATCCTGTCGGCGGCGGCTTTGAGTTCGTCGAAGGAGAGCGGCTGTATCTTTCCGAAGACGCCCTGTTGAAGGACAAGAGGGAGCCCTTCCGCTTCTTTTGCGATGTGGCCGAGGTCGTCTTCGCGGCCGCGGAAGAGGGTGCAGACTATCTGAAACTCGGGGAGCCTGCCGGACTTATACGCTTCGCGGCATATCTCAAGGCTCTTCCTGATATCGCCGACCATATCGGGTCCGACCTTGAGAAGTTTCTGATAGTGCTCCCAGCGGGTCTTGATGTCGAGATGGATGAGGTCAACGGCGTTTTCGTCTATCAGTGCCTTTATGGTATCGGGATAGACGCCGTTTGTCTGGACGCCGACTTTAAGCCCCATCTTCTTTGCTTTCTTTGCCATGTCGAGCAGGGCGTCTTTCTGCGCCGTGGCTTCTCCCCCCGAGAAGACAACGCCGGAGATGGCTATGCGCGAATCTTTGATGAAGCTTACGACCTCGTCGGTATCGCGCACGTCCTTCCCCGTCTGAAGTGCCCTGTTGTGACAGTAATGGCATCTTACGGGACAGCCGCGGAGGAAAACGGTGCAGACCGCTCTTCCGCGCCAATCCACCGTGCTCAGCGGCACAAATCCCCCGAAATTGACCTCCATGATATACTAGTAATTTGTCGCGCTGAAATTTCAAAGTTGTCAGTCGTTGTCAGTCGCTGTTGCGGTGCAGGCGGTGCGGGTGTGCATACGTATGCATCGGCATGTCGTCGCGGATGTATTAACAAGATATTTTTGAGGGAAGCGCAAAATATGAGAGTAGGATACAGCCATGAAGACCGCTCTTTCACTCTCGACGCCGGAGGAATGGGAGACTGCCGGCAGACTCCGTGCCGATTTCAGGGAAGTAAGGATTGACCTCATCCGCGATGACGGGACGGCATTGCGGCTGATGAATCTGTGCAATGAGTATGCAGAGTCGGTAAAATCCGCAGCCGCGTCAGCCCGCAGTGCCGTAGCCGATTTTGAAGATACCCTGCCGGACGGCATAATTCCGACAATAGCGACGATTCGCAGCCGCAAAGAGGGCGGGGAGTTCGACGGCAGTATAGGCGACTGGCACCTTGCGATAAAACCCTGGCTCAACTCCGCCTGCGACTACATAGACGTCGAAGAGCAGTTTTCGCCGCTTGCCGACGAGATCAGGTCATACGGCAAGAAGATCATAGCTTCGGTTCACATGAACCGCATGCCGGGTCTTTCCGAACTCTCGGATATCGAGAAACGCCTGCGAAGTTACGGGGATATCGTCAAGATTGTGGTGGCGCCGAATTCGATGTCGGATGCCGCGGATTTCGTGAAGTTTACCGCCGATGCGCAAAAGCCGATTATCACGAGCATTATGGGAAGCAGGTTCGCAAAGGTGAGAATTGCGCTCATGATTGCGGGCTCGGCGCTCATCTACTGCCATGCGGGAAGGCAGGCATCGGCGGGGCAGTATCACATCGCCGATGTTCAAAAGATAATTGAGATACTCGGGAGATAATCGGGATACTGAACTCAGTTAATCCGTAAGCTCCGCGAGAATTATCCCGGTCGGCGTGCTGTCGGCGGCGGCTCGGATACGGCACCCGATACAGCGCTCCATGCACACCCGATACGGCGTGCGTTACGTCATCCGATTTATCCGATATCTCCAAACATCCCTTTTTTCCGCACTCGCGGTATTAACCC
>JAFPWZ010000024.1 GCA_017412625.1 Methanomicrobium sp.
GGTGCGGGTATCGGTACGGCCGCGGTCAGTCTCGCGATAAGCGGCGTGACATCCGCGGATTACTCTAAAGACGACCTTACCGAGGCGGTTGCCGACGGCGACACGGTATATGTCAAACTCCTCGGCGATTCGGCTGGTGTCACGGGCGGCGACGTGGGAGGCGCCGGCAGCAACGGCGTGACGGTAAACGGCGGCAGTGTTCTCATAAGTTCGGCGGGAACATACAGTGTGAGCGGAACGCTGAATGACGGTCAGATTGTCGTTGACGCCGGCAAAGACGATATTGTTCGGATAATCCTCAGCGGCGCCGATATAACCTGCTCCGACAGTGCGGCGATATACGTTAAAAACGCGGACCGGACAATAATCACGCTTGCGGAAGGGACGGTAAATAAGCTTACGGACGGCAAATCCTATAATTTCGCCGACGGCGATGACGAGCCGACTGCGACGGTCTTCTCGAAGGACGATCTGAGCATAAACGGCAAGGGAAGCCTTACTGTAACGGGCAATTACAAAAACGGCATTCAGAGCAAGGACAATCTGATAATCGCGGGCGGCAGCATAACCGTAACCGCGGCAAATGACGCAATCAAGGGCAAAGACAGCGTCTGCGTGAAAGACGGCGTTATAACGGTCAACGCGGGCGGCGACGGAATAGTCGCGACCAATGACAGCGACGAATCCAAAGGCTACGTTGTCATCGACGGCGGCACGGTCACGGTGACCTCGGCAGGCGACGGCATTCAGGCGGCGAGCAATCTCACGGTCAACGGCGGAAAAATCTCGGTTGTCTCGGGCGGCGGAAGTTCGGCGGCATCGGGTGACGATAGCGCAAAGGGTCTGAAAGCGGGTTCAACATTACTGATTACGGGCGGCAGCATCGCAATCGATTCCTGCGACGATGCCGTTCATTCGGATCAAAATGTCGTGGTGTCCGGCGGAACTCTGAGCATCTCGGCAGGCGATGACGGAATACATGCCGATACCTATCTGGAGATCGCGGGCGGCGTTATCGATATCGCCAAATCCTATGAGGGAATCGAGAGTAAGGAGATTTTGATCTCCGGCGGCAGCATAAATCTCGCGGCGAGCGATGACGGCATTAATGCCGCGGACGGCACGACA
Source organism: Methanomicrobium sp. (assembly GCA_017412625.1). GTDB lineage: Archaea > Halobacteriota > Methanomicrobia > Methanomicrobiales > Methanomicrobiaceae > Methanomicrobium. The sequence goes on from JAFPWZ010000024.1 coordinate 1,129, forward strand.
TCCGGTTTCGGCGGCGGATTTATGACGGCGGGCAGATGCAATCTGACCGTTAGCGGCGGCTATCTCTACATAAACGCGAACGGCGACGGTCTGGATGCGAACGGAAAGGTGGTGATGACGGGCGGCACCGTAATAATCGACGGTCCGATAAACTCCGGTAACGGCGCCCTCGACTATGACAGCTCGTTCACTTTGAGCGGCGGCACCTTGATTGCCGCGGGAAGTGTGGGTATGGCAATGGCACCCGACTCCTCGTCCACGCAGAACTCGGTCATGATAACCTTCGATTCCGTCCGGCAGGCCGGGACACTCGTTCATATAGAGACCGCCGGCGGCTCGGAAGTTCTCACCTACAAGCCTTCTAAGGTCTATCAGTCCGTTGTTGTCTCGTCGCCGCTCCTGAAAACAGGCGAGAGCTATGTCGTTTACTGTGGCGGCAGTGACAGCGGCACATGCACGGACGGGCTTTACTCCGGCGGCAAATACACTGCCGGAACCGAATTTGAGAGGTTTACAATCTCCGATACCGTTACACGCGTAGGCAGTTCGGCAGGTCAGTTTGCGGCGGGCGGAATGCCGGGCGGTATGCCCGGAATGCCCAACGGCGGTAATATGAGGGGCGACAGGATGAACGGGACGGGGATGATGCCCCCCGATATGCCTGTGCAGGATATGCAGGGAATGCCCGGAATGCCCGGGGATTCCGATATGCCTCCGTGGATGAATCGCGATATGAATCAGAGTATGAATCCCGGCATGAATCAGGGCATGAACCGCGATATGCCGGGTATGAACCCAGGAATGAATCCCAATCGGAATTTCAATCAGAATATGAACTAATCATCGATTGAGTAAATTTGAGTAAGATTAAGCACGATTGAGCATCAAAAAACCAAACTATTTTTAATTTTAAAGATGCGAGGGAGGGGATTCGAACCCCCGGACACCTACGTGATTGGATCTTAAGTCCAACGCCTTTGGCCAGGCTCGGCAACCCTCGCTTATAACAGATGAAATGATGAAATCGATTTGCGAACTGATTAGTTCGACTATACATATTATGCCTATTACTCAAAAAAGGTAACGATTAGACTCTGTAAACTTCGGCGGCGGCAGCCCGGTGCAGTCTCAGATCAGATACATGTATGCGAGAATCGTGAAGATGAACGCCAGAAGAATGATTGAGAACGCCATCGGCGCCAGGAAAGTCATCAGAGTATTGACCGTGCTTGCAAGCTGGGAGATTCTCTGCGATCCGAAGACGACTATATGCTCGCACCATGCCGTGGTAGCGCCGCACTCCGAGGGCGTGAGATCCCCGATTGCCTTTGCGACCGCCTCTTTGACGTAGGGGATTATCTCTTCGGGGGGGACACGCAGACCGACGGGGTTTCTGCCGCTTACCGTGTTTACAACGTGCGTATCCGTGGTCATGAGTTCGCAGTCGTCGACGGTCTTTAAGATTTCATCGCGGATAATCTCGCGGACGCCCTCCTGCATGTTGTTGCCGTCGAAGATTACGTATGCCGTTGTTTTGCCGCCGGTTCTCACGGCAAGAGCCTGAATGCCGAGATCGCCGAAACCGAGACTGCGGTCGAACGGGACGGTGACGTGGGAGGCGCCGGCTTCAAACGTCGCCTGTGCCTCGTCCTTTGCGCCGACAGACGCAATATTGCAGACTTTCATGTATTCGTGGGCGGTCTTTGTCGCGGGCATGACGGCGCTTGTGACCTCGACCATGCAGTTGTGTGCGTCCACGAAAGCGACATGCTCGAAGCGTTTCTGACCGTCATACATGATGGAAAGACCAATCGGATAATCGACATCCTCGGTCTTCTCCGGCGACCTTGTGCTCACCATGAGTAATACGTTGCCGAAGGGCTGCGCAAGAACTTCGACGGTCTCGTATCTGTATCTGACGGCAGGACCTGCCGTGTTGCAATAGACAACGGAGTCCTCGGTCGCCTGAATTGCCGAGATAATCTTCGGGATCTCGTTCTCGGAGATGAGGTTGAAGTCATGCGTCGCACAGCCGTGCGCAACAAGGGTCTCGCCGCCGAGCGACTGATGAATTATCTTGGGCAGGTTGCCGCCGCCGATCTCACCCATGGGTCCCGGATGCACGTTCGGGACGGTAAACTTGATTGTTTTTTTGCCTTCGCGCCTGAAGAAGAGTGTGACCTGCGGCACGAAGACCTCTTCTCCTATCTGCCTGAAGAAGTCCTCCAGTGCCATGGAACCGTCCGTATTGTGCGCAATGAAGGCATTTATGAAGTTTAAGGTGCTGATGTGGAAGATCTTCTTGAGCGGTCTTTCGACGAGCCAGAGGAAGAAGATGAAACCGGCGCCGAAGAGGAAATGGATTACTATCGCAAGATATCCGAAGTAAATTCCGAAGAAGTATGTTCCGGCGACGGCTGCGAAGGCACTCTGGACTATCGCCGGCAGTATCATACGCGACACTCTGTAGTCGGCGATGGCGACAAGGACCACAAGACGGACTCCGAATACGAATCCGAGCGAGACTGCGAAGAGAAGCGGCAGAATGCCGGGGAAGATGAGCTGAATAGGAAAGAGCGTTATGATAAGCGAGAAGACCGCCGATGCCAGCACCAGAAGCGCCGAGCGGTTCCATGTGATTTTTTTGCCGAAGACCTCGACGAGAGGTTTCGTGAAGATAAAGGCTATGATACCCGGTATGATATATCCGAGTGTTCCGAGGCAGGTGGGTTCGCTTCCGCGGTAAATACTGACGACGTCGACGGCGACACCCAAAAATATCGTAATGATAAGGGATCTCTGCCATGAGGGCGCCGTGAACATATATTTGCTCAGCCCTTCCACTTTTGATTCAACAGCCGCCATTAACCATCTGCCGCCTTACTCAGTCTGTTATAATCCGTTACAGTCTGTTATTTTGTTACAGTCTGTTATTTTGTTACAGTCTGTTATTTTGTTACAGTCTGTTATTTTGTTATGGTGTGTAATTCTGTAATAGTCTGTTATATTATATTTATCAGGATACTTATACTGTCTTTGTTTTTGAGTTGTATTTGTGTTGTATTTGAGTTGTTTTTGAGTTGCTTCAGGTTGCTTTATCAGAGTTGTCTTACGGCGAAGGCATTTCGCCGAAAAACTCCCTGTATCTGTGAAGCATTCTGTCCCAGTCCGCAAGATTTGTCTGGCAGCCGACCTTCTCCACGACGAAGGAGGAGGTAACGGCACCGACCTTGCAGCAGATATCCATAGGATACCCTTTCTGGAGTGCGGTGAAGAATCCCGCACGGTACCCGTCGCCGGCGCCGGTAGGCTCGACGAAGTCTGCTTTAACGGCGGGGAACTCTTTTACATTGCCGGAATTGTTTGTATACAGCCTGCTTCCCTTCTCGGACATCGTGACTATCGATGTCGGAATCTGCTTGAGGATATCGGCGCTGTTCTGCCCGACCTTCTCGCAGATCATGGCGAGTTCATGGTGGTTGCAGAACAGTATGTCGATATTGTCGATGAGGGAAAGAAGCTGTTCTTTTGTGTATTCTATGAGATCCTGTCCGGGATCGAAGGATGCGAACTCCGCCTGTTCGGCGATTGAGACATTGAACTCCGCTTCGCCGGTTGCCATATGAACAAAGTCGAGTTTCGGAGCTTTTTCCGTTGTAAAGAGCTCGCCCGCGCCCCATTCGAAGACCGTGGTCTGATCGCCCTCGGGGTCGTTGAACATGTAGCAGGTCGACGTCCTCTTGTCTTCGGATACGAAGAATCTGGTCTTCACATTGAGTTTCTTCAGATAAGTGTCGTATTCGCCGCCGGCGAACTCTTTTCCGACCGCACTTATCAGTTCCGCATCTCCGCCCAGAACGGCGATACCCACGGCAATGTTTGCGGCACCGCCGCCGTTGTAGACCTTGTGATCCAGAACAGGTGTTGATTTATGTCTCTGCGGAAGTTCAAGAACCTTAATGATGTGATCAATTGCAGTATGACCCACAACTGAGATCATCGTTCAAATCTCCCTGACTTCAACGACCTTTAAAGGCACGTCGCGTAATGCTTTTCCTATGACCGATTTTGCGATTCGGCTTGCGTGCTCCTTTGAGTCCGCCTTGAAGACCTTCATGTCGAGACAGAGTCCCACAAGACCGACGTTTGCCACTACGAGCGCATTGCTCAGTTCTTCCTCGCAGAAGGGGCACTGGATCATGCCGATCTCAATCTCTACGAACTTTGCGGACGGATTGAGTGCTTTTCCGACTTCGCTGATTGCTATACCGATTGCGTCGTCGAGTGTCTCAACGTCCCTGACGACTTTTGCCGCTTCAAGCGTTACAAGATAATCTGACATATTATCGAAATCTTTTGACTGGTTGGTTGTTTGATTGTTTATTGGTTGATTGTTTGGTTGTTTGATTGTTTGATTTGTTGATGTTTTGATTGGTTGATAGTTTGCTTGTTTGATTGGTTTATTTGATACCGGTGTCGTTAATTCACCAGTATTCTTCGTGGATATGCTCCGAGATGTCCATCCTTTCGGCTCTCTGTTCGGGAAGAACTCCGTGACCGACCGCGAGGAGAACAACGGGGCGTGCATGCTTAAGGAGTCCCAGTGTCTCGGATACGTGTTCGTCGTCGAAGGCACCCGTCCAGCATGTATGAAGTCTCAGCGTATGTGCGGCAAGCATCATGTATGTCGCGGCTATCGAGGCGTCCTCGACCGCGTAGAGTATGCCGCGTTCGCCGTACTGCGACATGGATCTGACGTAATTCGCGCAGACCGCAAGGATTACTGGCGCTTTTCTGATATGCTCCTGACCGAATGCCGCGTCGGAAAGCTCTTCCTTTACGCTTTCGTCGGTTACAATCACGACATCCCAGGACTCGAGGTTGCCGGCGCTCGGCGCTCTCTGAGCACAGCGGAGAATATACTCTATCTCTTCGTCCGTGACGGGATACTCATCCGCATCCTTATACTCGCGAACCGACATTCGGGTTGTGAGAAGATCGAAGAATTCAGACGAGTTCATTTTCCGAGAGGACCTGCCATCCCTGCTGTGCGGGTGTCGTTGCCTGCGTCATGGCATTTCCGATAGCGCGGGAGACATCGTCGAATTCGTCGTTGTCAAGCATGGACTCGATACCGTCCAGAATCTTAACGGCATCAAGGAATTCCTTTGAGCCCGTAGTCTTCTCTGCGAAGGTAAGATCCTGTGCAACCGCGTTGACCAGCAATTTAAACATCCTTTTTGCGCCCGATTTTTCGGCGCCCTTGAGGTCGCTCAAGACCGTTATCATCTGCGAAAGTGTAATCAGATTCGTCTTGGCGCGTTCTGCAAAAAGGTAACTCTGTATAGCTTCTTTTGGATTCATCGCAATAACCTACTTATGTTCTCTCTTTATTTTCAATAAATAAAAGGGATGGGATTTGAATCCCGTTTTTGTTTATTGTCGCGCGTTTATTTGGACTTCGCCTTTGCGCCTTTGATTGAGGACTGCGAGCGCTTGATGCGTCTTCTGAAACGCGGGTCGTTCTGCGGTGTCGGTCCGCGTGATCCGCGCTGACCGCCTTTTCCGCCGTCCTGCGTCTTCTGAATTGCTCTCTTTAATTTTGCACCGGACTTAAAGCGCTGGTTCGGTCCCGGCTTCTTGTAGTTTCCCTCTTTTGCGGGGACAAGTCTGATCTGACCCGATACGCTCTTAATCTGAGTCCATGAGGTTGTACCTGTTTTTCCCATTTATAACACATCCTTTGCTTGGTTTTAAGTAATCAGTCTGTGGAAGCTGATGCCTCGATTGCCTTCGATTTGATCAGTTCGACACGGCGTGCCGGGTGGATCTTCTTTATGTTCTTGAAGACATCGCGCGAGATCTCGCCGGAGACCATGTCCTTTACGAACTGGTAGTAGGTCTGTTCCTTCGATTTGGCGATCAGATATTCTGTCAGTTCTTTTCTGATTGCATGCTGCTGGCTTGCATCGGCACGGTTGATGGTAAAGCAGGTCGCCGTTACACGGAGTTTTTTGCCGTCGCTGGTTGTCAGCAGAAGTATGCTGTCAATCCTTGAGGCACGTCTCTTGACCATTGCACGGAGGTAGTCTTTTGTGACTTCGTGTCCGACAAAGTCCGTGTATGCCGCGTCGCCCGCAACATTGGTAATCTTAAATCTCATCTTGATGTTCTGCTTGGAGTAGTCCTGCGAAATCTCGCCGAGTGTGGTCTGCATTACGCGACCGTAGACTTTCTCGGGCTCGTTTGCAACGGTGTCGCCGAGGTATGCTTTGTCGAATACTTCGGGAGCGTACACCTTGAACCAGCTCTTTGCTTTCCATCCTTCTACTCTTCTTCCGATCTGTTTTCTTCTTGCCATATTTTCACCTTAGTTATGCTTTCTGTCCGTTTTGCCGTTTTTTTGCGTTTTATGCATTGCAGGTTATTTCGATTTTTTGTCCTGTTCTATTCCGCACATGTCCTGTGCTATCTGGAGATTCATCAGGTAATCGTCGGTTGTTGCCACAACGGAACGTATTTTGTCGGATTCTATTGTGAAGACAACCGTGTTGTCCCTTACTGCCGTTTTCATGTGAGGCATGTTGTCGGTGTCGAGTGCTTTTGCCACACTTTCGGGATGATTGTGCAGCGTGCTTATCTCACCTGTTATCTTCATTTAAGACATTGCCTCCTTTAATCCCTCTTTGAAGGTTTTGAGTCCGGATACGTCGAATAAGGCTCCCGCACGTGTTGCGTGACCTCCGCCGGTTCCGCCGGTTTTTGAGGCAAGTTCCTTCATGAGTTCCCCGAGGTTGTATCCGTCGCATTTTGCGTTGGGACATCTCGCGGAGACACGACAGATGCTTTCGTTTCTGGATATTACAAAGACGGGCGTTTCACAGAGTCCGTCGTTTGCGATTGCGTCCGCCGCAGGACTTGCGGTCTTCATGTCTTCCACTTCAAAGAGATTGATTGTGTCGTCGGTTTTCTTTGCGTTCTTTATTGCGGATATTACATTTAAGCGGTATCTGTTCGTTATATCCCAGGCTTCGTCAAGGACTTCGCCGTTTCTCAGACACAGCATTACGCCGAGATCGCCCCTTCCCGAGAGTCCGCATGCTTCTACGACGTCGGTCATTGACTGTACGTCGTGAATTACGCCTCTTTCGAGTTCATAGGTGTCTTTCCATATTGACTGCATCGTGAGTTCGTTTGTGTCTTCGGCTGCTTCAAATATTACCTGAGAGAGCAGGCTTTGATAATCCAATTCGATATCCAGTGATCTTTCTATATCCTGTTTTTTTGTTGACGAGTCAACTATTCTGTCTACGACTTCTTTATTCCCGCTTACTCCCGAGAGATAGGGGTTGATTGCCGTATAAAGCTGTTCTTTTGGATTTCTTCCGCACAGTGCCATTCTCCGTCTCGGCAGAAGGTAATGATTTCCTATGCCTTCGGAGATGATTTCCCGGTTTTTGCCTGCGATCTTCTGCCTGTCCCCGATTATTCCGAGGAGTGCAAGCCCGCATAAATCCCTGTTGTCACCGAGCCGGTTTGCCGTTATGTAGGCCGTTCCCGATGCCGACAGTTCAGTGTCGCCGTCTATTCCGCAAAGTCGAGGGTTTACGTGATATTCTCCGTTAAAGCCGGTCATGTGATGGTCTATTACAATTACATCTTCGTACAGGTCGGTCATTGAGGATCCGAAGTCACACAGGAGTGTGTTCTCGCCCTTTTTGATATCGTTTAAGGTTATTCTGTCACGTATCGTGAGATGGAATTTCTTGCCCAGTCTGTAAAGTGCATGGCACATTATTGTGGCTGATGCTATTCCGTCTGCGTCGTTATGACCGAATACTCTTATGAAGTCCGATTCAGACAGTCTGTCTGCAACCTGACCTGCTGCGGCTTCTATGGACATTTAGCTGTAGGAAATTACTTTGATAACAAGAACTCCGCTGTCTCCGGTTTGTATGTCCAGTCTGCGGGCATCTTGCCGGTGTTTGAATAATACTTTCCGAGTCTTCTGACTTTAGCTTCCGTAAGGTGAAGCTGGCGCTTGTTGTGAAGATCTTTGTTGTTCTCTTCGAGGTGTTTCCTCATTCCGAGAGCTTTTGCGATGAGGTTTCTGAGGTCCTCGGGGATCTCCGATGCAAGGCTGTTGTCAGCAAGTATCTGTTCTATACGTTTGCCGGTTGCAAGCTTAACGCTCGGAACACAGTGCTTGTCGCGAAGTACAAGACCAATCTGTGCGCTTGACATACCGTTCTTTCTGAGTTCGACGATAATTTTCTCGATCTCTGCTTTGTCTTTATTTGACCATTCCGGTGCCTCTGTGCGAAGCGGACGTACCGAACCGGACGTTCCGCGCCTTCGGGCATGAATTCGTGCCATTAGTTCACCACCGTTGATAATTAATTTTCATCATTGCGAAGAAGAAACAAGAGACAAATAGGCGGGGCTTCCGCTTTTTTGTCCATGTATCTCTTTTTCTGATGAGATACATGTAAGTCCACAAAAAGAGCCATTACTGACCTTTTTTGTAATCCCAAAGCCATATCTGGCAGTATCCGTGAATACAGGATACGTCGGACTTACACAAAGTCAGCACCTTCCGCATTTTTCATGCGGACAGCTTCTCTTCCCTAAGGTTGATAGGCTGTTTTCAAGCGCTGTATATTATTTCGTTTGAACAGGTATAAAGTCATCGCGGGAGTATAAGGAATCTATATGATCTTTCAGATCATATTTTACTGAAAAACTTCGGGCAGATAGATATGGCGGATTCGGAGATGTATGCGGTAAGTATCCTTTGTGATGACTGTCAGGGCGCTTTGCGTGATATTTCGGATATTATGACAGGGCACGGTGCACGAATAATGACGGTTTCGGCATCGGTCGTGGCTCACGGCGATAAGAAGGGACTTACCGAGATTTATCTCGAGTTCGGACCGGACGGCGTGAGTCCGGGTTCTTCCGATGATCGGTTTGCCGCGCTCTTTTCCGAGCTAAAGGGTCTTTCTTCGGTTATCTCGGTGGATACCTATCAGCCGCTGCTTCGAATCTTCGGTAAGCGCGTTATCATTATCGGCGGCGGCGCACAGGTGGCGCAGGTGGCAATGGGTGCGGTCAATGAGGCCGACCGCCACAATATCCGCGGCGAGAAGATCTCGGTGGATACCATTCCGATTGTCGGGGAGGCTGACCTTGCGGCGACTATCGATGCGGTCTGCCGTCTGCCGAGAGTCTCGATTCTGGTTCTTGCGGGGTCGCTTATGGGCGGCGAGATTACGAATTCCGTGGATCGCGTCCGTTCCATGGGTATTCCCGTGATTTCGCTCAATATGGCGGGAAGCGTGGCGGAGCATGCCGATCTTGTGGTTACCGATCCCATTCAGGCGGGCGTGTTTGCGGTCATGCACATCAGCGAGAAGGGCGTTTTTGACATAAAGCGCGTGAGAGGCAGGGTCTTCTGAGTGCCCGAAATAAGATATAATACGGAAAAAATCCAACGGAGTTTGAAAAGAATGTCAGTGATTGACGATGCCGTTGCCGTTTTGAAGCGCGACGGTCTTATTGTTTACCCGACCGAGACCGTTTACGGTCTGGGCTGCGATGCTTTTTCGGAGACGGCGATACATAAGGTCTACGAGGCGAAAAACCGCCTTCTCTCCAATCCGATATCGATTGCCGTGAGCGACTTCGAGATGGCTTATGCGGTTACGCTTATGGACGATCTTCAGGCGGAGTTTCTGGAGAAATTTCTGCCGGGTCCGGTTACCGCGGTTGTCCCCGCAGGGAGTCTGATTCCGAAGATGCTTACAGCGGGCACGGGGACTATCGGGATAAGGATGCCGGACAACGAGACGACGCTGAAGATTATCGGCGAGTTCGATGCGCCGATTACCTCGACGAGCGCCAATGTCTCGGGCGGCAAGTCACCCGTCGAGTTCAATGAGGTTACGGTCACATATGACCTCTTCGTCGACGGCGGCAAGCTTCCCGGGACGCCGAGCACGGTCGTGGATCTGACGACTATGCGGATTGTGAGAGAAGGAGAGAAGGTTGCCGAGATTAACAAGTTCCTTAAGGAGCACAGGTGAGATGCCGGTGTAAATCAGCAGATTTACATGATGTCAGATGATATTCTACACCAGAGATCAGAGATGATTCCTACGATGAAACCGATAAGACTTCGAGATTTTGTTGAAGATAAGGACGGCTGGATTTATGCCGTTTCCGCATACGATAATTCCGAACGTGCGGGCTGTGTCCTGCGCTATGTTCCCGACGATAAAGGGGAGCGGGTGTCGAAGAGCACGGGCGTTCACTATAAGAAATATGATTTTGAGCCGGCGTTCGAGTTCATAAGAAAGCATAAGCCGCAGTATCTGGATGTCGTGCACCGCATTCCGCTTGCCGACATTAAGCGCGTGATAAAGCCGGATGAGGAGATTGGCAACGTAATTGCGAGAAACAAACGCGTTGCAAAGCTTGCCAAAGTTTTCGGCGTTCCCATGGGAACGTTCGGGTGCACGGGGTCGCTTCTCTGCGGGCTTGAGAACGAGGCTTCGGATGTGGATATGGTCGTCTACGGCAAATACTGGTTTGAGGCTCAGAAGAATCTGATTGCGGCGGTGAAGAGCGGGCGCGTGAACGGCATGACGGACGAGATGTGGGATAAGGTCTACAATAAGCGCGTTCCGGAGATAGATTACGCTACTTTCGTTCTGCACGAGGAGCGCAAGTGGAATCGCGGGGAGATAGACGGCACTTATTTCGATCTTCTCTTTACGAGGAGCTATGACGAGATGACGGGCATCGATATGACGAAGGGTCCGGTTCTGGGTAAGAAGACGATTGAGGCGACGGTCACGGATGCGTCACTGTCTTTCGACAGTCCCGCGGTTTACAAGGTGGATCATCCCGAGATATCGAAGGTGCTCTCGTTTACGCATACCTACAGCGGTCAGGCGCTTAAGGGAGAGGTTATCGAGGCCTGCGGCATGGTCGAGGATCACGGCAGCGAGAAGTGGCTGGTTGTCGGCACGACAAGAGAGGCTAAGGGAGAGTATATCATCTCAAAGACTCTCCTTGAGCAAAACTAATATTTTGTAAGTTCGGCGAGCTTTTTGAAGTTGATGGCGTTTTCATACGGCGTTATGTAGGTCAGCTGTCCGTTGGCGACGTCGATGCTTACCACGATGCGGTCTTCAATCATGGTAAGCTGGGTGATTGTGTCGGCTTCGCGGTCGAAGATGAGCCATGAGGGGTATTCCTGGACTTTTTTGGCGTGCATCTCGTAGTTGGGATAGGTGAAGTCGTAGAAGTATTCCCAGCCGTCGGCGTTGCCGATGGGTTCTCCGAGGGTGTCCTGTATTGTGATGGTTACGGATGCGGGGCTCATGGTGTTGTCATAGGTCTGCGATGCCCACGACATGAGGGTGAGTCCGTCCTTTTCGATGCCGGACTGAAGTTCTTCGGCTTTCCATGTGTTGCTGCTCGCCGGCATGAATTCCGCGAGTTTTTCGGGAGCAATGGGCTGTTTTTCGGTTGATGCCGGAGTGGGGGTTGCCGTTGCCGATCCCGTATTTCCGTTCTGTCCGTTCGCCGCGCCCGCATCCTGTCCCGGCTGTCCCGTCTGACCTATGCATCCCGCGGAGATTATAAGAAGTGCCAGTATTACCAATGTCGCAACGGTGCCGATGTATTTCTTTGTCGTTTTTATGTTGTTCATATTTTATCCGCCTATTAAGGGTCGCACCGAGACTGCAACCCGTATTGTCTATATCTCTATTAGTGTCCTAACAGCATTTTA
>JAFPWZ010000025.1 GCA_017412625.1 Methanomicrobium sp.
AAATAATCTTTTTTTTCAGAATCCCGCAAGATCCTCATTGTCCCATTTCGCGAAACTGCCTTTGAGCAGGAAATATGACGGAATTATCAGTATCAGTGCCGCCAGCGAGAACTCGGTTGCGATAAACGCAAGCCCCAGAAGGATAATGACGGCGGGCATCAGCAGGAGCGAGTATCTGAGGAAGAATGCGGCGCTGTAGAGCATAAGCGACGGCTTAAGCCCCGAATAGCGCACCATTATCGCGAGCGCATAGTATGATACCGATAAGGCAAATACGATTGCGAATATCGCCGATGACAGAACGCCCGCAATCGCGGCCGTCACTATAAGGAATATGACGGGAACGGCGTGAAGCACGCTGAAAGTCATTATCTTGGCGCGGATTATCGAGGACACCTTAACGGGAAGGAAGAGGTATGACGAGAAGGACTCAAACTCGGTGAGCCACGTATACATGGTCGAGGCTATAATTCCCGTTACCGCCGCAATTACCATGAATATCTGCTCGGGCATGAGAACATCGGAGAGCACCGAGAGAACAAACCATATGAGGCAGACGGGGATGACGAATGAGAATATTGTCTGTCCTATCCCTATGCCGCTTCTGTGAAGATCTATGAAGTCCTTCGCGATGATGGTAAGTTCTTTCTGCGCCGCGGCATAGACAAAGTCAGTTTCGGATTCCGCGTATGCGGTTGCCGCGGATGGCTCGGGCGCCGATGCCCTCTCTGCCTCAATTCTGCCTCGAATAAGGGGCAGTCGGCTCAGGCGGTCGTAAAGCGGACAGAGAGCGGCAACATACCTTTTCTCTCCCGCATGAGTCTCGGGGGAGAAGAGGAATACCGCGGGGATAAACAGGACGATGATTGCCGCCGCCGATATGATGAGGAGCGGGAATGAGAAGTTGAGGAAAATCTCCGAGGGCAGCATGAAGAGCCGCATTACTCTCATGATATCGCCGCTTATCAGGTAAAGCGCAACGAATGCGGCGAAGGCAAGAACCAATACGGCGTAGAGCGCCGTCCTGCTCCTCGAGTATACGGACGATAGGATAAATACCATGCACATGCCGGTGAGAAACGCCAGACCTGCGGTGACAAACATCAGAAGCGGATAATGAACAGATATCGCGTTGAACGGCGACGCAATCAGAAATCCCAGACAGAACGGCAGTATCCAGAGCATGAAGTAATAGAGCGTGTCCTTGACGACGAAGTTGGCGAAAAGCCGCCGCTCGGATACCGGCAGACTCCTTGCCGAATGAATAAGCAGACTGCCCTGGCCGAATCTGCGGTTCATCATCTCCTTGCCCATGATTCCGAACGAGCCCACCATCATACCCATTATGCAGTACATAGAATGAATCGAGACCGCGAGCATGCTTACGTCCATGAGCCTTGACGTAAACGGTATGAGGAAGGTGCCCATGAATGCCATGCCGAATATCAGAATCGGAAAGAGCGCGAAGTTCAGATTGCCGAAGAGCGTCGAGTGCATGCGCCACTCTTCCTTAAGCATGCAGACAAAAATCTCAAACATCTTAATCTCCGTCAGTGATGTGACCTCTTCATCTCCGCCTCAGGCGCGGTTTACGAGCTCAAGGAAGAGATCGTCGAGTTTTCTGCCCTTTTCGTTCAGTTCGGCGACACTTCCGGTGTAAAGAAGGGTGCCTTTGTGGAGCACGGCGAAGCTGTCGCAGATCTCCTGTGCGTTCTCGAGGATATGCGTTGAGATAAAGACCGTGCGACCCTCTTTCGTGTAGCTCTTGAGGAAATCCTTGACCTTTCTCTGCATGACGGGATCGAGGTTTATGAGCGGCTCGTCGACGACGGCAACCTCGGGGCTGTCCAGAAACGCCTGCGCAAACATCAGTTTCTGGCGTGTGCCGCGGGAGAGGTCTTTACAGAGGACGTCTTTTTTGTCGGCGAAATCCAGATAATCGAACCACCAATCCGCTTTTTCGCCGATATCCGCGATGCCGCGAATCCTGCCCACGAACTGCAGGTATTCAATCGACGTCAGAAAACTCGGCGGCGTCTCCTGTTCGGGTATGATTCCGATAAGGCTTCGGACTTTCACGGGATCGTCCTTCGGCGAGATTCCGAGGATACTGCAATTGCCTTCGGTAATCTTCACCTGTCCCGTGAGCATCTTGATGATCGTTGTCTTTCCCGACCCGTTCTGACCCAAAAGACCGAAAACCACCCCTTTCGGCACGCTGAAACTGACGGCATCAACCGCACGCAGTTCACCGTAATCTTTTGTCAGACCCTGCGCTTCAATAACCGGCTCCATGTAATCTGCTCCTATCTTCTCATTTATCTGCGAAATTATAAAGATAATCGATTCGGGTATAATGCCGGTACCGAAGACCGAAAACCGACCCCCATGACTCCCATCTAAAGTGAATGCGGTCTGATAACCTACTCTTATATATAAGTGTAAGTTGTATTAACAAATTAACACAGGAAGAACATCATTGGATTGTGCCTGTATGTTGAGGGAAGGATTATGACGGATACCGACTACATATCAAAATTTAACCGCGTATTATACGCCGAAGCGCTCGTCGGAGAAAGACCCGAAGTGGCACATATCGATCTCGTCATGGGACCGAGAGGAAGCAGTGTGGAAGCCGCATTCGTACAGGCTCTGGCAATGCCGCAGAGGGGACACACGCCGCTTCTGGCAATCGTAGCCCCTAATCTGCCGGCGAAACCCGCAACGCTGATGGTAAACAAGGTTACGATTAAACGCTCAAAACAGGCGCTTCGCATCTTCGGACCGGCGCAGCATGCGGTAGGAATGGCGGTCATGGACTGTGTAGCCGACGGCACGATTCCGAAGGAAGTGGTTGACGACCTTTTCATCATAGTCTCGGTCTTCATCGCATGGGATGCGAGAGACAAAGATAATATTCACGAATGGAACTATGAGGCCGTCAAACTCGCAATAAAGAATGCGATAAACGGCAAACCTTCGGTCGACGAGATCCTCGCAAAGAAGGACACGGCGGAGCACCCGTTCTACTGGACCGTTTGATATTACTATATTACAACGAAACAACGAGACAACAAAACAACAAAACAACAAAACAACAAAACAACAAAACAACAAAACAACAAAACAACGAAACAACGGCAAACTGAAATAATATCGGATTGTCGGCGGCAGCTATTAACCGCCGAGATGTCTGATTTTAAAAAGTCATTCACTTTTTTTTTTGAAATTAAAATGATAAGTGAACTGTCACGCAATTCACGTGCAATTTTCCGCGGCTCATTGAACTGTCGATGATTCGCCTTATAAAGACCGTATAACCGACCCCATCAAACTCTTATTTATCGCAGTAAGTAGCATTGAAAAAATTACGCAGGTTAAGCAGGATTCAAAAACGCAAGTGAAATTGCAAAAACCTGCAAGGTATGGTATATTATGACCGAAACAGGCAAAAAATCTAAATTTGACAGTGTATTGATTGGAGAAGCGCTCGTGGGAAGCGGACCGGAAGTGGCTCACATTGATCTGGTTATGGGTCCGAAGGGAAGCAGTGTCGAATCGGCGTTCGTAAACGCTCTGGCATCGCCGCAGAAGGGACACACGCCGCTTCTGGCGGTCGTCACCCCGAATCTGCCGACAAAGCCCGCGACGCTGATGATAAACAAGGTCACTATGAAGCACGCAAATCAGGCTGTCCTGATGTTCGGACCGGCGCAGCATGCCGTGGCAATGGCAGTCATGGACAGTGTCGCGGAAGGCATAATTCCGAAGGACAAAGCGGATGACCTTCTCATCATAGCATCGGTATTCATCGAATGGGATGCGGCGGACAAGAAGAAGATTCACGACTGGAACTACGAAGCGGTCAAGCTCGCAATCAAACGTGCGGTAAACGGCGAACCTTCGGTCGACGAGATCCTCGCCAAGAAGGACGCGGCCGTTCACCCGTTCAACTGAAGCCTTCGACAGTTTTCGATTGCTTTAAAGACGAATACCCGTATTAAGAGGCATAATGCCGATATCTTAATCCGCAACACACCTTTTTTTTCCCGAAATCATCACGGACGGCTTATGCCCGTATGAGAAGTTTCATAAAATGTCTGCTCCACATATACTCACATAAAGAGCCTTCAAGATGCCGTCAAATATGCCGCCGAAAACCCCTTACGGAACAATACTTTTCGAGACCCCGGATATCGAATCACTCAGAAACGAAGGTTATACGCTCTTTGACATGCATCTGCACACAAATCACTCCGACGGTCTTACGAAAGTCCCGCACCTCATCGAATACCTCAAAAATCGCGGCATAAACTCGGCAATCACGGATCACAATGTGATAAGCGGCGTTATCGAAGCCGAAAAATGCCTGCACGGCGACGCCCCCATGATAATTCCCGCCGTCGAACTCGAGACCCGCGAAGGACCGCATCTTCTTCTCTATTTCTACACGACAGACGACCTCTGCGAGTTTAACGGCAGAATCTGCGCTGAAAAAAGAAAGCTGTCGCCGACCATGAGAAAGCATCTGCGGGTCATTGATACACTGATTCTGGCGGAGGACTTCGACTGTCTTCGGGTTGCCGCCCACCCGTTCGGATACTACGGCATAAACCGCGGCGTCTTGAAGTGCCTGCTCAACGGCACTCTGGATAACGGCGTCCTTGAGCACGTTGACGGCATAGAAGCAATATGCGGCGGAATGATTAAAGGGCTCAATCTTAAATCCATCGGATATGCCAAGGAACATGCGCTTTCGGGCAGAATAGCGTTTACTGGCGGTTCCGATGCACACCTTCTCTGCGATGTCGGAAGCGTGCTCTGCGGCACATACGGGACGCAGAGTGTCGAAGAGCACTTGAACGCCGTTAAACGGCATGAAAATATCGTCATCGGCAGATCCGACAATCCCGCTCATAAGAGCGCAACCGCCGCGGTAATCGCGTGGAGCTTTATCCCCGGCGCCAAAGACGCCATTGTCTCGCATTATAATGCACATAAGATTATCCACGACACTGCGGAAAAGAAAGAGTAACGGCGGGAATCGGCAACGGCGTAAAATCAAAAAAAGGTTTTGAGTCTTTTAATAACTCAGAGAACCGGCGAGAATATGCGGGATATCGAGAGTTTTATCCTTGTAATAAGCGGAAGGGCATCTATCTTCGCCTGTGTCAGTTCCTCGCAGGACTCGAGGTCTTTTATGAAGAGATCCTTCATGGTCTTTGCCGCATTTTCGTCGTACATGATTATATTCGATTCGAAATTCAGCTTGAAACTTCTGATATCCCAGTTTGCACTGCCTATTGAGCCGCATTTATCATCGACAACTATGGTCTTTGCGTGAATGAAGCCCTCCTTCCAGACAAAGACCCTGACGCCGGCGTCAAACAATTGCTCCAGATAGGAGTATCCCGCCCAGTAGACAAAGATATGGTCGGGTTTACAGGGGAACATTATCTTTACGTCAACGCCCGAGAGCGCCGCCATCCTTAAGGATTCGAGAATGGTCTGGTCGGGCACGAAATACGGCGTCTGGATATAGATTGAGTCCGTAGCAACCGAGATCATCTTTGCATACATGTCCTTTATCGGATTCCAGTAGGTATCGGGACCGCCCGAGACAATCTGAGCGGGAACGCCGCCGGCAAAACCCGAACGGGCGGATTCATCGGATGCGCCCGCATCTTCGCCGCCATCCGTCCTATTCAGGTATGAATCGACTCTGTCGGCAATCGCGGGGAAATACCTCTCCAATTCCTCGTTTGAGCATGAGAGGAGGTTGTAATCGGCATTTTTGCGGGTCGCGTAATTCCAGTC
>JAFPWZ010000026.1 GCA_017412625.1 Methanomicrobium sp.
AGAAAGATAATTTATCTTTTTTTTTCATCCGTGTTTACATTGTCAGCGTGAATGTATCATTGACGTCAATGACGGAAGTCTGAGTGAGCAGGTAAAAAACAATCACCATAAAGATGACAATCACTAAAATTGCCGCGATAATGAACAGTACAGTAAGAATTACCGCGATTGCCGCACGCGCCGTCGAAATCTCATGGAGGTCGCGTATTGCGATTACCTCAAGCACGAGTGACCAGATACTGCCTATGAGACCTACGAGAGGTATCCAGCCGAGAAGTGCAATCGGCGTAAACGAGTAGATTGCCGCTTTAATTGTCGATTCAATACCTTTTCTGCCGCCGAGGCAGTATACAAAGACATGCAGTATGATCGAACCTATGATTAATCCGATAAAGCAGCCGATATAAGCGCCGATTAAGTATCCGATAAGATAGACAATCAGGAATACCGATGATGCCTGCATTGTCAAAGCCGTGATAATCACGGAAACAACTGCCATGAGCGCGACAAGGACCGCGGATAATACGAGGAAATAGACAAATGCCTCTTCCAGCGGTTCTTCTCGCAGTTTTTTCATCTCTTCCGAAGGATTTAGGAGCAATCCCCTGAAAGTGCGGGTGATATTTTCTAACATCTCCGAAAGTTTGCGTTAAGATGATATTTTAATTGATCGGCGATTTCGGATAATCGCGGACATATACGGTCTACCCGATCGTATTGCGCCGGAATTAACAAAAAAAGGGTATTATATTTTTACATTGTCGGCATGTATACAGCGCCGGCTACTATAATGAAGAACATAAGCACGATCACGGCAAGGACAATCAGGATGACCAGCGGCAGGATTATCGCGATTGCCGCACGTGCCGTCGAGAGATTCTGAAGTTCGCGGACTGCGAGAATCTCAAGAATGAACGACCAGATAAGACCGATTATGCCCACGAGCGGGATCCATCCGAGAAGCGCAACGGGAACAAAGGAGTATATCACTGCTTTAACGGTCTGCTCGATACCTTTTCTGCCGCCGAGGATGTATACGAAGATATGCAGAATTACGGAGGTAATCAGCAATCCGATGATGGATCCTATGAAAGCGCCGAGCGCATACCCGCAGAGGAAAAATACAAGGCTGCCCGGGACTCCCATCAGTCCGGTGACAATCGTGGAAAGCACGGTAAAGACCGCAATCATCAAAATGAAGAAGATAAATGCCTGATCAAGTTTCTCATCCCGCAGTTTTTTCAGAGTATCTACAGGATTTAACAGCAATTCTTTGCCTGTTTCAATAAAATTCGATATCATGCAGGGTATTATAGTATTGGAGCCTATTTTAATTGATCGATGCTCCCGGGGTTACGCGGTGGATTTATGGCTGTAAAGGCGTCGGATTGCGATGTCGGACGCAAAGACGACATAATTTGTTCGTATATGTGCTAACGGAAAGATTAATATTGTACCCTGCAGATTACTCTTTAGTTAGGTAAGTGGCGAACGTTCTAAGGTTGCGCTACTGTTCGGAGGAAGGCAAATGACATATAATTTACATCATATACACAGGTCATCGATATCGCCTGCTCCGTCCCCGCGTTCATATACATATGACAGGGCTTACAGGTCAGTCCTGTTCTTTATATTGTTCCTGCTTGGCGGTTTATTCCTGCTTGATGTTCTTACAACGGAGTTTATTCTCTCAAACGGCGGTCAGGAGCTGAACGCGTTTATGGTCGGAGTCGTAAATTGCTCAGGTATCTGGCACTTCGTTATCAAGTGCTGCGTAATGATAATGACGGTTATGACGGTATTCTATTCAAACAGCATCATCAAGCACTCGGGAACCGGTGCACTCATACTTGTAGTCGGCTGGTATGTTGCGGTAATCTGCCACAACCTCGGTGTAATATTTTTATAATTATAAGGCGAATTTCACTAAAGTGAAAATATGACGGACAGCGAAGAAGACGGACATTTCGTTAACGGAGTTTGGGTAAAGAACTCCGAAGCGGAGCAGAAAGATGCGGGCACGGGCGCGAGCGCGAGCGCGAGTTCCGGCAAATGCGGAGACCCCGATTTCGATAAGATTGTAAATGATGCGACGGCATCCCTCAAGGCTACGGTCGACAACCTTGTAAACAGGGGCAACGAACTGCTCAACTCCGAGGAGAAGCGTGCCGAGCTTGAGTCAAAGGCAATAGCCGCGGGTCACAGTATCCTTAAGTCATTCGAGAATGTCGTAAAGGATGCGAAAAAGACCCTCGAAGATCTCGAAAAGAAAAATTAATCTTTTTTTGTAAATTTCAAAAATTTGCAGCTATTTTCCCGCAATTCTTCCCGTTGACATAAGTGTATTGGTCTTCATGTCATAGACGGAGTAATCAAGGTGTTCGCCGGATTTCAGCACAAAATCTCCCCAGCCAGTTTTATCGTCATATTCCGAGAGAAGTTTGAATCTGCCGCCGAGAACGACGGTCCTGTCATCCGAGTAGCTCTTAAAGAATGAGATGGACGAGTTGCAGAAAAAAGTCTGATCTCTATTTTTCTGTTTTAATCTCTATATTTTTCTATATTTAACCGGGATATTTTTCTTTTTTAAGCAACCCGTTACGGGTTTTGGAAATTCGGAGAATCATTTATCCCGTATATCAGGCAAAAATCAGGTTGAATCTTACGAAATCCCGAAAAGTAAAAAAAAGATATTTGATTTGTTTCGATTTTGTTTCGCTCAGATAAGGAAGAGCGGTGCAAATACAACAGCCACAATGCTCATGAGCTTTAAGAGGATGTTGAGTGCGGGTCCCGATGTATC